>NZ_CP096884.1:1261014-1576267 GCF_023273855.1 Seonamhaeicola sp. ML3 | reverse complement strand
CTACGAAAAAGTAGTTAGTAATATTCAAGAAATCAAATCAAGAAAAGGAAAAATAATTGCCGTAGTTACAGAAGGAGACGTACAAGTTAAAGAACTGGCCGATCATGTGATAGAAGTGCCTGAAACGTTAGAACCTTTCTCTCCATTATTAACTACTATTCCTCTACAATTACTATCGTATCACATAGCTGTATTGCTTGGTAAAAATGTAGACCAACCAAGAAACTTAGCCAAGTCTGTTACAGTAGAATAAAATTTCACTATTCACCAACAACATAAAAAAATCTCAAGATGTAAAATCTTGAGATTTTTATTTTTCCACATCTATTTTTATCAAAAACGCATAATTACCACCTGTTTTTTGTTAAATTATATTATGCATGCATAGTTTTTTGATAATTTATTTATATATTGCTATGTAAACTAAAATTCACTTACTCTAAATGAAGACAATTATTCCTTTTATTTTTTTGTTGTTTTGTTCTTTATCTTACTCACAAACAACAATTTCGGGGTCTGTTAAAGATGAGAGTGGCCAACCATTACCAGGAGCTAATATCATTATTGTTGGCACGACCACGGGCACAGTATCAGATTTTGATGGTAATTTTGAATTAACCTCAAACCAAAACCCACCATTTTCCATTAAAATTAGTATCGTCGGTTTCGAAGCTACCACACGAGAAATTACAGAAAAAGGTCAGAATATCGCAATTATCCTTAAAGAAGGGACATCCCTAGATGCTGTTGTTATTTCTGCCTCAAGAACACCCGAACGTATATTCGAGTCTCCTGTAACGGTTGAACGCTTTGGAATCAAGGATATCAAAAACACCGCTTCGGCAGACTTTTACGATGGTCTTGAAAATCTAAAAGGTGTTGATGTAAACACCAACAGTTTAACATTTAAATCTATTAACACAAGAGGATTTGCAACTTTTGCTAATAACCGATTTATGCAATTAGTAGACGGAATGGATAATTCTACGCCTGCTTTGAACTTCCCTATAGGAAATTTAGTCGGTATGATAGAAACTGATGTGCAAAGCGTAGAGTTGTTACCAGGAGCGTCTTCTGCTCTATATGGTGCTAACGCCTTTAATGGTATTCTCTTCATGCGTAGTAAAAATCCTTTCGACCACCACGGTATAAGCGCCTATTACAAACAAGGTATTACATCTCAAGAATCTGCTGGTGACAACACGTACAGGGATTTTGGAATACGAGCTGCTCACAAATTCAATGATGTTTTTGCAGCTAAAGTCAACTTTGCATATTTGAAAGGTACCGACTGGGCAGCAACAAGCGAAATAGATAAGATAGATCCTTCCAGAACAAGGGCAGATTTAGATTATGATGGTATTAACGTATATGGAGATGAAGTTTCTGCTAACATCAGATCACTCGCACCAGAGAGTGTTAAAGGCATTATACCCAATGTGGACATAAGCAGAACTGGTTACAACGAAAGGGATTTAACAAATTATAACGCTGAAAGTGTGAAGGCCGATTGGGGATTATATTTGAGACCTTGGAAAGACGACTTCGAAATTCAATATGTTGGTAAAGTGGGAACAGGTTCTACAATATACCAAGGAACGAACAGATATAACATTGCTAACTTTTTCCAGCAGCAACACAAGCTAGAGTTTAAAAACGATAATTTCTTTTTAAGAGGTTATGTTGTAGCCGATAAAGCAGGTGATTCCTACGATATGGTTTTCACTGGTATAAACATTAACAGAGCATGGAAAAGCGACGAGCAGTGGTTTGGTGAGTACATTCAAACTTTTGCAGGTGCTACCTTAGGTGGCGCTACAGAATCGCAAGCTCATGCTGCTGCTAGAGCTCAAGCCGAATCTGGAAGGTTCGAACCAGGGTCTCCTGAATTTATAGCCGCTTTTAACAGAAGTATAAATGACCCAGATTTAAGTACGGGTTCCAAATTCCAAGATGCTTCTAAATACTATCATTCTGATGCCAATTATAACTTTGGGCATTTAATTGATTGGGCAGAAATACAAGTTGGTGGATCTTACAGAAGGTATAGTTTGAATTCTTCTGGAACAATTTACACCGATTCTGATGGTCCAATAGATTATTCTGAATTTGGTATCTATACCCAAATACAAAAAAATATTGAGTTGAATGATTTGTTGGAACTAAAGCTAACAGGGTCTATTCGTTATGACAAATCTGAGTTTTTTGATGGCTTTTATTCGCCCAGATTATCGGCTGGTCTAACAATAAATGAAAATCATAATATTCGAGCATCTGTTCAAACAGGTTTTAGAAATCCAACGACCCAAGATTTGTTTATTGGTTTAGATGCCGGTAGAGCTATTCTTGTAGGTTCAGCCCCTGATAATTTAGACAGATACACAAGAACGTTTGATATTAGTAATGAAGGACAAGCTCTTGGGCAAGGGTCTTCAGTTACTCAAACCGGAAGAGTGGCCTACGAAAACTCTTATACCGCAAGTTCTGTCATGGAACTCGCCGAAACTGGGAATCCAGCCGTTTTAGAGGTTGCAAATCCAGACATCATAAAACCAGAACAAGTATCTTCTGTCGAGGTAGGCTATAGAGGTAAATTCGAAAATTTAATAGTAGATTTTAGTGCCTATTACAATAGGTACAAAGACTTCATATCTCAAGAAGTCGTAATATCGCCTTTTTATGGAACGGTAGGAGACAATTCACTTTCAGTAGCCGCCATTGCTAACGACGATTTTCAGCCTTGGAGTACATATACCAATTCTCCCGCTGATGTGAACTCCTATGGTGCTTCCATTGGAATATCAACAAAAGTGTTTGGCGATTTCGATTTAAATGGTAGTTACACCTATGCTAAATTAGACTTTGACAGAAGTAGATTCCCAGATTTTACAACCAATTTCAACACCCCAGAACACAAGTTTAAAGCTTCTTTTGGTAATACAGAATTGTTCAAAAATTTCGGATTTAATATAGCTTACAGATTTAGTGATGATTATTTCTGGGAAGCAACATTTGGAAACGGATTGGTACCAGAATTTCATGTAGTAGATGCTCAAATAAATTTAAAGGTACCTAGTTTTAAATCTACCTTCAAAGCTGGGGCTACAAACCTATTAGGTGATGAGTACTTCACAGCCTTTGGTACTGGTTTCATTGGTTCTCAATATTATATTTCTTGGACAATTAATAACTAAAAAATGAAAATGATGAATACTAAATATATATGGTTACTAGTTGGCTTATTCATTCTTACAGCCTGTAATGAACCCGAAGATGTATTAAAGGATACTAATATAGAACCTCAACCAGAAATTATATTACCTGCGCTAACAACTGGCTCTGTAGATTTTACGAAGTATGTAGCTGTAGGTAACTCACTAACAGCTGGATTTAGCGATAACGCACTATTCAAGGCAACTCAGGAGAATTCCATGCCCAATATACTATCTCAAAAGTTTGCGCTCTTGGGAGGTGGTGATTTCACCCAACCACTTATGAATGACAACATTGGTGGATTGATATTAGGAGGAAATAAAATCTTTAGTCCACTTACAGGTGAACATATACTTAAACCCAGATTGGTGACCACTGGCGGTGCGCCTAAAAATTTAGAAGACGTCATTGGGCCCGTTATGTCTACAACAGATATCTTGTTAAATAATCCAACGGGACCATTCAACAATATGGGTGTTCCAGGAGCAAAAAGTTTTCATTTGTTAGCACCAGGATATGGTAACCTTTCAAATTTTGCCCTAGGTTTAGCTAACCCTTATTTTATTCGAATGACGGGTTCTACACCCAATGCCTCGGTATTAGAACTTTCTATGGCTCAATCTCCTACATTTTTCTCATTATGGATTGGTTCCAATGATGTTTTGGGTTATGCAACTTCAGGAGGTGATGGGTCAGACCCAATCACCCCGCTTGATGGCCCTCCAGGAGTAGGATTTACCCAAACCTACGGAGCTATAGTAGCAACGTTAACTTCTGGTAATGCTAAAGGGGTTGTTGCCAATATTCCTTATGTAACAGACATCCCTCACTTTACCACAGTTCCTTATAATGCCTTAGACCCTAACGATGAAGATAATGGCCCTGCTCTGGTAGCACAAATCCCTACCCTAAACAATGTTTATGGAGCTTTAAACCAGATTTTCGCGGTTCTTGACCCATCACGCACCATTACATTTTCAACTACCGAAGCTAATGGTGTTGTTATTCACGATGAAACCCTAACAGATCTCTCGGCTCAAATTACAGGAGCACTATTAGCTAGCCCCACATTTCCTGGTTTCTTACAATCGTTCGGCTTACCAGCAGAAGCCGCTCCAGTGGTAGCCACAATTTTCGGTAATGTTTATGGACAAGCTAGACAAGCAAACGAAAATGACTTACTGGTTTTACCAAGTCTCTCTGTTATAGGTGAGGTTAACGAAACGTCATCTGATGCACTACAAGGGTTTCAGTTGCCTGAGGCCATTGCTGATCAGTTTTCTACAGAAGGTATAACATTACCTCTGTCAGACAAATGGGTTTTACTTCCAAGTGAACAACAGGAAATAAAAACAGCGATTGATGCTTACAATACCGTTATACAAAACACTGCTGCTAGTGCTGGATTGGCTTTTGTAGATGCAAATGCTTTGTTAACACAGTTGGCGAGTACTGGAATCCCTTATAATAATTTTATACTAAAATCGAATCTGGTAACGGGAGGCGCTTTTTCTTTAGATGGCGTTCATCTTACTTCAAGAGGTTATGCTATGGCAGCTAATGAGTTTATGAAAGCCATAGATGCCCAGTATGGAACTAATTTTGAAGATTCTGGAAATCTGGTCGATGTAGGGAACTATCCAACAAATTACTCCCCTACACTACAGTAACATAAGACTAAAAAATAGTATTTAAAACACCTTTAACCCAAAGGTGTTTTTTTGTTCCAAAAAAGAATAGAAAAGAAGTTTTATATTTAATTAAAACCCATATCTTTGCAGCCGAAAACGACATCGTGTTTTCACACAATTAAATCGCATAATATTAAACAGATAAGTAATGTCACAAGTTACAGGTAAAGTTGCACAGATAGTTGGACCAGTTATTGATGTTGAATTCGCAGCCGGTTCAGAACTTCCAAAGATTTATGATTCATTAGAAATTAAAAGACCTGACGGTTCTACCTTAGTATTAGAAGTACAATCTCATATTGGAGAAGATACTGTACGTACAATCGCTATGGATTCCTCTGATGGTTTAAGTAGAGGTACAGAAGTTATAGCTACTGGAGCACCAATTCAAATGCCAATAGGTGAAGACGTTTACGGACGCTTATTCAATGTAATTGGAGACGCCATTGATGGTTTAGGTGACTTACCTAAAACTGAGGAGGCTGGATTACCAATTCACCGTCAAGCACCTAAGTTTGAAGAATTATCTACTTCTACCGAAGTTTTATTCACTGGTATTAAAGTTATCGATTTAATTGAGCCTTACGCCAAAGGTGGTAAAATTGGATTATTTGGAGGTGCTGGTGTAGGTAAAACAGTATTGATTCAGGAGTTAATTAACAATATTGCAAAAGGTCACGGTGGTTTATCTGTATTTGCTGGTGTAGGTGAAAGAACTCGTGAAGGAAATGACCTTTTAAGAGAGATGTTAGAATCTGGTATTATAAAATACGGTGATGATTTTATGCACTCTATGGAAGAAGGCGGATGGGATTTAGCTAAAGTTGATAAAGAGACCATGAAAGAGTCTAAAGCAACTTTCGTATTCGGACAGATGAATGAGCCTCCTGGAGCACGTGCGCGTGTAGCCTTATCTGGTTTAACTATCGCCGAGTATTTCCGTGATGGTGCTGGTGACGGACAAGGAAAAGATGTACTTTTCTTCGTAGATAACATCTTCCGTTTTACACAAGCAGGTTCTGAGGTATCGGCACTTTTAGGTCGTATGCCATCTGCGGTGGGTTACCAACCAACATTAGCAACAGAAATGGGTGCTATGCAAGAGCGTATTACTTCAACCAAGAAAGGTTCTATTACATCAGTACAAGCGGTATATGTACCCGCGGATGATTTAACTGACCCGGCTCCTGCAACTACTTTTGCCCACTTAGATGCAACAACCGTATTATCTCGTAAAATTGCTGAGTTAGGTATTTACCCAGCGGTAGACCCATTAGATTCTACTTCTAGAATCCTTACTCCAGAGATTTTAGGAAATGACCACTATGCTTGTGCTCAAAGAGTAAAAGAGTTGTTACAACGCTATAAAGAATTACAAGATATTATTGCTATCCTTGGTATGGAAGAGCTTTCTGAAGAAGATAAAATGGCTGTAGGTAGAGCAAGACGTGTTCAACGTTTCTTATCTCAACCGTTCCACGTAGCAGAGCAATTTACTGGTATTCCAGGAGTATTAGTTGATATTAAAGATACTATTAAAGGCTTTAACATGATTATGGATGGTGAGTTAGACCACTTACCAGAAGCAGCTTTCAACCTTAAAGGAACTATTGAAGAGTCTATTGAAGCTGGAGAGAAAATGCTAGCTGAAGCGTAATCAATTAATAATTGTCGATTATTAATTATTAATTAAAAATTTATGTACTTAGAAATTGTATCACCAGAAGCCACCTTATTTAGTGGAGAAGTTGAGTCGGTTGCTGTTCCAGGTGTGAATGGCGAGTTCCAAATGCTTAAAGACCACGCTCCTATTGTATCTTTATTAAAAGAAGGACAAGTAAAGATTGTTGGTAATATTTCTTTAGATGAGGAAGTTGAATCTAAATTCACTAAATCTGATAATGGATTTTGGCTGGCAATTAATTCTGGGACTTTAGAGTTAAAAGACAATAAGGTTATTGTTTTAGCAGACTAAACAATAATTTTATTTCGAAATATAGAATAGCGACCAATAGGTCGCTATTTTTTTGTTCTATATTTAAATTTATATATTTAAAACATAGAATATTACTTTATGATTTCAGAAAAGAAAAAACTCCTGTGGAGAGATAGCTTTTTTTGCACCATCCTCACTTTACTGGTCTCTGGAATCTTACTACTTATATTCGTCAACGTAAATATCTTAGACCCATTCTACAGAGCTTTTAAAGATTTTAGCTTTACAGATATTTATCACTCTAAAATTCACAAAACTAATAAGATAGACAAGGATATTATTATAGTTAACATACAACATGCTGATAGATTTACTATTGCACAAGCCATAGAAAAAATCCAGAAACAAAATCCAAAAGTAATAGGCCTAGATGCTATATTCAAAGAACAAAAGGAAATGTTTACAGATTCTGTTTTAAAATCGGCACTGAACAAACATAACAACATTGTTACATCCTACTACTTTGAAAATGATACTTTAATTAAAAATCATGATTATTTCAGAAATGAAAAACCCGTCGAAGGTTTTATTAACGTAAACTTCGACAACAAGGATAAGGTAATACGAAGTTTTAGAGGTTATAAAACACCTGAAAATAAATTATCCTTTGCTACTCAAGTGGCTCTAAAATCTGGAAAATTAAGCCATTTTGATTCAAAAAAACTAAATGAAGGCATACCCATTAACTACTTTGGAAATTTAAATGCGTTCTTAATTTTTGATATTCAAGAATTACTGGAGTTAGAATCAATACCTTCAATGAGGGATAAAATTGTGTTATTAGGGTACCTAGGAACGCCTACTGGAAATCCTTTTGATATTGAAGACAAACACTTCACGCCTTTAAATGAGAATTTTGCAGGAAAATCCACTCCCGATATGTATGGTGTGCTCATTCACGCCAATGTTATTAAAATGCTAACCAGTGGAAATTTTATAACTAAAGTTCCCGATTACCTTGTTTATTTAATAGCTATAATCTGTTGCTTTTTCCTAACTATGTTCGGTATGCGTTTTTACAAAAGAAGTACTTTGGCATTTGATGTCTTAATTAAATTATACCAACTAAGCATCTCAATTGTATTGTTATACTTGGCACTCTTATTGTTAAAGGTTAACGTATACTTATCTGTTACGCCCATATTGATCCTTATCTTATTTGGGCTAGAAATGATAGATTTTTATGCATATCTTTTAGATTATCTAAAAAAGCGATACCAATGGAAAAGTTACCTTTTAGATTAGTTTTATTATTACTGTGTTTTCAATATCTGGGAGCTCAGGACACCTTGTGTGTATATAAAAGTAAAGGCGCTTTTATGGTTGAGCACAATAACAAATTAAATCTTCTTCAAAAAGGCACGTTGATCAATAAAAAGCACCTTGTAAAAGTACTGCCACAAGCAGAATTTACGGCTATTGACAATTCAGGAAACACCTATCTTGTTAATGTTAATGGGAAATACGGTTTTAGAGATATTCTAAATTTTAAGTCAGAGCAAAAGAAATCCAACTTAACTGCTGCGTACTTTAAACATATATGGGATGAATTACTAAAAACCAAAGAAGACAAAGCCTTAATTGCAGGTGTTTTTAGAAGTGATTTGTTAATGGTTTCACCAAATAATAATTCTAAAATAGCAAGTTCTAAAATTACATTTAAATGGCAGATTTTAGAAAACACCGAATTCTACTATGTGTTTTTGAGAAATATTAAAACGGATGAATTACTGAAAATCGAAACCAACGGTTCGCAATTGGCACTATATAATGAGTCTCCTATATTTTATGATAGCACACACTTTGAATGGGCCGTTTCGCAAGATGCATTTCCCAATTTAGATAATTTAACTTTTTTCGCCTTTGAATTAATTGATAGAAACCAGTACGAAGAAGAAAAAACGGCTTACAAAGATTTCATCTTAGACCTAAAAAGTTTAGGTGTTTCAGAGGAAGAAATTGAAGCTATACTTTGTGAACGCTTCAAACTTTGTAAATAACACTTAGTATAACTTCCAATCCCATTCCAAATTTTCTGCTCGAGATGTAGGGTTTTGAAGCCCATTCGTTAAACGCGACACTTCATTACCTACATAATCTTTTATTTCAGAAATTGAAATCACCCCATCTCCATTAATATCAGATTTTTCACTTCTTAACCCTTCTAACAGAGCATATGTAAACACCCCATTTTGCCACTTATCGCCTTCATAAGCAAACTCCACACCACTAGCCGAACTAATTACCATAGCCCCAGTACCTTTTCTTAAATCTGCAAATAATAACTTCATGAGTTCAAATGAATTTTTCAACCCAACATTTGCTTTTTTTGTGCTTTTAGCTTTAGAGCCCCTGTAAGCAACTTTAATGTTACCATTGTTATTAGTTGTACTAGTAAACTCAGTGTTATCTTTATCAATCTCTCCAGAATGACAGGCATCTAATAAAAGTATCTTTTTTCTAGCTGGTATCCCGTCTAAAAGACTCTCTAAATCTTCATATGCTAAGCCTTTTAAATCTGGGGCATCAAAATTCATATCGTGAGTTGCGAGATAATAATCAAAGTGCTTATCTAATACGCCATGCCCTGCAAAAAAAACGATTACGATATCGTTAGGTTTTGTATTCTCTAATGTGTCTTTCACTTTAAGAATATTTTCAGTAGTTGCATTTTCATTTAATATTTTAATATTATTTACAGTAGCATATTTATCACTTAAAGATTGAAAATATGAACCAACATCGATTGCATCTTTTTTAGCATATTTTAAGTTATAATCACTATTCAAATAATTAGACACCCCAATACTTATTACATATAAATTACTTTTTGCTTTGGGAGCAACATGATTAATATTAAAGGTCTTTCTTAAACTTTCTACACCCTTATCGTTGGTAACAGAAACCTGTATCCTATTACCCCCTCTAATTAAAGTAAGGTCAATATTTTGAGTAATTTCTTTAGATTGAAGTGGTTTTAACGACTTTCCTTTTCTGCCATAGACAGGTATGTCATTTACCCAAAGGTTAATTCTATTTAAATTGTAGACACTATCTTTAGCCTTAATCTCAAATGTGAAATTCTTGTTTTCTAACGTTACCGGTATATTAGCCGTCTTTATTTCAATCTCTGGTATATGAAGTTCTTTTGTTAACTCGAGTTTTTCAAATCCCATCTTGCTAATTCGCTTAAAATAGGCCTGACGATACGCTTTTGTTCTTACAGAATCTACTATACCTAAATCTACCAAATTTTCCAAAGCCTTATCTGGTCTGTTATAATAAAGGTCGAATTGTTCAAAGGGATATATTTTCTCATCTTTTTTAAAGGCAACAGATTTAATCGTTCCTTTTGTAGCATAATAAAAGCCTTCTTTATTAGCTATGAGAAACTCTCCCCCTTCTTTAAACGTAGAGGTGTACAATAGCTTAAAATCTTGTTTAAAGTCGTAAACATTAATTTTATTGTCTGTTCCTAAAACCATTAAAAAATGACTTTTAATATCAATATCAGAAATCCCACCAGTAGCCCCGTAAAAACGCTTAACTTCTTTAAAATCGGGAATAGATAGAATTCTAATCTTACCATCTTGATAAGCTAAGATTAAATATTCGCTGTTGCTAGAAAATCTAGCCGAGACTATAGTATTTGTTATATTCTTTAAAGACTCATTATATATAATATTTTTGGTCACTAAATCGTGAATTTTTAAATGATAGTCATCCTGAAAGGCATAATATTTCTCATTAGGAGAAACACGGTTTACAGCCATATTAGCCTTGATATAGAAATCTTTAAATTTATCTTCTAAATTAAGTATTCGCTTTGGGGATAACCTATCAAGTTTCTTGGTTTCTATATTATAGTTGAAAAGCTCAATTTCTACCTGCTTACCATTAATATTCTTGAGTCCTGTTGCTCTAATTACTTTTTTATTGGAGTCTACCAGTTCTGGTGAAGATACTTTTAAATAATCTCCAATACCATCGAGATTTAATTCAAAGTATTTCTCTTTTTTAGAGATGTTGTAACACAATAAGTGGTTGTTTTCGGAATTTACAAACATTAAATACGCCCCATCTCTAGAGAGCTGTGTTCCTTTGGCGTGTTCGTGAGATACTCCTGAATCGAAAAGCTTAGTAACTTTTTGAGTCAAGAGATTAAAAGCCATATAGTCATTACCGTTACGGTAGTAAAACATATCTCCTTGCTTTGAAAAAGCACCAAAATAGGGGTAATTATTACCTTTTAATTTTATGACTTTAAAGTTTCTTAAATCGAATAAATAGATACCTGTTTTATTGTTATAAGCAATGTAGTCGCCTTTTGTACTAACATCTGCGCTATATACATAATTATCAAATCGATTAAGCTCATTTAAAGTTTTTCCTGTATTGGCATTCCATACTTTGGTATTTCCCCATATATCTGCAGTTGCAAAAAGTTTGTTATTGGAATCATAATCAATTGCCGAAATCAAACTATAATGATTTGTACTGGGATAAAACCTATTTAGTGTACTGGAGGAGTTAACTTTTTTTAAACTTAAGCCTACATCGCTATTCATGTAAAGAAACTCGTTTCCTTGCCCAAACTTTGACAATTTACCGGGTGACCTATATAACTCCTTCTTTTCTTTAATATCGTAAATAACCGTATTGTTTCCTTGATCCATTTCTACATAAGACAGATATTGTGAATCATCACTAAAATCTAGATAGTTATTCCAATATGTGTTAGAACCATTTATTTTCTTACGTGGAATTGCCAGTATTTGTTTGGTTCTTAAAATAGAGTCCACTTCAAAAACTTTTATGAAATGGCTTCCATAAGTTGCCAACATCTTTCCGCTAGTAGATATTTTAACATCAAAAATTATATTATCTTTTTGATTTCTATTAGGATTTATATTAAGCTCTCCCAAAAACGCGCCAGAGTTAGAGTGGTAAAAAAGAGGTGGGTGCCAGCCATGAATGTTATTTACAACAAAGCTATTTCTATCTGGAAAAACATCGATATGATGAATGCTTCTACCTCGCGTTTCCATGGAAATATTCTTTTTACTCTTACCCGTAAAAGGATCTATAAATTCCACACCGTTTCCTGTAGCAACTATAATTGACTTTCCTTCGCGATCAAAGGCAAAATCATTTACAACTTTTTTACTTGTAGTAAACTCACTAATAAGAAAACCGGTATTGACTTCTCTTACGTATACTTTATCGGTTTCAGAACTGGCTATTAATTTGCCATTGGGTGAAAACTGCATTTGACGAACCGCTGAAGCATTAGAAGATTGAATAACTAATTCTGGATTAGGGTTTTCCAATTTATTTATTAAAGCATCATCGCCAAAAAGCGTACCTGTATTACCTGGCCCATTTCCTAAAACAATAAGTTCATCGTTAAGTAAAAGTTGATTGGTCCAAGTAGAGTCGGTTTTAAAATTCTCTAAGGCATATCCTGTTTTAGTATCCCAAAGCAAAGTAGTTCCATCTCTACTGGTACTTGCCAAATACTTGCCATCTCTACTGGATTTTATAGATTCTATAAATCCGTTATGCCCTTTAATAATTTCACCTTCATCACGCTTTAGCTTAACTTCTAAAGGCGCCTTTAAAATTCGCCCAAAGCTCCCTAGGTAAGACTCATTGCCAATTATCTCCAAACTGGTTATAGCATTACCTAATCCTGGTTCCTTAACTAGAACTTCAGAAACATTATTTCTATCTAATTTCCAACTATAATAATCTCCCTTAGAGGTGCCAAGACACAACCAATAATCACTTATAGCCATTGCCGATGGAGAAGCATCTTCTAACTGTATCTTCTTAATTAATGTATTCGTTTTATAATTATAAATATCTATGGTTTTATCTTGATGGTAAGACGCCACCAATAAACCATTCCATTTATTAATCAATATATCTTGGGGGTATCCTTTATTTGTAACTATGCTTTTTACCTTTTTTTTGGCATCTAAATCCCAGATATGAAGTTTTCCATCCCTAGATCCAAAAGCCAGTACATTTTTATCGAGACCATATTTGTTAATATAGGCACTTTCTAAATCGAAAGTTTCGGGTTTCGAATGCTCATCTTCTATAAAAAATAATTTTTTATCACCTATAAAACAGTAACTAGATGCTTCACTAACCTTTTTTGAAGTATTATAAACCATACTGGCATGAAAAAAGGAATTAACATATATTCTTGTTAGTAATCTCCCATCAAAATCTTTAAAGTCTAAATACTTTTTATGACTTGTAACAAAGCCTACATTTTTTATAAACTTAAACTGTTCAATACCTTCTGGATAATTAAAGGTATATGGCCTTCCGCTTTTTGCAATAAGCGAAATACCATCATAAGAGTTGTATAATGCTAATTCATCTGTAAACGATTGCATGGTATTAAACAAAGTGTTAGCCCCTCTGCCTGTAAGGTTTGGAATACCAGAGGGACTTCCATCAAACTGAAAAAACTGAAATGAGGCATTTAAATTTTCGTCTTTCTGAAGTGTAGCTAAGCTTGTTTTACTAACCGTAAAATCTTCTACATTCTTAACTTTTATAAAAGATACTTTCGAAAAATTATCAGACCTATTTAAAACCCCTATTTTGTCTTTATTCTTTAAATAAACTAGTTGGTTACCGGATCCTGAAAACCGGATTTTCCTTGTATAATTCGTCTCTTCTTGTATTGGGATTAATTGATTATTGCCACTTTCAATATTTAATACTGTGATAGAATTGGGTTGTAAAAATGCCAATTCACCTGTTAGCTCGCAATAATGACTAACCCAACAATAATTTGGCTTATCGAAACTACTTAATAGTTGATAATTATTTGAATCCCATACATCAACTTTCAAGTCATGCACAACTACTATCCGTTCTCTTAAATTATCGTAGTAAATCGTTTTAAAACTAGACCCTTGGTATCCGGATAGTCTCGCAATTTCATTTCCCGAAAACACATCATAAACTATTGTTTCTTCAAATGGGGAAATTGACACAACAATCTTTGTTCCGTTAGAAGAAACATCAAAACTAGAAATGCTTAACCCTTTACTTGGACTTAGGTTAACCTTTTGATTTTGTGCATTTAAAGTAAAACAAGTGTATAATAGTAAAGCTAAAGTGGTGCTTAAAATTTTGGATGGTTTCATAAATAAACTCAAAGCTAATTCTATAGCTATAAATTACTCTTTTTTTATTAATGTAAATTCTAAACTTATAAAGGTCTGCTCCTTAAGGCACGTTGTACAGTTTACAATATTTTCTCTACTCAAATAACACAAAAGCCGCCCATTTTTCTGGTGAATCTTTATACTTAGCAGACATCGTTCTTTGGGTAGTATTGAATGCTTCTCTTACTTTCATTCCGCCTAACCAATTACTGTATAACAATTTCATAAACTCTGCAGTTTCTTTATCTGGCACTTCCCACAGGCTCATGACAATAATATCTACCCCTGCCATTTTAAACGCTCTCTGTAAACCGTAAACACCTTCGCTACCATCAATATCCCCTAAACCCGTGTCGCATGCAGATAGCACGACCATATCGGTATTCGATAAATCGAGGTTTGAAATCTCTAAAGCAGTTAAAATTCCATTTTCCTTAGTATGAGGATTAGTGTTATGCTCCCACGCATAATTTGCCCCGGCAAGAATCAAGCCTGAACGCATAAGCGGATCTTCTGAAATTCTATAAACAGATTCTTGAGACCAAGCCAATTGGTCACGGGCTTCTTTTGATATATCAAGATTTTCGAAGAAAAAACCATGTGTTGCAATATGTAAAATGTTTGGGCTTTTCCCGCTCAAAGCTTTAAATGTTTCTTCTGTTGCAGCTTTTTTAGTTAAGCTACTATAAGTTTTATTGTTTTGTTTAAATAAAGCTCCTAATTCCTTTACCTCCTTTAAAGTTCCTGGTAAATAATCCCAATTTGCCCCCAAACTACGTGTGCCCTTAGATGATTTTAAGAACTCAAACACAGAGTCTTTTTTACTTTCAATTTTAGCACTTGGTACAAACTCATAATCAACTCCACCAACAAATAACGTGTTTTCTGCATTCGGTTCATTAAAACTATTTGACAACAAACTAGTACTGCTCAATTGTAACAAGTTATATTTTTCGCTTAACAGTTGACTTTCTTTTGTACTAATAGCAGCAAATGGAATTTGATTAAGCAAGCCAACAGGTGAATAATATATAGTTTCAGCATTGCCAACAAACCGTTCAAGTGGTTCCCAAATGATATCAGACATACTTTTAGAAACAGTTATACTTTTTCCCTTAGAGCCCCTAGTTGCATAGAGTTGTCTGGGTGTTTTTCTACTTAAAACATTTTTCAAGTCTTGCTCATCAAAAAGTGTTACCACTTCAGGAACTTTTGAATCACTCTTTATTAAATAAGCTATGTATTTTACAACTAATTCACTATTGATATAAGAAACAAATTCAATAGCAACCTCATTTTCTCTTAGACTAGATTTTATAGTTTTCCAATCTTTGTTAAAATCCGATTCGGTATCAAAGTTTTCATTATACAATTCTACCAATTGGGTTTCAATTCGATTGATATCATTCTTCACCGCTTCTACCTCTTTCACCCCATCTAGTTCGGGCAGTATTCCTAAATATATAATGATGTCTTTAAATGATTTATATTCTTTTACCAAAGCACTAATACTATCGTTTTTTAGAGATTCTAATTGAGTAAGAATGTCTTTTGAACTGTTTAGCAACAAACCTTTTCTTAACAGTTGATTGTTTAAGGATAATTCTGTTAACTCTGAATTAACGAATCCCTCTTTCATAGAAATTGAAGTGACATTTGAAAACCAATTTTCAATGGTCTTTAAATAGCTCTTTTTATCTTTTTCACTTCTAAATGAAAATATCTCATTTATAGATTGTAAAGTAAACTTGTTGGCTTTTTTATAATAAGAAAAAGCCTTTTCAAAATCGTTTAAGTTTTGATAGTTAACGGCAATTAGACAAACCACGTTATTGTGGAGCTGACTACTTTCTTCAACATCTTTTTTTATTTCCTTCTCAACAGTAAGCAACAAGTCAACGGCCTCTTGATATTCCTTATTTTCCATTCTTGCCACTGCTTTGAAAAAATGTGCATAATTGTAAAATAGGTTGTTTATGTTCTCTTTGGAACTGAAGATTTTTATAGCATAATCTGCCAAAAACTCCAATTCTGAAAGCGTTTCTTCTGGATTTGCAAATGCTACTTGAAGAATCATAACGCACAATTGACCATAGGTAGTATTATCTGTTCCTATAGAATCTGCAATTATATCTATTGCGGTCTCTAAAAATGTATAGGCTGTTTGGTAGTCACCTCTGGCTCTATAGATTCCTCCAATATTCATTAAGGCAATTCCGTAATCTTTATGTTTTTCAGAAAAATTGGTTTTTAAGTGATTAGCTCCTGAAATATAATATTCTAAAGACTTATCATAGTCACCCAAAGCTTGATTGAGATAGCCCAATCCAAGCATAGTATAACCGTAAGCCGGGGAATTTTGTGATTCAGATTTTTCTAATAAATTATATGCGTCATTATAGTTTTTAGAAGCCAATTTGGTATTGCCATTATTAAGATACAGCTCCCCTAAAATATTATATACGTTAGCAAATTTGAGATGATTACTCGGCAATAATTCCAAGTATAATTTCATCACTCTATTTGCTTCATAAAGCGCATTGTCAAACTTCCCTAATTCTTTCAATAATTGACTATAAACAAATAATCCATCTGCATAATCAATAGAATTATGAAGATTTAATTCAAATAATATTTCTAAAGATCTTTGCTGAAGAATTTTAGCATTATCATAATCTCCCTGAACTAATCCAAGAGCAGAAATATTACTTAAGAGTTTGGAATAATAGATTTGATCTTCAAAACCAACCTTTTCTAAAATATCAAAAGCTTTTGAATATGCATTATCGGTATCAATATAGTTCCCAGACTGAAAATAACATAAACCTAGATTATTATTTAATATAGAAACATCTTGTGTTTGGATTCCAAGTCTATTAAATATAATCTCTGCTTTTTTGTAGTATCTCAAAGCAGATTCACAGTCGTCTAAAGAAAAATATAGCTGTCCAAAACTGGTGAGGATACCAGCATAAAATTCTGAATTCTCGCCATAATTATTTTTTATAAAATCATTAAGCGATTTATGTTTCGTGATGGCTTCTTGATAATTACCAAGTTTAGAGATAATGCCAATAATCTCCTTTTTAACAAGGATTTCAAACTCTATATTTCTTTCAGATGTTTCCTGTGCTCCTTTTAGAGCCGCCTCATAATTCGCTCTAGCAGAGTCAAAATCATTTAACCTAAATAAGGTTGCTGCATAGAAGTACTTTGTATTAATACCTGCCCATGGAAAAGAATTTGATAACTCTTTAGAAAGCTTAATGGCTTCTTTAAATTTTGTCTTAGCATCAAGAAAATTGTTTGTTTTAAAAAAAGCCACTCCAAGATTAAGACTTTCTTCCCATTGCTTTTTTATAGCTTCACCCTCTTGAGCACTTAAAGACATGGTAAAAACCATTATTATAATACAGGTAATCCTTTTGATGTACATTAGATTTCATTTTTACATCTGTAAATTAACACCCGCTGGCTTTACCAAAGTCAGCATATTTTGAAAGGCCTCATTGACCTCTTGCATTATTCTTTTTTCTTTTTTCTTAGTAACTTTTAGCATATCTCCATTCTTGTCATAGTCTATGTTCACAGTACCATAACCTTGTTTAGTGATTTTAATGGTTTTACCGTAGTCATTATATTCAAAAATTAAAATACTTTCAAATTGAATCATCTTGATGATTTGTCCCTTAGAATCATAAACCAATTCCATTTGGTTGCCATCATCTTTTTTGGCAGTAATCAAGTTCCCTCTATCATCATACCCAAATTCGGTTTCAACATCGTTATTTTTAACATAGGTTATCTTCTCAAATTTAGGGTGATATTTTAAATAAATAGAGTCGCCCAAGGTTGACAGCTTTTCGATTAAGAGACAACGGTTGTTGTACTTAAATGTGGTCTTTTGTTCATTTCTGGAGATTGCTGTTGGATTGCCACACAACTCGTCGTAATGCGTTTGAGTTGTTATCCCATTTACAATGGTCTTAATCATTTTATTATAAGGTTCGCCGTTGGACTTTCTTCCAATAAGGTATTCATAATAATTGGAGTTTGTAGTCCCATAATATTCTTTAATTACAGAAGTAGCATAATGGTTTTTATTTATTGAACCATCTTCGTTATAAAAAGTATGATATTCGTAACCTGTGACAGTACCATCCCTACCAACAATTTTTTTTACATTATAGGTTTTAGGGTGATATTCAATTCTAAAAACACTACCATCTTGATAACTTATCGAAGTCATATTATACAAATCATCATAAGTATGTTTGAATATATTAGAAATGGCATCTTTAGTCTCTACCAGCTTCTTACCTTCATAGATGTAACTGGAATTTCCTGCACTAGAGGCTATACTTACTATAAATCCATCGTCATTAAGTGTAAAGACCAATTCTTTTCCATCGGCACTTATCATTTTAGAAAGTCTGTTATCAACATATTCTAGGATGCTATATACGCCATTACCTTTATCGTATTTTGTAAGGTTTCCGTTAAAATCAAAAGTTTCTATTTCTCTTCGTGAAGTTCTTGTATAACCATTAGATGTTCTAACTAATGCCGAATTCCCTCTCTGATAAGATTCCCATTCCATACCTTCTGGAAAATCTAAAGCATAATCCAACAGTCCTTTTTCTACATATTTATCCCATTGCTTTGACCTATATTCCATGTCTTTCATGAGTTTATTTCGTCTTGCAATGATGGCATCTGGTGAATCTGTTAAATCGCCTTCAGACAGTGTGATGTCTAAAAGTTCATCGACCATAATTTCTATCATATCATCGGTTACCAAATCTGATTTGTAATACGTAGTTGCACCAGAACCAAACTCTTGAATTAAAATTGTTCCATCTGGATAAGCATACAATTTAGTCTCAATTTCAGAACCCCAACCGTAACCCCACAATCCAACAGTTGTAGATTTCGAGTTATAAGTCCTTACAATACTTGTATAGGCAGAACGAAATGCATTCATTTCAATATCTGTGTAAGACACATAATAGTTTCCGTTCTTAAGATTGACACCAGCATAACATAGATTGCTTAAAAAAAAACCTATGCAGACCAATATCTTGAAATACCTAATCATTATTCTTGAAGTTGTTGAATTAAGTTTATAGCATGCTTACTATAAGATTTATTTAAATACCCTTCTCTTAAAAGTAATGAATTTGTTTTTAAAAGGGTTTCTTTAGCTTCCATTACCTTTTCACCTTTAAGTAGTACTAAGGCCTCTAAAATGTAATTAGGCCTCGGACTAATAAGCTTCAATTCCTTTAAAACAGAAAGCGATTCTTCGTGTTTATTTAAATCTATGGCCACTTTACATAACAGTTCCAAAAACTTGATTTTACGTGTTTTTGAAAGTGCTTCTTTTGGAAATACCATTATTAATGAACTGGCTTCTGAAGATTTTGAATTTAAATAATAATGTTCCCCCAAAGCAAAAGTTGCGTTAAAGTCTGGATTGAATTCATACGCAGCATTAAGAATACTTTCAGCTTGTTGCATGTTACCACTTCGTTTTGCTTTTCTTGCTTCTGCTAACAATAGTGTGGAAAAATTTTCAAGTTTATTTTTAAAGGGGTTGTAACCAATGGCTTTCTTATAGGTTTTAGAGGCCTCTTTATAGTCACCTGTTTTCATTAAACTATATGCTAAATTTGTAAACCCTTTTGCATAGGTAGAATCTACTTGAACTACCTTTTTGTAAGCCATAATAGCTTCTGGATAATTTCGTTTGTCGAAATAGGTATTACCGAGTAAATTCCACACATCTGGCGCTTCTTTGTGCCACTCTACAAGTTTTTGTAATAGCTTTATAGACTTATCTTCCTGATTGTGTTTATTGTACAAGCCAATTAAACCTTCGTAAGCAGGTAAGTAGAATGAATCTCTCTCTATGGCTTTTAAATAAAGTGCTTCGGCTTTTGCTATTTCTTTGAGTCCATTCTTATAATATACAGCCAAATTATAATAAGGTTTTGGCTTTTTTGAATTCACTTTTATTGCTTGATTGAAAGACTCTAAAGCTTCTAATTTTAAATCTTGTTTATGTTTTAACCAACCCCTTCCGGCGTAAGCCCACTCGTAAAAAGGATCATTCTTAATGGCAAAGTTGTATAAGCTATCGGCCGTTTTAAGGCTATTTTCATCTCTTGGGTAACGCCTTAATAAATCTGCATATTCGGCATGTCCCCTTGAAAAATAGGGTTCTAAATCTATGGCCTGTTGTAGCAATAACTCAGCTCGTTTTAAATCTAAGTTTTCATCATTTAAAAGGTCACTATAATCGTAATAGGTATAAACATTACTCGGATTCTCTTTTAAGGCTAATTCGAAATAGTCTACCGCTTTTTTTATGTTACCTCTATTTCTATATAGGTTAGCAAGATTCTTAAGCGTAGTAGATGAATAATTTCCTTCCGTCTCTTTAACTTTATGAAAGTATGCCTCGGCTTTCGTGTAATTACCTTGATCTTGTGCTATGGCTCCTAAATTATTGTAGGCATTCCCTTCAGAGCCCTTTAGTTTTAATGCTTCAAACAAAAAAGAATTGGCAAGATCATATTGGTATTGTTCATAATAATTGGATCCCATGTTATTAACAGGAAACGACCATGATGGAATTAAGTTTTTTGCTTTCTTGTAATGATACTCCGCTTCTTTAAAATTATTTTCATGATTTAAAACCAACCCAAGTGCATTATGAATGTAAGCAGCTCTATCTTCAATTCCCAAAGCCTCCATTAACTTGTTTTTAGCCCCAGGGTATTCTGAATAATGGCGCGCCCTAATTACAGAATAAGCTTCTAAAAAAAGTTTACCCATGTAAATTCTATCGTAAATAAAATCATCTTTTTCTAGTAATTCTAAGCATAATTCTAGGTAAAAGGCTTTGGTCTTAAAAATCTTGCTACTGGGTAACACCTCAGCATTCCCTATATACGTATTAATCAAGATTTGAGCATTGGTAGACAAAGCATTGATCAGCCCATAGCGCATTCTGTTTAAAACTGAAGTTTCCACTAATTTCTGGACATCTGCCCTCTTATATATTTCGTATGCTGAACTATCTGAGCCATGAAAGTTTTCTGAATTTAAAGCCGCATTAAACGCTTTTACTACAGGATTTTCTGTAATTGATTTTGAAACGAGATCTTCTAATGAACGGGATGCCCAAATATTTTTAATACTACTTGCGTTTTGGAGATTTTTAAGAGCCAATTCTTTATCCTTACTCTCAACAGCCTTAAAAACCCCGACGGTGTTTTGATGCCAAACAATTGGCGCTTGTTTTTGGTTAGTTTCACTTTTTACCTTGCCATCTAAAAAAGTAGCTATTTCAAAATACTGAAGGCTATTATCCTGTACTAGATTATCGGCTGCACCAAGTAATCCCAAGACCAAATAATAGGTGAAATACCCATGACCCAATTCTTTACTTTCATAAGATAGTTGATTGGGTCCGCAGCTAAAAAACTTTGTAGAATGTTGAAAGTTGTTATTGAAAGTCTCTAGGTTCTTCTGCGTACCTTCTTTATATAAAAAGCCCGAACGACAAGCATCTAAAACCAAAACAAACTTGGCACCCTTATCTGTAACCGCAGTAATTACACTGTTTAGGTGTTTTAACGACACCACGCCAGGGGTTCCGTAATACTCTTGCTTGTCGTTGGTATCTGAGGCCAGTAAAAACCCCTCTTCAAATCCTTGGTCGTCCACAACATCACCGTGCCCTGCAAAATAGAAATATACCGTGTCTCCTTCTTGGGTTTCATCCTTGAGCTTTTTCAACTCTCTAAGGATATTGCTCGAACTCGGTTCGGTAATTGAGGCGCCTTTAATGGAATCATTGCTTACCAAAGTAACTAGACGTTCGTTTGGAATGTTTTCAACCTCTTCTAAATATTGTTTGAAAATTAGGGCATCGTCATCAGAGTAATCTAATTTCAGAGACTCCTCCTTATAATCTGAAATACCAACAATCAAGGCTCTTTTTACACCCTGTTTTGTTTCGGAAGTATTTTTTGCTTTTGATCCACGGGAAGCATCTTGCCCTAAAACAGAATAGGACATAAAACAGACTAAAACGATGTTTATAAAAAACTTCAAACGAAACTATTTTACCTTTAGTAGAAAATCTCCACGAGCCTCATGCTTTCCAAATTGTTTCAATATGGGCGTTGTAGCATTCCCTAATAAATAGGAAAACACTCTTCCGGGAGACAAAAATTGCTTTTCACTCTTTAGAGCTTTAATAAGTTTACTTGCAAATGGCGAATGATCTTCAGAATCTTTCCAATAATCAAAAACCTCATATTGCCCCGATGCTAATACAATACGGGAATAATTTTTGTTTTTTTCTTGAATAAAAGCATCTAAACCATTGTCGAACTTGGTCTTTGAGTAGTTTTCTATTGGTAAATCGGCATTGTTTAACTCAAAACTTGCACCATAGCAAACATCAAATATTGAAAACACTTGTTTGCATTTCACCCCATCTAAAATTCGATTCAATTTTGCCATAGACAAATAACTATCTAGAGTAATATCGTCTTCTAAACTATTGCTATCTTTCATTACCAGATAGCCATCTGAAAATGCTTCACTGTAGTATCCATGGCCTGCAACAAAAAACAAAAGTTGATCATTCTCACCTAATTGTTGCTTAAACTGCAAAAAGGCTTTTAAAACCTCATTTTTGTTCTTATTGTAAACTTTGGTTGTTTTTACGTGGTACCTTTCCCTTAAAATGGTCTCAATAACATTGGCATCATTAATTGGATTTTTTAAATTTTCCCAACTGTTTTGGACTTCATTGTAGCTATCTGTTGCCAAGATAAAAGCATAGGTTTCTGAAATCTTATCGTCTACCTTGGTCTCGACTTGTACTTTATTACCTTTGGAGCCCCTGCTATTTTGTCTTTTGTAGTTATTTAAAAGTAACTGTCTATAAAGCCTTTCCTGATAAGAAGCTATGTACTTTCTCGATCTATAAGGACATAGCATTTCCGATCTAGTAAGCCAGAATTCGTATGCATTAAAATCGAAAAAGGCATCCAATATATTACCATTTTCCAAGATATAACTCATCATAAAACCATTTTGCATGCGCTCACCATTACATCTTCCCCCTTCAATTCCCATTTCTTTAGTCGTCAAAATAATTCTATTACGTTCTGAACCTTCAGCTATTAAAGGATTAGACTCAAATAATTCGGTAATTAGATTTTGCCCAAAGGAATTGCCGTTACCAGCCTCAGAGATTATTAATTGGTTTTTACATGGAATTTGCTCCATTAGTTTGGCCAACTCAACCAATGACATAACTTTTGATTTATCAAACTCTGTATATTTGAAGGAACCATTTTCGTATTCATAAGTGAATTCAATATCCTCTAAATAAGGTACAATATAGGTTTGATTATCTTGAGATTCTAGGGAATACCCACTAAACATAAATACAAAATAATCATCTGAAGACGCCTCAGAAATCACTTTTTTAAAAGCTGCTCTTATATTATCTATCGTAGCTTTCTCATCATTAAGCATATGATATTTAACGTCCTTTATATTGTATTGATTAATTCTAGCTCCAGATTTTGATTCTAAGCGTTCATCTGTTTCTCTGTTATCAGAAACCAACTTTTTAATAAGCTGCTGAGAATCTGCTACACATAAATTCAATGGGTTAAGGGTTCCAGAATATTTATTTATCCCAATAGTTAAAGCATAAACATCTTGAGGTTTGTAACCTCTTCTATCAATAGGGTTAATCTTTTGCCCGAAGAGATTCGAACTTATAAATAATATTAAAAACAAACACCAAGTTCTTCTCATCATTATATTTTTTATAACAACCCTATTTCCTAATTATCTCATACACAAACTCGGTACTAAAACCATCTATTCTTCCACTTACCTTTTTCGCCTTTGGACCTCTAGATTGGGAATAACTATTTGCTAAAAATTGTTCTAAAGGATTAGATGCACTTCTGGTACTCTCTTCACCCCTGGTTTCAACGGTTGATTGAAAATTAATTGGAGAGGATGTTGCAAATCCCTTTAAAATGAGTTTTTCGTAAGGTGGACCAAAAGAGAAAATACAATCTTTAAAAATCATGCTTTTACCCGGTGCTAACTTCCTTTCATCATTATTTAAAGTACAATTATCATTGGGCATAAACGGGAATATCTCTCCTTTTGAATTAATCTCAATAATACTAAAATAAAGCGGTTTTTCACTCTTGTTCGTAACCTGCAAAACCACATGATCTATGTCTTCTTTGACTTGAAAAGTTCCATTGTCGTTAGTCAATGTCGAAGCATCTTTTAATTCACCAACCTCATCGGTAAGTATATCAAATTCAATAGGAATCAATTTGAATTCGAATTCGTAATTGTAATTTTTGAATTCTAAGTTTTTTAAATATTGCCCTTGTGCAAAAGCAAAAAGTTTTTGGTTAATATCTTCTATAGTAGTTGCGCCTCTGGTATCTGCATCTGCATCTATGTCTCCCAATCCGTTAATAGACTTTAATGTTATTTGGTCTTCAACATGACTCAAAACCACATCTGCTGAATCTATTTTCTTAACTACTTGCCCTAAACTTTTATCAGATAAAAAATTGGTTACTCCATTCACTATCTTTTTATCCTTAACAGTCCTATCAAAATAAACATCTACGGCTATATCGCCATAAGAAAGCTTATCTATAAACACCCAATAGTTTTTTTCATTGAAATCTTCTAGGGGTGTATCTAACTTAATAATGGATTCATTAAACTTTGATAGTGTTATAACCCCTTTAGTGATGATATTTTCCTCTTCAACTTTTGTTGTTCCAGATGGCAAAACATGAACTGTTGTATTTTTGAATACCCCATGTATTTTACCTGCCTGAATCTTTATAACATCTTCTCTCGGAACTGATTTTACTTTAAAAAAGGGCTGTTGCTTAACATACTGGTTATTGAATAGCTGAACATTTAAATCGCCCTCAATGGTTGGGTTCTGCTTAGGTGAAATCACGTTCATTTGACTTTCAATTTTCGCAAACAACTGATTGTATGAAAAGTTACTTCCTAAACTACTCATGGCTTTAGAAAACGCATAACTCAAAGAACCGGTTCCTTTATACTCATAGTTCAACTCATTAGCCGAGGCTCCCGAAATTAATACAAAAGGTGCAGCATTATCACTGAGTTTTTCTTTAGAGTTTTCGGTCATATCACTTCCCGATACATCGCCATCTTTTTTGGGCTCCCAATCTGCCGGGGCAAAAACAGCGGCACTTCCTCTAGCTTTTCCGCCTCTTGTACTAGACCCAGAGTGGCAACTATCTAGAAGCAATAACAACTGCCCTTTAGCACTTAATATATTTCTGAATTTCGTAATATAATTGCCCAATTCGTCATCGCGTAAGTGACGTTCGCCTTTATAATTGTTATTGTATTTTACCCAAGCATCATAAGGTACAAGAGCCTCATCTTTACCATCAATTTCCTCATCATTATTATCGAAAATCTGTTGACCATGACCTGAGTAATGAATCACAACAATATCCTCTGGCCCTACTTTACGCAACAAATCATCCAGAGCCCCAATAATACCTTTATAGGTGGCCTGCTCGTCGATTAATACCGTTATGTTGTCTTCAGAAAAATTTTGATTTAAAAGGGTAGACTTTATTAAAGGCACATCGTTAACCGAACTGATACTACTCCAACCTGTTTTTTTAGGATAGTTGCCAACAGCAACTATTAAGGCATATTTTTCAGCATAAATAAACTGAAAGCTAAAACATAAGCACAATAGTAAAACTAACTTTTTCATAATCTTATTAATTTAAATCGAACAGGCTAAACGAGATTCCGAAAAAGTATCCGAAATCGTAAACATCTTTGGTAAAGTTATCTACACTTCCAAAGGTTGTGGTGTCTCCAACTTCTAATCCGTTTGTTAACTTAGTTACTGGTCCGTATGCCAACCCTCCAGACACAGATAATCTACTCTTACTTCCAAAATGTAGCGAAGGACCTAAAAGAAAATTAACGCCTTTTACATTACTATCTCCTGAAATTGGGATAGACAGACCAAAAGAACCTCCTATGTTAAAATGTTCTCCGGTATAAGGGTAGAAATTGATCATTGTACTTAAATTTGGTGTGAAGAAGTCGTTATCGTCTGCTCCAATAACGCCATTTTCATCAACATAGTAATCTTTAGATTTAGACCCAAAATTATTGAGCGTTAGTGCTACACCGGTATTGATTTTAAAACCTCCTTTAGAGTATAGCTTAATATTTCGTGTTTTAAGTGTACTTCCTGTGTTGGCACTACTTGCATTCTGAGCAAATACACTTTGAACGAATTTAACCTCTATATTCACCTTGTCGGCTTCAATTTGATAATCGTATGTTCTACTAAAATCGGAAGCCTCTAACATGGTGTAAAGCGACTTTACTTTTTTCAAATCCTCTACGGTTTGAATAGTCGATTGATTTAAAACAGTCATTAAATTTTGTAAATCACTTACCAGATAATTCCGTTCAATCAGCTCACCTCGAGATAAGGCTTCGTTGCCTTCCTTAAGTTCTTGATCAACTTCTTTAGACATTGAATTAATATTCGTTTGAAGATCTGCTTTATCCTCTTGAACAATTTTTTCTAGTTGGGTAAGAAATACATAAAAGTTTTCATTTGGATCGGGTAATCTGGCATCCTGTTGTAATCCAGCAGTCTCCATTACATTGTTTACTATATCCTCTTTACTTAAATTCGGATTAAGTAGGTTAGACATAATTGTTGTTTTTAAAGCCGCAACATTGGCCGTTTTTTCATTTAAATCTGAAAAACCGTTAGAGATACCGTCTCCTCTGGAACCTGCCTTAAACATATCACCAGCTGGAAGATTAGCTACATTTAAGTTTAGGTTATCACTTGAAAATGTGTTTATACCCCCAAGCAAAGAACTAAAGTTAAAACCGCTACCCGATTGATGGATTTCCTCCTCTTTTACATCGGTTTCCACATCTACAGCAAATGGGTTTACGTTTTTTAATTGAATTTCAACTAAACTACTGCGCTTTATCTTTGGGTTTTCCAGAGTATCTACAACCTTATAACTTTTATCTAACTTGTAGTACGAAATATTCTCTGTAGTATAATCGTAAACCACCTTATACTTATCTTGAGAACTACCCAATACAGGCATTAATAGAAGAACTATGAGAATTGAAAAAATAGATTTCATATGTTAGTTTTTAATTTTTAACGCGCCAATAGATTTCACCAGAAAGTTTCATTAATTTAAGACGTTCTCTATTTAGCGCACGCTTTCCTGATTTTATAATATCGAATATATCTGAAATAATAGTATTGGTGTCTGCGAAGTAAGAATGGCTCAAAAAACTGGTATCGATACCAGAAGCATCGATAGTTTCTACACCCTTGACAATAACCAAGCGCTCGCCCGAATCTCCTGCTCTTGGATTACCATGAAGTACTTTAGAAGCTTTTAAAGCCAAATCATCAGACGACACATATAACGTAATTGGTTTCTGAACTTTCGTTGCCATTTTAGGAGCAATGTCGTTTTTAAAAACATCGGCATCTATATCTGGAGCGGCCAAGATTATCTCTTTTATGTTCTTTCGTAAATGAGGCTTTTCGTTCATGAGCTCAATAATTGCTTTTGTTAGACCTCGATTACCCATGCTATGGGCAACTAAATAAATATCTTCAGCACCAGATTTTGAAATATAATCTTCTAAGAAATTTGTAATGTTGTAGCGTGCCCATTCTATATTGGCCTCATCTCTAGGATATTTAAACATAGAAGCTTGCGATGGCCAACTGTAGAAAACGGGTTTGCCCTCAAATAATAAGTCGTGTGATATTTGAGCCGTACGTTTGGCAGCCTCACTAAACGATGTGTTATAGCCATGAACAAACAAAAAGGTACTTTTGTTTTTCGAGGCTTTTATGTCTTTAGATAGGGACCTGAAGAACTTATCTTTTTCTAACATATCTATATCTTGAATCATGATATGTTTTGATGGGTCTTCAGAGAATTCCAATTTCCAGATAGAAGGACTTTCTACTTTGCCTAAATCATGATTTAACGGAATACTAATCTCGCAAATACCATATTTTAAATGAGACCGTTTTACACCAAAAGCTTCATTTAAGTTTTTAGTATCCACCTTATTTCTATCTGTTGCAAAATAAACCGGCAACTTTACATACTCCGATTTTTCTGAAGTCTCTTCACCCCTAACACGCTGTTCAACATGCTTGAGGCAAAAGGCATAAAACTGCTCCTGTTCTCCTGAACTATTGGTGTATACAACGGTAATTTTTAAATCAACTCCCGTTTTAAAGGCTCTTATTGAAAGTAACCAAAATTCTAAATCGAAACTATTGAAAGCATCTATGCTATCAAATATTTTGTTCTTAAAGTTAACTTCAATGTAAACCTTAACATCACTAGGGTCTTCATTAGTACGTTGTGTTAATTTTAATCCTCTAAAATCAGTTTGATTGCTTAAACAATTTCCAGATTCAACCAATTCGTCATTATTCCATGAATACGCATTGCCTGTTTGAGCAAAACCGGAATTGGTAATGAATAATACCAGAATGACAGCAAAAATTACAAGTTGTTTTTGTTTCAAAACCTGAATAAATTATATTAATTCAAAAACTAAACTTAGGCCTTAGGGAGTCCCTTTACTTTTGTTGTTTTCGTATTTTCTTTAAATATTTTTGGGCCGCTTTATTTTTATACTTTTTGGCAATGTGTTCTGGTCTTTTACCATCTTTATTTTTAGCACCAGCGCTTACACCTTTAGATACTATTTTGCGCAAAAGCGACATATCGCCTTTAGATGCCGCAATGTGTAAGAGGTTATTGCCACTGTAATCTGTAGCATTTACATTCCAACCATTATCCAACATGGTATACACCATATCGTAATTTCCATTCTTAAACGCCTTGACCATTAACGATGATGCTTTGCTACTATTCGCATTATAAGGGATGTCTAGACCCAATAAATAAGATAACATAGCTATATTGCTGTTGTTTATGGCCTGATTTATCAAGCTTTCTCCGTAAACATCTATATTATCTTTTTTTGATTTGGAAATAATCTGCTTTAATGCCTCTAGATTATTGTACTTGGCTGCTATCAATTCTAAACGTCCTCGTTTTTTTGTATAGGCATGGTCTACCATCCATGAATAAATAAGCCATGACCTAAGACGACCTTTTAAATTGTTTTTTATGGCATATTCAATATTTTCATAAATCGCTCTGTGCAGTATATCATAAGGAACCGATGTAATACGATGTGCCTGTGCTCCCGCTGTAAAATAAGCGCTGTAGAACTCTACTGTTTTTATACAATCGCAAACCTCATCGTATTTATAATCTCCTGTAAATGTACCATTTTGTCCTTGTGTAACAGCACCTCGCACATGTATGCCTTCTATAAAACCATTGGTATTGAAAACAGGCCCACCTGAGTTACCTGGAAAGGTATCTATACTATTCTTGAACCAAGTGGGTTTACTGTCGTCTACGACTTTAGCATTATCCGCATATTTTAAAGGTAGTCCCGTAGGGCTTCCTATGGTGTTTACTTTAGAATAAAGCCCAACCTTACCACTAGTCCTGAATCTGTAAGGTGCTCTTTCAGATTTTCTATTTAACCTTAAAAATGAATAATCATCGACTGTTCTATCATCCAATTTAGCACGAATAACTTCTGTTACCTCATAAACATTTTTAGGGTCGATTTCAATGTACTTGAATGCTTTATTGTATTTCAACTCGTTAGTATAATCGAATACCCAAACAAAATCTTTAGCATCCTTTAACTCCTTGATACAATGCCCTGCTGTTGCCAAGATATCTGGTGCAATTAAAAAGCCCGTACACATGGCACTTGTAGGCTGATCTAAAAACTTAATATTATCATCGAAATTCGAGCTTTTAAAACGAAATTTAAGCAATTCGCGTAGCGTGTAACCATAAACCCTATTGCCAACAATATCTTTTTTATTGATCATAACGGCCGTTGCTCTTACAAAATCTGCTATGCCGTTGGCATCTTTTACTTCTTTACGATCGTCTGTCCCGTAGACGCCTCTTGGCATCTCAACACCCGTTTCTTCAAAAGGATATTGTAAAGGCGGTTCTTTATCTTGAGACCAAACAGAATTTATTACAAATAATAGGGATATGGATAGGGATATAAAAACCTTTTTCATGTGTTAGGATTAATTTAAGAGTTTAACAATAGCATTGGATTTTAAATATAACAAATTTTAACATATGCAATTCGTTCACATGCTTAATGTTACAATAAATCTCCTAATAAAATTCAATAACTGTACCAATCGAATAAACGGTATGGGCACATGCTCTAAAAAATAATCTTTGAAGCTATCTTTAACTCAAGTGTACAAAGCATTTTAAAAAACTTGAAAAAAATAAAAATAATTATCTGAAGACTAATTATTTATCGATTAAAAACCATTTTTTCATACCTAAGTTGATATTAAATTGTGCTGTTTGCGCACCAGTATGAAACTGTTAAAATTATGGTCAATCAAGGAAGAAGAACAACTTAGCTTAAAGCATGTTTTACAGCTTCAATATTTTTTTTTGAATTCCCAATAAAAATCTTTTCATCAATAATAAAAACTGGTCGGCTTAAAAACGTATAGTGTTCAAGAATATAATACCTAAAATCCTTTTCTGAGAGGGTTTGGTCTTTTAAGCCCATCTCTTTGTATAGTTTAGAACGCTTACTAAACAAAGCTTCGTAACTTCCCGAAAGCGCATACATCTCGTCCAACTGTCCAGTTGTTATAGGTTCAGCCTTTATATCCTGTAAAATAAACTCTGATGAAAGATTCAGTTCCTTTAAAATTCTTGTACATGTATTACATGTTTTCAGATAATATACTTTTTTCATTGGGTAAACTATTTAAAACAAAAATAAGCTCAATTCTATCATTTCAACTATATTTATCCCAAAAATAAATATCATGGCTTTCCCTTTAGAAGTATTACAGAATACACGAAAATCTTTCAAAAAAATATTAGAAAACACCTCTCTTGAAAACTTAAATAAAATCCCCAATGGTTCTAAGAATAATATTATTTGGAACATAGGACATATTCTTGTTACTGAGCAACTATTGGCACACAGACTGTCTGGTTTAAAACCTATGGTAAGTGATGACCTTATAGAAAAATATAAAAAGGGATCACAGCCCGAAGGTCCTGTAGACCAACAGGAAGTAAACCTAATTAAAGACCTGCTTGAAACTACGGTTAAAAATACCTCGGAGCTTTACAGTAAAGAATCATTCAAAAATTTTAAAGAATATACGGTTTCAACTACGGGAAATACTTTAACCAATATTGATGAGGCTCTTCAATTTATACTATTTCACGAAGGCATGCATTTGGGAATCGTTATGTCACAGCTTAAAGTATTGTAACTAATTACTTTAAAGGTAAACGATATAACCAACGTTTAACCAAACTAACCAATCGTTGAATTTATTGGATTCTAGTTGGTGATTCAGACCATCTACCCAGTCACTAAAGTAGTACTGCCATCTTAAATCCAGTAATAAATCGGAGTATTCTGTGACCTTATAACGCATACCTACACTTGTTACCACAGACCATGTGCTTCCTGGATTAACGTTTACCGAACCTGGAGCCCAACCCGAATAAAAATTACTAGCATCTGTAATATCTCCAATCGCCATTGGATCCGGATTAGCATAGGTGGTAGTAGCCTTTGGCGTATAAGAAGTGTAATGAACACCTAAGCTCACATAGGGTGCAACTCTGTAAGCAAATGCTTGAAATGAACGAATACTTAAAGGAAAAAACTCTAATTGTGTACCTATATCGAGATTATTAGATACCCCTGTATGTCCACGTAACTGATTTGCATTCACAGAAGTTCTGCTTGGGTCCACTAATGTTCCAAAATGCTCTAGATTTGTTCTATTCCATGATATTTCATTTCTTATTTTAAAATGATCATTAAAATAAGTATCTGTAGAGTAACAATTACAATCGGCTCTTATAGAGAAATTTATATAGTGCACAATACCGACACCAAAGCCCGAGTTACCAAAATTTGTTTCGGTTTCATCTCTTAGTCCAAAATCTGATCGCATTTGCAAGGGACCGGTAATAACTCCTAATTCATGAGAAAAGCCTAATTGTGCACTTGCCTTAAAACAAAGTATAAGCAAGCATAATGTTGAAGCTAAGTGTTTCAAGTTAAGCATAATAAGGTGTCATTTTTGGAGGCATCTATTTAGAACAAATATATAAAAACCCATGTAACAATCAAATATCTGTAACTTTAACGAATATTTAAAAAAATAAATATTGCGAAATTCTAAAAAAAACAACATATTTTTTACATATAATGTATATTTGTTTTAAAATGCTATGTTTTTTTCAAAATAAAAAATTATACGTATGAAAAGTATTATTGATGAATTTTTAGATCACGTTAAAAGTAGAAATCCCAATGAACCTGAGTTTATACAAGCAGTAGAAGAAGTTGCAGAAACTGTAATACCTTATATAGTTAAGCATGATATTTACTACGGAAAGAATATATTACTAAGAATGGTAGAACCCGAACGCGTTGTAACTTTTAGAGTGTGTTGGGTTGACGACTCTGGTGAAATTAGAGTCAACAGAGGTTATAGAATTCAAATGAACTCGGCTATAGGCCCTTACAAAGGTGGTTTACGTTTTCATCCATCTGTTAACCTTAGTATTCTTAAGTTTTTAGCTTTCGAACAGGTATTTAAAAACAGTCTTACAACACTGCCTATGGGCGGTGGAAAAGGAGGAAGTGATTTCAACCCCAAAGGAAAAAGTGATAACGAAATCATGCGCTTCTGCCATGCTTTTATGAGTGAACTATTTAGGCACATTGGGCACAACACAGATGTTCCTGCTGGTGATATTGGTGTGGGCGCAAGAGAAATAGGGTTTCTTTTTGGTATGTACAAGAAAATAAGCAACGGTTTTACCGGAGTTTTAACAGGCAAGGGCTTGTCTTGGGGTGGATCTAAAATTAGACCCGAAGCTACAGGTTATGGGACTGTTTATTTTGCAGAAAACATGCTAAAAACCAAAAATGACTCCATAAAAGATAAAAATGTGGTCATCTCTGGCTCTGGAAATGTGGCACAGTATGCGGCCGAAAAAGTCATTCAATTGGGAGGTAAAGTTCTAACACTTTCAGATTCTTCTGGATTTATATACGACAAAGATGGTATCGATGCAGAAAAGTTGGCCTTTGTAATGGAATTGAAGAATGTAAAACGAGGTAGGATAAAAGCATATGTTGAAAAATTTCCAAAAGCGGAATATCACGAAGGAAAAACACCATGGGCCGTAAAGTGCGATATTGCTTTGCCTTGTGCTACCCAAAACGAACTCACTGAAAAAGATGCTAGTACCCTGTTAAAGAATGGGTGTACTTGTGTAAGCGAAGGCGCCAATATGCCATCTACTAATGGAGCTATTAATGCATTTCACAAGGCAAAAATTTTATTTGCACCAGGTAAAGCTTCTAATGCAGGTGGTGTAGCTACATCTGGTCTAGAAATGACTCAAAATTCGCTAAGATTTAACTGGACTAGAGAGGAGGTAGACCTTAAACTCAAAGAGATTATGGCTAATATCCACGACTCTTGTATTGAATATGGCAAGGAAGAAGATGGTTACATAGACTATGTGAAAGGCGCTAATATCGCTGGTTTTGTTAAAGTAGCAGATGCTATGTTAGCACAGGGTATCGTGTAAACTTTCAAATTATGTATTAGAAAAGCTTCCCTAAAAGGAAGCTTTTTTTGTTTAGGTATATTTTTGAAGAGAAAAATACGTTAGTCATAAATATATCTTAATTTTGGAAAATATATGAAAAAAGTACGCTCTACGCTTTTATTCCTTTTCTTAACCTTGGTAGTTTCTAGTCAGGACTTTTCCTCTAAATGGACTGGTCATTTTTCTTATTTCGAGATAACCGAAATCACAACTGGTGGAGATAAAATTTATGCTGCCGCAGATAATGCTGTTTTTAGCTATGATACTCTAACGAATACCATTGAAGAATTCAATACCATAAATGGCCTGTCTGGAGAAAGTATATCTACATTATACTATAGTGAGACTTATGAATTACTCATTATAGGATACGAAAACGGTTTAATAGAAATCTTTTTCGATAATGGTGATGATGTTTTATCTGTTGTAGATATTATTGAAAAAACTACCATACCTCCAACCAGTAAAAGAATAAATCACTTTTTTTCTTATGAAAACGTTATTTATATATCTACCAACTTTGGGATTTCTGTTTTCGATTTGGAAAAAATGGAATTTGGCGATACCTACATCATTGGCGATAACGGAAGCCAAATACCAGTAAATCAAACCGTGGTTTTTAATAATACTATTTACGCTGCTTGTCCCAATGGAAATGGTCTTAGAAAGGCCCAAGTAGACAACCCTAATTTGATTAATTTTCAAAATTGGCAAGTACTCTTCCCTGGTAGCTTTCTTTTTTTAGAAGCTAATAGCAATCAGTTATTTACTATAAATACAAACCGAAACGTTTACGATATTACCAATGAAACCTTAAACCAACTTTTTTCGTATCCAGACGTTCCTTTAAGCTTAAAAGCATCAGAGGAGTATATAACTGTAACAACCAGAAATACAGGTTATGTTTATGATTCCAACTTAAATCTCATTAACGAAATACCTGTTGTCTCAGATTATTTAACCCAATATGTTTCAACATTAGTGGTTAATGAAAATATATACATAGGAACTACAGACTTTGGACTCTTAAAAACAAGTATAAATAACCCCATTTCTTTTGAGAGTATTCATCCAGATGGTCCTCTAATGAACATCCCATTTTCATTACAAACAGACAGCGAGGGTGTTTGGGTTACCTATGGAGAATACGATATTTTTTATAATCCATACCCATTAAACGATAGAGGTTTTAGTCGGCTTAAAAATGGGGAATGGTTAAACACACCTTATAGTGATGTCATTGAGGCTAAATGCCTTAACAATATTGCTATAAATCCTAACAATAACAACCAAGCCTTTATTAGTTCATTCTTTAGTGGCCTACTTGAAGTAAATGAAGATATTCCTACCAACCTTTTTAATGAACAAAATAGTGGCTTAGAATCTTTAATATTGCCTAATGACCCCAACTATGTAGATATAAGAGTTGGTGCGTCTGCATTTGATAATAGTGGTGTTTTATGGGTTACTACAGGGTTAGTTGACAACCACCTTAAGTCCTACAACCCAAGAAACAACCAGTGGCAGTCCTTTTCCTTAGATGAAATAATCACAGATCCTTTTGACAATAATGGTTTTGGGGATATTGTTATTTCTGAAGATGGCACAAAATGGCTGGGGTCTTATGAATTTGGTCTTATTGGTTTTTCAAATACAGGAAATACCCAAATAAAAAATTTAGCGACCGAAGAGCAAAATATGCCTACAGAATATGTGAAAGCGTTGGCTCTTGATAATAGAAATAACTTGTGGATAGGAACCCTTGAAGGTCTTCGCGTTTTGTTTAATACTTCGAATTTTTTCGAAGATGAAAACACAAGGGTTGAGAACATTATAATCGAAGAAGATGGTATTGCCAAGGAACTTCTATTTCAACAATTTATAACCGATATAAAGGTAGATGGATCCAACAATAAATGGGTAGGAACAGCAGACTCTGGTCTATTCTACTTTTCTCCAAATGGACAAAATACCATTTTCCATTTCACAAAAAACAACTCTCCATTACCTTCTGATGCCATAAATGACATATCGCTAGACGATGCAAATGGCATAGTCTATATAGCAACGAGCAAGGGCCTTGTTTCTTTTAAATCTGGAGGGTCAAATCCTTTTGAGGATCTCACCAACGCCTATGCCTATCCAAACCCTGTAAGGCCTGGTTTTAATATTGTTGATGATAGAGTAAAAATCAAGGATATTTCAGAAAATGTAAATATTAAAATAACGGATATAGAAGGTAACTTAGTTGCCGAAGCTCAATCTAGAGTGAATCAGCGCTACAGAGGTTTCAATCTCGAGATAGATGGTGGCACCGCTTTCTGGAATGGTAAAAACCTCGCTAATAATGTAGTAGCTTCGGGTGTGTATTTAATAATGCTTTCCGACTTAGACACCTTAGAAACTAGAGTCATTAAATTAATGGTCGTAAGGTAATGCTAACCGCTACTAAAGCCATTGTTTTATCTAAAATAAAATATAAAGATTACGATCTTATCGTAAAATGCTATACAGAACAATACGGCATATTGAGCTTTATAATTAAAGGGGTTTTAAGAAGTAAAAAAGGGAATGCTAAAGCAGCGTATTATCAATTATTATCCAATTTACAACTTGTTATTCAATACAAAAACAATCGTTCGCTTCAAACCATTAAAGAAACTAAACCAAATTACATTTATTCTAATTTACATTCCAATGTCCTGAAAAGTTCTATTGTGATGTTTTTGGCAGAAATTCTATCTAGTGCTTTACAGGAGGAAGAACAAAACGAGACGTTATTTAGCTATATCGAAACAACCCTGTTATGGCTGGATTCACATTCAGACTATGCAAACTTTCATTTACTGTTTTTATTAAACCTTACCAAATATCTAGGATTCTACCCAGACACAAGTAACATAGAATGTGATTTCTTTAACCTCAATGAGGGAATATTTGAATTTGAAAAAACTAATAAATATTGCATTTCGGGCGATAATTTAACACTCTTAAAAACACTCTTAGGCACAACATTTGATAAACTTTCTAATGTAAAGATCAATTCACAACAAAGACAGTCGTTTTTAAATATGATTTTGCTATATTTTGAACTACATTTGGGTAATTTTAAACACCCAAAGTCGCTAAAAATATTTAATCAGGTTTTTAATTAAAACATGAAGTTTTTTTGTTCCATTTTCTTCTTTTTGGCTTTTTTAAATATTCAGGCTCAAAACATTAAAGTTCTAAACAATATTACCAAAGAGCCTATTGTTAATGTGGCCATTTACAATATCGATAAGTCTAAAAGTATTGTAACTAATTTTAGAGGCGAGGCAGATATTAGCGAATTTACAGATACCGAGTTTATTTACTTTAAACACTTATCGCACATCCAAAAAAAGCTAACCAAACAAGAATTAGGGACTCTTAAAATAATATACCTAGAATCGAATACTCAAGGGCTAAACCAGATTGTAATTTCGGCTTCAAAATTTGAACAGCATAAAAAAGATATCCCACAAAAAATCGTAAACATCAATGCAAAAGATGTACTGTTTACGAACCCTCAAACAAGTGCAGATTTATTAGAAAGAACAGGAAACGTTTTTATTCAGAAAAGCCAACTTGGCGGGGGAAGTCCCATGATAAGGGGATTCTCTACAAATAGACTTTTAATTACAGTTGATGGCGTTAGAATTAACAATGCCATATTTAGAGGTGGCAATCTACATAATGTAATTGCCATCGACCCTTTTTCAATTCAAAATACCGAAGTCACTCTTGGAGCTGGCTCGGTAATTTATGGTAGTGATGCCATTGGAGGTGTAATGAGTTTTTACACCCAAAAACCACAATTATCCTATAACGATTCATTAATTACCCAAGCCAATATAATAACACGATATGCCAGTGCAAACAATGAAAAAACAGGACACTTCGATATTGGTTTTGGTTTAAAAAAATGGGGCTTTAAAACACAAATTACCTATTCAGAATTTGGAGACTTAAAAATGGGTAAGCATGGACCAAATGATTATTTGAGACCGGAATTTGTGATTACTAATGCTACTGGTGATCAAGTAATTGCAAATAACGATTGGCGAGATCAAAAGTTCACAGGTTACAACCAACTTAATTTAATGCAAAAGTTTGTTTATGAACCCGTAAAAAACCTAAGCTTTGATTTAGGCCTCTATTTTTCCTCAACATCAGATATCCCAAGATACGACCGACTTGTTAGGTACAATAATGACAATAATTTACGTTCTGCAGAATGGAATTATGGTCCCCAACAATGGTTTATGTCTAATTTCCAAGTAACCAAACTAAGCAGCCGCTCTAACCTTTATGATAAAATTAAAACCACGGTATCCTTTCAAAATTTTAAGGAAAGTAGAAAGGATAGAAATTATCAATCGCAAATCCGTAATATAAGAGAAGAATCTGTTAATGCTTATTCCTTTAATCTAGACCTGGAAAAAAGATTAAGTCATAAAATCCAATTTTTTTACGGTGCCGAATATGTGTATAACAAAGTAAAGTCTCTGGGTCTAGAAGAAAACATCTCTACTAATGAGACTGCAACAGCTGTGTCTCGATACCCAAATGGATCTAGTTGGCAATCTGCCGCAGTTTATGGAAGTATTAAATATAAGCCTAACCCTAAGTTCGTTTTTCAATCTGGACTTCGATTAAATCATGTTGCCTCAAGGGCAGATTTCACTGGCAATAACGTTTTTTTAAACCTACCTTTCAACAGTTCAAAAAATGACGCAAGCGCACTAACCGGAACTGCGGGAATTAGCTGGAGTCCTAATCCTACCATTCAATGGAAACTTAATGCATCGTCTGCCTTTAGAGCTCCAAATATTGACGATATAGGTAAAGTATTCGATTCAGAACCAGGCGCTGTTGTTATCCCCAATGAGTTTTTAAGACCTGAATATGCTTATGGAGGAGAACTCGGATTAAAGCTAGACTTTAATAATAAACTTGTTCTGGACATGAGCTCATACTATACCTATCTAGACAATGCTCTTGTAAGACGAAATTACTCCCTAAATGGAGCAAATGAAATTATTTACGATGGAGAACTAAGTACTGTACAAGCCATTCAAAATGCTTCTAAGGCTTGGATTTATGGTTTTGAAGTAGGGTTAAAAATGACCATTAGCAATTATCTTAATTTAACATCGCAATACAGTATTATTGGAGGCACAGAAGATGCTGGGGCCATTGAAGTACCCATTAGGCACGTCGCACCTAATTTTGGAAACACGCACCTTGTTTGGAGCAACAAATCGCTTAAAATTGATGCCTTCTTAAATTATAATGATGAACTGAGCTTTAACCAGCTTGCGCCATCTGAAATTCAGAAAGATTATATTTACGCTAAAGATGCAAACGGGAACCCTTACAGCCCATCTTGGTATACCCTAAACCTTAGAGGTCAGTATCAGCTCACGCCTTTTACCTCACTCATGATTTCACTTGAAAATATCACCAACCAAAGGTATAGAACCTACTCATCGGGTATTACTGCCCCGGGCAGAAACCTAATTCTATCCTTAAAATATGTACTATAAAAAAAGCCCTGCGAATATGCAGGGACTTTCTATTTGTCTATTTTAGTTTAGTGGTGTTGAATTGCTAGTTTTTAGTTGCTTTTTTGGTAATTACTGCACCGTTAGACAGCGTCACTCTAGCAATAAAAATAGAACTTTTTAGTTTTGAAAGTTTTATAATCTTAGAACTGGAATCTGCTGAAACAGTATATAAGTTTCTGCCTAAAGTGTCATAGATTTCTATAGCGTTTATACTTAAACTATTTGAAACGTCGAACTTAACATTATCATTTCCTAAGTCTACTACCCTAAGACCACCATCATCCAGCAAAGCTTTTTCTGAAGATAGTACGCTGTTATTAAAAGCAATAACAAAACGATCATTAAACTCACCAACCTCTGAAGTAAATGTGTAATCAGATTCTGATAAGTTATGTACTTTGTTTAGTAAATTATCTTTTAAATAAACCCCGTTATTAGTGATAAAATCACCTTTGAATTGCGCTAAAGATAATTTGAAAAGTGTGGGAACTTCTATATTATTTTTGAAGCCTAATGCTATGGTTTCACTCTCATTGAGATTATTTGGGGATTTCCCTTGAATGGCAAATTTTTTATCAACACCATTAATTACTGTATATAGAATGGCTGTAATATTATTACCAGCGGAAATCTTAGCAGTATCAAAATACATACCATCAAATCCCCCTGTAGCACCATTTACATACCCAATTAATACTTGATTGAAAACACCATTATCTGAGGTTAAATCAATCTTTAATTTGTTTGAAGAGTTATTCTTTTTAGTCTTACTGGAAGTTTTAAAAAACTGACTGTTATCGTTGGTTCCATAAACCCTCATACTATTACTAAAGATTACATTTGTGGTGTAGACATCTCCTGAAACCAAGGATGCAGATGCTGAATTTGACATTGAAACAAAAAATGCTTGACCTGAAGGAATAAAACGATTTGGCTCTAAACCATCACCTCCTGCTGTTTCCCCTATACCATTAATTATAGCATAATCACCATTAGAAAAATTTAGGGCTTCTCCTCCATTTGCGGTAGCAGAATAATCAGTATCCTGTGACCATAAAAATATAGCTCCATCTGTGAAGCCAGAACCTGTGTAATCGGTTCCATTCACAGTAGTTGAAACATTACTATTGGCTGCTAAAAATAAATCAGCATCAATTGCCGAAGGATATGGATTCCCTATTAAATTCCAATTATTATCATTAGTTTCGGAATCATTCCTGTAAATAGGCACTTTGTAAACACCATTATGAAAATCTCCAGTAAAAGTAAATCTAAAACTTTTGTCTGAAACACCAGGAGCAAGTGAATAGGCAAGTGAGGTAATAGTAGTAGCATAACCAACACCTGCACTCATAGTGGATGAACCTACCACAAGTTGCCAATCATTGTAATCATCATCAATATCATCTTGTCCAGGGTCGGTGGAACCATCATTATTAGTTTCAGCCGTAGCATCTAAATAGTTTTGAGCATTAAAAATAAATCTCCTATTTGCTGGTGATCTATCAATAGCTCCTTCAATTGTTTCTCCTGAAACGGGTGAACTCCAATACGTATATTCATACCAAGCATCCATTGGAGCTGTTAACTTATCGACTGTCATAGTACCATTATTAGTTATGGTACTTAAATCATTATTTTGAACAATTGAACCTTCAGGTTGAACGTCTATAGCACTATCAACATCAATAGTAATATCATTTTGGACTTCAACATAAGTGTTGTCCTCTATAGTCAAAGTAGCATCGTTAAGTGTTAAACTACATGCAGAAAAACTCCCAATACTCCCTAGAGTGTTATAATCATCGTTTAGAATAGCAGGAGTGTTTATATCTGGTCCTGTGATATTACTCCAAGCAGTCCCATTCCAAGTAACGGCCGTCCCACAGGCATTTAGTGTTCCCCAAATTTCAATGTTATCGATAGCGATATCTTCATCACCATCATCAAGATTAAAAATAATCTGGATATCTAGAAGCGAACCCGTGCCTGCAATATTCTGAGTAAACTGAACAAAAGTATCTGTGATTTCTGTACCATCTCCATCTCCATCGTAATCTGTATCGACAAATGGAGCAGAATTAAATGTACTACCATCATTTTCTAACCAAAGTAAATTATTGAAACTTCCCGTATTATCTATATCATAATTAAAATGTACGTAGTTGGGCTCATCCCAGTCTTCGTTAGCACCATCATCATCCTCAGCCAAATAAACTCTAAACTCTAAACCAGAATAACCGCTGATATTAATATTATTCAAAAGAAGTGTTACGGGTAAGGACGCTCCTTCCCCATCAATATCATTAGCTGCGAAATAAAAGGAACCTTGAATATTTGATAGTACCTCACTTGTAGTGTTAGAACCATCTGTTCTTAAGAAATAATCCTCGGCTGAATCTGTAAACTCGGTTATGCTTGTAGAATATCCTCCTGCAGATTCAAAAGTTAATTCGGCAATTTTTATCTGCCCATACCCCAAACCAAATGTCAGGAGCAGTAATATTATTGAAGTAATTTTTTTCATAGTTAAGTAGTTTTATATTTACAGAGTTGGGCTATATTTTTAAATCTTTGTTTTATATTTTATTGCATTATTTTTACAGGCATGCAGCAAGCAAAAAAAACATATACCGTACAAGAGGCTACTAGAGCATTAGAGCGCTATTGCGTGTATCAAGAACGGTGTCATCAAGAAGTTAGGCGAAAATTACAGGATATGCACATGATTCCTGAAGCCATAGATGTGATAATAGTACATCTGCTAGAGCATAACTTTCTTAACGAAGAACGTTTTGCCAAAACATTTGTTCGAGGTAAGTTTAATATGAAGCGTTGGGGACGCAGTCGATTAACTTTTGAACTTAAGAAAAAAGACATAAGCAAAGTTAATATAAGTCAAGCACTTAGAGAAATAGAAGAAACGGATTACATCGAGGTTTTCAATGATTTAGCCGAAAAAAAGGCAGCATCTCTTAAAGAGACCAACAAATATAAAAAACGAAAGAAATTAATCGACTATCTGCTGTATAGAGGCTGGGAATCACATTTAGTATACGAAAAAGCCAACGAAATTATACCCTAATATCATTTTTTGCATGCGTTCTACTTATGGCTTGGTTGTTTTTCCAATCGATCCAATCCTGACCTTTTAATCGTCGCATCATATTATCGTAATGGCGCATTAAAAAGATATTGAAAACCGCTTTGCCCAAATTTTTTGGATTTCTAGCAACGGCTCTTAAACTCATTGAAAACCCTGGTGTGATGTAGCGCATATAGTGCCAATAACCTTCTGGCATATATAAAATTTCTCCATGGTTCAACTCCGTAACATAGCCTTTGGCTTTTTGTAGTGCTGGCCACTTTTCAAAATCAGGGTTTTTAAAATCTATATCCTCTCTGGTAATTAAGGAGTGGGGGATTTTATATAAGTAAGGTGTTTGTTCTTGATTGAAAAGAATGCATTGCTTTTTACCTTCAAAATGAAAATGGAAAATATTAGCTAAATCGATATCATAATGCATGAAAGTATGGGAATCTTCACCGCCAAAAAACAACATGGGAATCACTTTCATGAGCCGAAGTCCGAAATCGGGGAATTTAAAATCTTTTTGTAATTGCGGAATCTCTTTTAAAATATTCCAAAGGAAAATTCGGTATTTTGTGGGTTCACGTTTTAATAAATCCACATAATCACTCATTTTCATTTTGGCATGCGGCTCATTAAAACCTTCTTTGTAGTCTACAGGTCGGTCGTCGTATAATGGTACCGTAATATCGCCTGCAACCTGCTTAATATAATCTAAATTCCACTTTTTATAAGCAGGCCAATCTTCAATAAAACGCTCAATAACCACAGGTTTTTGTGGTTTGAAATAATGTTTAATGAAATCCGCTTTGGTAATGGTTTTTACCCTTGGGATATCCTGTAGATTCAGTTTCAAATTGGTAAAATTAGAAGTCCAAAGTTAAGAAAAGGTTAATAGAATTAAAATACATCTTGAAAAGGCTACGACATCTTAAACGAATTGCCCTGTTCATCCCCTTCACTTTAAACTTTAAGTTGGATTCCTGCCTTCGCAGTAATGACAAAAGCATAGGTAACCTGAACCAACCCTATTACTTTAGAGCCTTTGCCTTTTCTTTAGCGGCTTCGTTACGCTCAATCTTATGTTCAGGACGAGTCCATTTTGGCTTTTCGCCTAAACTCTCAAATTGAGAATCTTGAGCTTCTACCGTTTTTGGCTGTACTTTTTTAGTGAACGGTTTTTGAGGTTCTAAACCAAGTAATGCAAACATTTCCATATCCTCATTTACATCGGGGTTAGGAGTAGTAAGCAGTTTATCTCCAGCAAAAATAGAATTTGCACCAGCAAAGAAACACATCGCCTGGCCTTCTCTAGTCATTTGAGTTCGACCAGCACTTAAACGCACTTGTGTTTCTGGCATCACTATTCTAGTCGTTGCCACCATGCGTACCATATCCCAGATTGAAACTGGCTTTTGGTCTTCTAATGGCGTACCTTCGACAGCAACCAAAGCGTTGATTGGTGTTGACTCGGGCTGCGGATTTAATGTTGATAGAGCCACTAACATCCCTGCTCTATCGTCTAGGTTCTCTCCCATACCAATAATACCTCCACTACAAACCGTTACGTTAGTTTTTCTAACGTTATCTATAGTATCCAATCTATCTTGGTATCCTCTGGTAGAAATGACTTCTTTATAATATTCTTCAGATGAATCTAAATTATGATTGTAAGCATATAAACCTGCTTCGGCTAGACGTTTTGCTTGGTTTTCGGTTATCATACCCAAAGTACAGCATACCTCCATATCGAGTTTATTGATAGTGCGAACCATTTCTAATACATCATCAAACTCCTCACCATCTTTTACATTACGCCAAGCTGCTCCCATACAAACACGAGAGCTTCCTCCTGCTTTAGCTCTCAAGGCTTGTGCTTTAACTTGCTGCACACTCATTAAATCATTACCTTCAATATCTGTATGATAACGAGCGGCTTGCGGACAATACCCACAATCTTCACTACAACCACCTGTTTTAATGGACAATAAGGTACTTACTTGCACAACGTTAGGGTCATGGTTTTTTCTATGAACCGTAGCCGCTTCATAAAGTAATTCCATTAAAGGTTTGTTGTAAATATCTAGAATCTCTTCCTTAGTCCAATTGTGTCTTGTCTCACTCATAATGGGTAGTTAATCAAAATCAAAAATAAGAATTTAAATTAAGCCGTAAGTTCTAAAATTAATATATTTAAATCCCAAAAGTCATACTATGCCAGCAAAACACAATAGACTCAAAGTTTTTTTAAAACACCCCAATAAAAAGAGTTTTTTTAAAATGATTTTTGAAGCTACTGTTTTGCTTTTCAAGAAGAAAGAAATACCTTTTTATTATTTTAAATATCTCTACAGGAAAGATGCAATAGATTATAAAGACCACTTGAGTCTTGGAGAGCAAAGGTTATTACAATACCATCCTAAAATCCATAATCCAGAAATTCTAAGTGTAATCGACAACAAACTTTTCTTTTCATTAACAAGCAAAGAAAACGGCATAAGAACTCCAAAACTGTTAGGTTATAACTTTAAATCTACCTACACTCGAAATAACAAAACATACCATATTAGTGATATAAAAACTTTAATTAACTTTTTTGAAGATATTTTTGAAAAGGATAAAGTTGATGCCGTTTTTGTAAGACCTCCATCGGACTATGGAGGTAAAGGTTGTTTTAAAATTGAAAAAAGCAATTATAGAAAAACTATAGAAAAAGACTTTCACCTACTGGTCAATAAAAACTTTGTATTTACAGAAGTTATAAAGCAACATGAATCCATAAATAAAATCCACCCCAATTCCATAAACACTTTAAGAATAGTCACCTTAATAACTGCTAAAGGAACTGTAGAAATTATAAGTGCTTTTATGAGATTTGGAGTTGGTGATAGTATAGTGGATAATGCATCTTCTGGTGGCTTTTTTGTTGGTATAAACATTAAAACTGGAACACTACAATCCCAGGGACATTACTTGCCTGAATTTGGTGGTGAGCAAATCAACAAACACCCAGATAGTGGTTATGAGTTTAAAGACTTTAAAATTCCTTTTTTTAAAGAAGCATGTGAAGCAACAATAAATGCAGTTGAAACACTACCCAATCGTTTTATCGGATGGGATATTGCAATTACACCAAAAGGACCTTTAGTAATAGAGTCTAATGGGCAACCTCATCTTCAAATTAGTAACATCGTAACGGGTGGACTATTAAAAAACAAGCATGTAAAAGATTTATTATTGGAAATAAAATAACTTTATGAGGCGTTTCGAAAATGTAGGTAGGATTAAGGTATTCCTGAAAGACAAAGAGAAGAAAAACATCTTAAAAATCATAAAGGAACTATTGGTGCTTCTAAGAAGCAAAAAAGAGATACCTTACTATTATTTTAAGCATATATACAAAAAGAAAATAACCAATTACCTTGATTATCTTAGCACAAAAGAAGTAGTGGCTATTGGTAGCAGCAAGAGACTTCATAAACCAGAGTATGTAAAAATATTTGAAAGCAAATTAACTTTTGCACTATTTTGTGAATCTGAATCCATACAAAGCCCTCAATTAATTGGATATAACTTGGGCAAAACATTCCATTCTGGAGATGAACAGGCTTCGATTAGTTCAAAAGATGAATTCTACAGCTTTTTAAAAAACATATTCAAATCTTTCAATGTTAATGCAGTATTTTTTAGACCTCATTCTGAGTTTGGAGGCAAAGGGTGTTTCAAGTTAACCAAAGATTTCTCATATACAGAAGCAGATATTGCTTTTAAGAAATTCAATGAATACGATTATGTTTTTACCGAATGTATAGAGCAACATGAAGCGATTAATAAAATTCATAGAAAGTCGATTAACACACTTCGGTTCATCTCATTAATTACCTCTGATGATAACATTAAGATACTTTGTGCCTTTATGCGTTTTGGTATAGGTAATAATATTGTAGATAACGCTTCCTCAGGAGGTTTTTTTGTTGGTATAGATAAGGATAAGGGAACTCTAGATGCTAACGGCCTTTATATGTTGGAATATGGCGGAAATGAAATATTAGAACACCCGGATAGCGGTTTTAAATTCGAAGGTTTTAAAATACCTTATTACAATGAAGCATGTGAGCTCATAATCAATTCAGTAAAAAAAATACCCAACAGATTTATTGGTTGGGATATTGCTATAACTAATCAAGGCCCTACAATTATTGAAGCCAATTCCGATCCTCATATTTTTCTTAGCGATTATGCTTATGGAGGTCTATTGAAAGACCAAGATATGCAAGATTTAATAGCAGAATTAAAAAGTGAAGAACCTTATTTGTTTTGATGTCCTAAGTTTTACAACCACCATATAAAAAAACACCTAAAAAGAGATGTCTTTTAGGTGTTTTCAAAAGTATTATTTGGATAAATAAATTCTAATTATTCCTCAGAACTATCTACGCCATTTGATTTAGATTTTTCAGAAATTGCTTCTCCATCTTTTTTTAGGTCGGCGCCTTTTAAATATTCTGGTAACTGCATACCGGCCATATTGAACATTTCTTGTAAAGGCGGTACCGATTTATACATTCCAGAAAGAAAATTAGCAGTAGATGATTTGCCGTCTTTACTACCACCGTTTTCCCAAACCGTAACCTTATCAATTTTAATATTCTTGATAGCTTCAGCCTGAGTTTTAACTAACTCTGGTAATTTATCAGCTATTAACAATAACACAGCATCTTTAGAGTTATTACCTGCCGCTTGAACGATTTTGTCGAGACCAGCAGCTTGTTTAGTCAATACTTCGAATAACCCTTCGGCTTCGGCTTGTGCTTTGAATAAAATAGCGTCTGCCTCACCTTTGGCTCGTCTTCTAATTCTCTCCGCTTCAGCTTCGGCATCAATTTCAGCTTTACGTTTCTCAATTTCTGCGGGGACGATAACATCGGCTTGTTGTGAAGAACGTTCTCTTTCAGCTCTTGCAGATTCTGCTTCTTTTTCTGCAGCATAAGACTCCTCTAATGCTTTTGCAGACTGAACTTTTTCTGCGGCAATAGCTACACGCTCTGCTTCAGCTTCACGTTGTCTACGTAACGAATCAGAATTCGCAACGGCAATTTTAGCGGTGTTTTCACCTTCAACAGCTTGGGCATTAGCTGCGGCAACTTGTGAACGCTCATCTTGAAGCGCATTAGCTTCACCAATAGCTCCATCCCTATTCTTTTCTGCAACCGATTTACGAGCCGCGTTTATGGCGTGAGCGGCTGCTTCTTTACCAAGTGCTTCGATATAGCCGGACTCATCAACAATATCAGTAATATTTACGTTGATTAGCTTAAGACCTACTTTCTTCAACTCAGACTCCACAGATTGCGAAATATTGGCCAGAAACTTATCTCTATCCGAGTTGATTTCCTCAATATCCATGGAAGCTACTACCAAACGTAATTGTCCGAAAATAATCTCCTGAGCCAATTCCTGGATTTCGTTTTGTCCTAACCCAAGTAAACGCTCGGCCGCATTTTGCATGATGCCGGGTTCTGTAGAAATACCAATGGTAAATCTTGATGGCACATTAACACGAATGTTCTGTTTTGAAAGGGCATTTACAAGATTTACCTCAATAGATATTGGGGTTAAATCCAAATACTCATAATCTTGAATTACCGGTAAAATAAAGGCTGCACCACCATGGATACATTTAGCAGATTTACCACCGCCTACTTTACCATAGACTACCAAAATCCTGTCTGAAGGACAGCGTTTGTAACGTCTAATTAAAATGATTAAGAATAGGAATATAAATAATACTCCAAAAATAAGGGCTATAGGAAAACCTAGATTAAGACCTTCCTGCGCGATCAGTAATTTCATAAGTGTGTTGTTTTATTGGTTCAATTGGTTTTTTATTTTCTCCTACTATTAAAATGCCGTTGGCCGTTACGTCAACAACCTTTATGATGGTTCCCGATTTTAAATCGGTTAAAGAATCGGTTAAGGCATCAAGTTCCCTTAACGAACCTTGAATCCTTACACTAACTTTGCCCATACTACTTCGGTTGGCACCAATGGTTAAGTAAACTTCGCCTATAGCATTTAACGCATTTTTATAATTTAATGTACCGCTATCTGTTAGCTTCCCCATAAAGTAGAACATGGCAGCCATAATTACCATCATGACTAATCCTGCTAAAAAGGCAATGGCTATAGATAATGGATTATTTAAACCCGCTTCTAAACATCCTATACCTGTCCAACCGAAAATGGTAAAGAAACCAACCAAATTCTTAAAGGTGATAAATTGAAATCCGATACCACCATCGGCATCAATTTCAGAGTCAACATCTTCAAATTCATCGGTATCACCACCAACAAAAGCCAAAATAACAACAATGATAAAAACCAGCGAGCCGATAATGGCTATAAGCCAAAACATTTTCGCAAGAAATTCCAGATTAGAAAACCACTCAGTCATAATTTATGAGAATAAACATTAGTCAATCATCCCATGGAAAAACCATAAGACACTCTAGGTGAAACATTAAAATTCCGAGGGAAACCTCGTCTATCTAAAGCTCGTCATTGAGCAATTAAATATACAATCTTTTTAAAGCTTTTCAACTTTATTTTGAAAGAAAAATAGTCACAGCATTCCCTCCAAAACCAACGGCATTAATTAGTATATTTTTGATTTTTTCAGGTTGTTTTTGTTCCTCTAAATAAGGGACTCCTACAAAATTTTGATGCTTTAACATTAGAATGGCCAATTCTAAGCTTAAAGTTCCTGAAGCGCCAAAGGTGTGACCTACTTTCCATTTATTTGTAGTTAAAGCAGGCATTTTGTTACAGAAAACTTTTTCAATGGCCTTGAATTCACTTATATCGCCCTTGATGGTTCCTGGGGCGTGCATCACAACAATATCAATATCTTCTGGAGATATATCACCTAAAGCCATTTTCATGGAACGCTGAAAACACTGTGCATCACTTGAAATCGAAATATTGTGTTTAAGAATTTCGGTAGCATAACCAATACCTTGCACTGTGGCCAAGGCGTTATCTTTTTGTCCTTCCTCTAAACAAACCATAGCAGCACCTTCTCCCAGAATCATGGTATTCTCCTTTTTGTTAAGATTTAATGCTTGGCAAGGAAAATCACTTTTACTCCTTGAATATATTTTTAAGGCTTGCATCTGAGCTATTGTGAATGGTGTTAAAGGTGCTTCGCTCCCTCCTACCAAAAATTTATTGCACATGCCAGAGTTTATCCAAGCGATACCATTAAGCATGGCATGCAAAGCAGTTGAACACGTGATGGAATGGCTAATTTCCGGTCCTTGCGTTTGTAAATCGTGCGCCACCCAGGAGGCAATATTACCTAAAGTCGTAGTGGGCGAACTTAAAGTTTCTGCCTTATTGTTTTCTAAAAAGCCTTTATAATAATCTTCGAAAAGTGACGTTGCCCCTCGAGATGAGCCAATATTAATTCCGAAGTTATCGGTAGCATCCCAGCCTGCCTGTTCAATGGCTTTTCTGGAAGTATAAATGGCGTACAGAACGGAATCATCCAGAGATTTATACTTACTATCTGATTGTCTTAAACTTTCAATTGCTGCTTTAGCTTCATTTGGAATGGAAGCCACCGCTACGCTCTTATCTTGGAAAGCTTTTTCAGTTGTAAAAGACTTACTTTGAAGATAGTTGTTCCAAACCTCATCTTGGTCTTTTCCTAAGGAAGAAATAGAAAAAACAGCTGTAATTGAAATTGGCTTTTGCATATTTTGTCATGCTGAATTTATTTCAGCATCTTATTCTATTTGGACGAGACCCTGAAACGAGTTCAGGGTGACATCGGTTGGCAAATTTAGACTATTTCTAGTGCTTGCTCAATAGTTTTATAAATTTTATCCAATTGCTTTTTCGAGATGGTATAAGGCGCTTGTATATAAATGGTTTGACCTAACGGACGAAGAAAAACACCATTACCCATAAAGAAGTTCAAAAGTTTATCACGAAGGTTTCCGTATCGCTCCATTTCAATGTCTAAATCGAGAGCGAAAATAACTCCGGTTTGTCTTATAGATTTTACCTTAGGGTGATTTACAATTTTAGCTCCAAAATCTTTATGCGATTCAATTATTGTTTTGATGTTACTTTGAATTACTTCAGATTGCAACAATTCCACACTGGCCAGGGCGGCAGTGCATGCAATCGGATTTGCCGAATAGGTATGGGCATGAAAAAGCCCTTTCCCAATATCATCGCTATAAAAGGCATCATATATTTCTTGAGTGCAGGTAGTAATAGCCATGGGTAATAAACCTCCAGTCAATGCCTTACTTAAACAAATAACATCTGGCTTTGTTTCTATTGAATGAGATGCAAAATACGTTCCTGTTTTACCAAAACCGGTCATAACCTCATCGGCAATTGTTATGATGTTATTTTCTTTACAAAGGGATAGAATGTCGTTTAATCCATGAGCATCATACATTTTCATAGCAGCTGCTCCTTGAACCAACGGTTCATAAACAAAACCCGCGACTTTATTCTTTTCTATGATGCTTTTTAACTTGTTTAAAACGTCTAAATTATTTGAACCATTTGGCGTAGGAATACGTTCAACAGTTATAAAAAACTCTTCGAAAGGTCCGTTGTAAACAGATAAACCCGATACACTCATAGCGCCAAAAGTGTCACCATGAAAACCATCTTCAAAAGCAATTAGCACATTACGTTTATTGTCCTTATTGGAATGATATTGCAATGCCATTTTAATTCCTATCTCAACCGAAGTAGAACCATTATCACTGAAGAACACTTTCTCCTGATTATCAGGAAGAATTTTAATAAGTTCTTCGGATAGTTTAATGGCCGGTTCATGGGTAAATCCGCTAAAAACAACTTGATCAAGCTGCTTCATTTGGGCTGATACTTTATCTGTAATATAGTCGTTACAATGCCCGTACATACAGGTGTACCAAGACGCAATGGCATCTATATATTCATTACCATCTTCATCATAAAGCACGCAATCTTTTGCCTTTACAATTGCAATGGCCTCTGGATGCAACTTATGCTGCGTTAAGGGGTGCCAAATATGTTTTTTATCACGTTCTTTTAGCGTCATTCTTTTGTCATTCCTGCGAAGGCAGGAATCTATTTTAGTTATTTTCTGTGGATTCCTGCTTTCGCAGGAATGACAACTCTTATGTTAAATAGTAAAACCAGAGTGTTTCAGCTTAAAACTCTCAGAGTGACGTAACTCATCAATTTATAAATTTTTCAAGCCACCTCTGAAACTATCAGCATATTCCTTTACCACATTTTGATCAAAATAAGGTTCTTCATCAATTCTTCCTATCACATTAACATCAGTCATTTTTTTAATGATGCTTTCGGTAGAAGGATGTTCATCTCCACTAAATAAGACTGCTACCTTAAAACCCTTTTCCTTAATCGCATTTATGGTTAGCAAACTATGATTGATGCTTCCCAAATAATGACGTGATACTACAATGACTTTATCATCAGGTTTAATTAAATCAAAAATCGTTTCATTATCATTAATGGGAACTAACAATCCGCCGGCGCCTTCAATCACCAGATTATTGGTGGTTTCTGGACGTTTAATCTTAGAAACTTCAACTGAAACACCATCAATTTCGGCTGCAGCATGCGGACTCATAGGTGTATTTAAGGCAAAAGCATTGGGGTAAAATTTAGATTTAGAATTTGGCACCAATCTCTGAACTTTTTTTGTGTCACAATTATCTAAATCACCAGCCTGCACCGGTTTCCAATAATCGGCTTCTAAAGCCTCTGTAATAATAGCCGAAGCTACCGTTTTTCCAACGTCAGTTGAAATTCCTGTTATAAAATATGTCTTCATATTTGCCGTACTGAATTTGCTTCAGAGAGGACAAAAGTAGCAAGTAAGCTTAAAACATTCGCTATTTCTTTTTCAGAATTATAACTATGTAAACAAAAACGTAATCTTTCTTGCCCTTGTGGCACTGTCGGTGACAAGATAGGTTTTACATCAAACCCTTGGATTTGGAGTTTTTCGGCAATTTCTTTTACATTGTTATTCCCAGAGATAACACAACAATGAATTGCCGAGTGGCTTTCTATAAAAATATCCTGAAGATTATTATTTAGAACATTATTCTTAAAGTGCACTATATTTTGAAGCAATTGCTGTCTCTCTCCCGTAGACATTAGCTCTGAATAAGCGGATTGAACGGTCGCCAAAGTATGTGGCGCTAATGCTGTTGTATAAATAAAACTCCTACTAAAGTTGACGAGATATTGCTTTAATTGTTCACTACCCAAAACAGCAGCACCATGACATCCCAGTGCTTTACCAAAGGTTACAATTCGCGCAAATACATCATGTTCTAAATTTAAGTTTTGTACCAATCCCTCGCCTTGATTTCCAAAAACACCTACGGCATGAGCCTCATCAATCACCAAAAAAGCGTTATGCGTTTTACAAAGTTCTGAAAGCTTTTTCAAATCGGGTGAGTCACCATCCATCGAAAAAACAGATTCGGTAACCACATAAATAACGTTGTCATGTTGAACCCGTTTCAGCATCTCAGAAAGATGCTCTAAATCGTTATGTCTAAATTTATAGGCTTTGGCATTTCCCATAGAAATCCCATCTCTTATAGAAGCATGACTGTACTCATCATACAGAACCACATCGTCACGCTGCGGAACACAGGAAAAGAACCCCACATTAGCACTATAGCCCGAATTGAAAACCAAAGCCGATTCACAATTATGAAAATTTGCCAAAACATTCTCTAGAATTTGGTACATGGGATGATTTCCTGATAATAAGCGAGACCCTGTGGCACCATTTTGAGCCAGCTTATGGTCTTTTAGATACTTATGTGCACTTTCATAAATAGACTCTTTATTTGAAAACCCCAAATAATCATTAGATGAAAAATCAATAAGATTGTTTTGGTTTTTAAGGCTTCGTAAAGCGTTATTGGCTTTACGGTCGTCTAACTTTTGCTGTAGTCTTTTGGGAAACATAAATCAAATGTACAAAGACCTGCTAGGTTTTAAAAACCTAAAAGGTTCAAAATAAAAAAACATCCTTTTTTAATAAAAATTATTGTTTTTCAATAATTTTTATATTTTTGTTATTGAAAAACAATAATTTTAAATGAAGAATCTTGTCACCAATCCGTTAAATAAAATTGATTTAAAAGCATGTGCTATCGATTTGGCCATTTACATCACCATCCTATTTCTAGCAAGAGAAATCTACATTGAAAAATTTGGACTAATTGCCAGTGTTTTAATAGGATCTTTTATCGCCTTGGCTGCTGCCACATGGAGGATGAAGGTTAGGCGTATTTCTTGGAAAGATTTGGGGTTATGTAAACCTAAGAGCTGGAAAAGAACCTTAATAATAGCGGGATTAATAATTATCACCTGTATCCTTTCAATAATACTAATTGAAATTTTAAAAGAGATTTTCCCAGATTTATTTAGCTGGGAAACTGTAAATAAGGTTAAAAAACATAAAGGTGGTCCAAGATTTGGAAATCTGAAGGAAAATCTTCCCTTATTCTTCTCCATCATAATTTTTATATGGATGGAGTCTGCGTTAGAAGAACTAATAGATAGAGGGTTCTTAATGAATTGGTTAGAACGATTATTCTCTAAAACACCATTTACAACAGTTTTAGCAGTTATAATTCAAGCTGCACTTTTTGGGTATCGCCATTCTTATGACTTATCAGAAAGATCAATAACCGTAGGTATATTGGGATTTATTATGGGTTTGGCATATATGTATCTAGGTCGGAATTTATGGGCTTTAATTATAGCGCACTGTATACTTAACTCTTTTTCAATGTTAGAAAGAGTCTTTTAAAAACTTATAAAGAAAATATGAAGCAATATCTACCCCAACCAGTTATTAGAGACCTAGAAACTCAAAAAAAATACAGATGGCAAACAGCTGTAACGCTTTTAATCTTATTCGTAGTTAGCGCTATAGTCAATATCCCTTTTTCAAAAGAAATAAGAAGACTAAAGTTAAAACCCGGAGAAATTGACCCTAAACTGAGTGAACCTATTATGAATTCTATTATAGAAGTCGGTATATCTAGTGCTACTCTCGGTATCGTTTTTATCCTTCTTGGTGTTTTTACATGTAGGAAAACATATTTAGGCACTCCGAATCTTACAGCGATTTTTTCCAAAACGCCAAAATCAAAATATTTCAACAAAAGTGTTATCCTATCAAGTATTCTTATCGGGACTTTGGTAGCAATAATTTTACTAGGGGTATTTGAAATACAAAAACAAATATACCCTGTCGTTGCAGTAAACAATAGACCGTCAGGGTTATTTTACATTTTAGCGTCTTTTTCAGGGGCTATTTCCGAAGAAGTAGTGTTTAGACTGGGCATTATGTCTTTAATAGTAGCTATCATTCAATACTTAAAAGAAGTAGAAAAACCTACGAATACAATGTATTGGGCTGGTATTATTCTATCAAGTCTTTTGTTTGGTCTTATCCACATACCCATGGCTGGTAATTTTTTTGAAATAACTGCATTTACAATAGCTGTAACCATGGTTGGAAATTTAATAACTGGTATTACTTTTGGATTGATTTTTTGGAGATGGGGACTTTTAAATGCCATACTATCTCATTTTGTATTTGATATCGTTTTTCATGTTATAGGTACTCCTTTTAGCTAATAAGTTAATCCTTATATTTGATTTTAAATTAAAGAGTCATGAAAAGAATAAAGATTCTCCATAGATTTTTAATCTTGATAAATAGTTTACTTTTTGGACTATTAATTTTCATTTTAGTCCTTTTAGTTATTCCAGATTTAATATTTCAAAAACAATATGATGATAAGGTATTAGGTATGTTTAATCACCTCATCGTTTTTTTACGAGGTTTATTACTTTTAATTGCTCTTTTTCAAGTACAAAAGGGCTTAAGTGCCATTATAAAAAATGGATTCTATAACACTTTTAGTGAAACTAAGTTTAAAAAAGGTGGTTTCTTCCTAATTCTAGTAGGAATAATAGGTATTGTTTTTAATATCATCACTAAAACCGAACTGGATTTAAATGTATTCATCACAAACTTTGTAGAATTATGTTTTGTAATTCTCGTTGGTTTGGGATTGTATATACTTGCCGATTTTATTAAAAGTGGAGGAATTCTAAAACAAGAAAACGACTTAACCATTTAGCCATGCCCATAGTTGTAAACTTAGATGTTATGCTAGCCAAGCGAAAAATGAAGAGTAAAGAGCTTGCGGAAATTATAGGCATTACAGAAGCGAACCTTTCCATCTTAAAATCGGGCAAAGCCAAAGCCGTAAGGTTTTCTACTTTAGAAGCTATCTGTAAAGCGCTCGATTGTCAACCAGCAGACATTTTAGAGTGCATTGAAGAATAAAATTGTACTTTTGAATCGTATCAATATGAATTATTTTTCCAAGTTATGAAATCCATTGTTTATGCTTTAGTATTCCTATTTTCTTTTGTCAGTTTCTCTCAAGACAATCACATCGTTAAAACCGAAGACGGTCGTCGTGTACTACTCAAAGCAGATTTTACTTGGGAATATATTGATTTGGTAAAACCAGAACCAACTAAACAAAAAGAAAAAGAGATTGAAAAACCAATTTCTTCTAATGAGAATTCTTGTAGCTTATCAGCTAACTACACAGAACCGGAATTGAACAAAAAGGTTCAGAATCAATTAAAAAAAGGGCGTGCAACCATTGCTCACGTTAAAAAGAAGGTTGCTAAAGATTTTAATTGCGATGTTAAAGATGTCATCCTTCTATTGGCTTCAGAAACAAAAGAAAAAGGCACCTATAAGTTTTGCGTAAACGGCACTAAGACTGTTTACAAACGTACCGGACACAATATTGCAAAAAAATTGAAGCTTTTTTAAAATTCGCTATTTATACGTATCTTAGATGTAAATAAAGTGGTTATGATACGAGAAAAGAAAAGAAAAGAAGTTTCCTTAGATAGCGACACCTTGGCTTTACTACAAATTCAGGCTGAAAAAGAAGGACGCAAACTTAAAAACTACATGGAACATGTCTTAAAGGAGAAAGCTCATAGTTTTGAGTTAACCGAAGAATACAAAGCTATGATGGATACTATGCTAGATAAACATAAAAAAGGGCAATTAAACTATACGCCTTGGGAAGAAGTAAAAAAGCAGCTACTTCGTAAATAATGGTCTATCAAATTGAGCTGTCTGATGAAGCTAAAGTAAACATTAACGAAGCTTCTGAATATTATTTAAAAATTTCCAAAGCATTACATGACAAGTTTATTGCCGATGTGGTAAAAACCATAGATGGACTACAAGACAAACCATTACACTTTCAAATTAGATATAGAAGCATAAGGATTGCACATACAAATGTATTTCCCTTTGGTGTTCATTTTATAATTGAATCGGCTACTATAAGAATACTCAAAATTCTTCATCACAAACAATACTACAAATAAACGATATCCTTCACGCATTTATTTAAATATACATGAACCTAAACATTGCTTATTGCAAAGCTACATGCGATGAAGAACTACATCAAATTTTAGAACTTCAAAACATAAATCTTCTTTCAAACGTTCCCGAAAACGAAAAGCAAACCGAAGGCTTTGTTACGGTGCATCATGACTTTGATGTTTTAAAAGCTATGAACAATGATTGCGCCCATACCATTGCAAAATATAACAACAAAGTTATTGGATATGCGCTATCCATGACCAAGGCGTTTCGAGAAGATGTTGACATTTTAAAACCTATGTTCCAACAAATTGATATGGTAACCAAACCCAACCTTAACTATATCGTTATGGGCCAAATCTGTGTCGATAAAAACTACAGGGGGCAAGGTGTTTTTAGGGGACTTTACAAACACATGAAAGACACATTTCAAAATCGGTTTAACGCCATTATCACCTTAATAGATGTGAAAAACGTACGCTCTATAAATGCCCATAAAGCCATTGGATTTAAACTTTTAAAGAACTTTCCGCAAGGCGATAAAAGTTTAGACCTCGTTATTTTAGAAATTTAAACCATCATTTTATCGTACCTTTACAATCTATGTTTGCATTAATAGATTGTAACAATTTCTATGCTTCTTGCGAACGTGTTTTTAACCCTAATTTACAAGGAAAACCTGTCGCTATTCTCTCTAATAACGATGGTTGTGTTATCTCACGAAGTGATGAAGCTAAAGCACTAAAACTGCCTATGGGAGCACCTATATTTAAATGGGAAAGCTTCTGTAAGGCAAACCATATTACTGTACTCTCTTCTAACTATCCACTTTACGGCGATATGAGTAACAGGGTTATGAAAATTCTTGAGCAGTTCACCCCCGATGTAGAAGTTTATAGTATCGACGAAGCTTTTGTTGAATTTAAAGGCTTTAAATACATTGATTTGCAAGACTGCGGTATTGAAATGCGACAGCGTATTTTAAAGTGGACTGGCATACCAACCTGCGTTGGCATGGCTCCCACTAAGGCACTCAGTAAAATAGCGAATAAAATTGCTCGTAAATTCCCAAAAGAAACAGGCGGGGTCTATGTTATAGATTCTGAAGAAAAACGCCTTAAAGCATTACAATGGATGCCACTAGAGGACGTTTGGGGTATTGGTCGGGGCTTGCATAAACGATTAAAAGCCAAAGGATGCCAAAAAGCCATTGACTTTGTAAACCTTTCCGATAGTTGGGTAAGGAACAACTTTGGCACAACAGGCTTTAAATTAAAAAAAGACCTAGAGGGCATCCCTCAATTAGAACTCGATGAAATCACTGCCAAAAGAGCTATTGCCACTACTCGTAGCTTCGATTATACTTATAGCGACTTTAATTATATAAAAGAACGTATTGCCACCTTCGCCTCTAGCTGTGCAGAAAAACTACGTAAGCAAGGCTCTAGCTGTCATGTTATCTATGTTACGTTAAGTAGCGATAGGCATAAGAAAGATGTAGAACAGCATCGTGGCAGCATCGTGATTAACCTTTCATACCCTACCAATTCATCATTGATTATTAGTAATGAAGCCGTGAAGGCCGTAACTTCTATTTTCAAAAAAGGAATTAAGTACAAAAGAGCTGGTGTAGTAGTATCTGGTTTGGTACCAACAGACAATTTTCAACTTAATATGTTCGAAAAAGAAAACCCTAAGCACCAACCTTTAATGAAGTCTATAGACCGTTTAAATACCAAATACGGAGATTATAAAATTAAAATTGCCAACCAAGATTTAGAACGTACCTGGAAAATGCGACAAGAACGGTTAACACCGAGATACACGACCAACATAAAAGATATTATTGTGGTAAAATAATTAGTATCTTTATAGGCGCTGTTACTCAACTTATAGCGTTACCAAAAAAGTACTAGCCGTTTCACGGCATTCCTAAATCAAAAGATATAGCTAAATGATACTGCACAAATCTACAAACTTAACATTCTTTACTCCCGAAGACACAAACGAAAATCTTGGAGCCTTATTTTTCGATGCTGGAATTTCTGCAGGATTCCCATCTCCAGCCGAAGATTTTAAAGAACAACGCCTGTCTTTAGACAAAGAACTTATAAAGAACAAAGAGGCTACTTTTTTTGCACGTGTTAGCGGTCAATCCATGATAGACGCAGGGCTAGATGATAACGATTTACTGGTAATAGACCGAAGCCTTGAACCAGAAAACAATAAAATAGCCGTATGCTTCTTAGATGGCGAGTTTACTGTAAAGCGCTTAAGAGTTCAAGGTGATGAAGTTTGGCTAAAACCCGAAAATCCAAACTACCCCATTATTAAAGTTACTCCCGAAAACAGCTTCGTAATCTGGGGCATTGTTACCAATGTTATAAAAAAGGTATAAAGAAACATTTCATTTTACTCAGGATTTAATCGCTTCAATCCTAAAGCACCGCATAGATTCTCCGTTTATTTTTACGATCTAAGTTTACTACGTAGTACTTAAAAAATCAAAATTTACTGATTACCAATTAGTTATGTTAAAAACCTGCGAAAAAACATAAAATAAGCTGCTTAAAAGCACCATTTTAACTTCATAAAAACATGTATGTTTGCGAACTCTAAGTATTAATTAAGTATTAATACTTAAAAATAGTCGTAAAAATACAATAGTCATGAATACATTAAGCACCAGTAAGGCCACAAAAATAAACCTTACAGATTTTAAAACGGTTCAAATGAGAACCTTTCACTTAAGTTGGATAGCATTTTTCTTATGTTTCTTTGGTTGGTTCTCTCATGCACCACTAATGAAATCTACCATTGCACCAGATTTAGCATTAACAAAAGCACAAACGACCCTTGCCTTTATAGCTTCGGTTGGTGTTACTATTTTTGCACGCCTTCTTATTGGTTCTTTATGTGATAAAATCGGTCCCAGAAAAAGCTACGTATACCTACTAGTCTTTGGAGCATTTGCCGTTGCTGGATCTTCTTTTGCCAACACTTGGGAAACCTATTTATTATCTAGGTTAGCCATAGGTGTTATAGGCGCTTCTTTTGTTATTACACAATATCACACCTCTGTAATGTTCGCGCCAAATGTAATTGGTATTGCTAATGCAACTACTGCAGGTTGGGGTAACCTTGGTGGTGGGGTAACCAATGCAACTATGCCATTAATTGCCTCTGGAGTAGCCGCATTTGGTTTAGCAGAAGCTACGGAATCTTGGAGAATAGCCATGTATGTGCCTGCCGCCATTATGCTATTAGTCGCTTTCCTTTACTGGAAATATACCACAGATTGTCCCAAAGGGAATTACGCCGATTTACCAGAAGAAAGACCACAAACCAAAAAAGGAGAAAAAGGGTTGTTCTTAACTGCTGCTTCAGATAAGCGCGTTTGGATTTTATTTTTAATGTATGCAGGGTGTTTTGGAATGGAACTTTTTGTTACCGGAAAAGCATCTACTTATTATCAAGAAAAGTTTAGTTTAAGTCAAGAAGCTGCAGGATTTATTGTACTCTTCTTTGGTGCAATGAACTTATTTGCACGTTCTACTGGAGGATGGATTGCAGATAAATTTGGTAAAAACTCTGGACTAAACGGACGAGTAAAAATATTGGTTTACGTAGTAGTTGCCGAAGGCTTAGCATTACTACTGTTCTCGCAAATGAATTCATTGAGTTTAGCTGTAACTTCAATGGTATTTTTCTCATTATTTGTACAAATGGCCGAAGGTGCTACCTATTCTGTAGTACCTTTTATAAACAGAAAGGCTTTAGGAGCTGTTTCTGGTATTGTAGGAGCAGGTGGTAATGTTGGTGCTGTACTATATGCACAATACCTATTAAGAAGTGGCTCTAGCTTACAGGAAGCCTTCTTCGCTTTCGGGTTTGTGGTAGCCATTGTAGGTTTCTTAGGCTTGTTAGTAAGGTTCTCTCCAGCAGAAGAACAAGCAGCTAAAGATGAGCAAAAGAAATTGGAAGCCTTACAGAAAGAAGTAGATACTATAGAGACCAAAGCCAAAACGGCTATAGCATAATAAATTTTTATTGAGTTAGTTAATTAACCCCCTGTGGAATATTCCATAGGGGGTTTTTATGTTTAAATAATTAAGACTTAAGCTAAAAGGACAACGAATTATTCTTTACTGATTGTTTTAAGAAAAAGGTATCAACAAAAAACCACTCAAAAAATTGAGTGGTTTTTTAAATTCTGCTCCCCTCTTGGGATTCCTTCGACTATGCTCAGGATAAGCTTATCGCAACAAGAGCGGAAAAGAAAAAAGAGCTACACTTTCATGTAACTCTTTTCTATTCTGCTCCCCCTCTTGGGCTCGAACCAAGGACCCTTTGATTAACAGTCAAATGCTCTAACCAACTGAGCTAAGGAGGAGTGTTCTTCCGTTTTGCGAGCGCAAATATATATATATTTTTAATTACTACAATACAATTTTTGAAAAAATTTAATCAAAAATAGCTTTGTATATATCATTACCATTTGCGAATAAAACCAAGGCTATTAAAATAAAGAAACCGACCATTTGGGCATACTCCATAAACTTATCTCCTGGCTTTCTTCCAGATATCATTTCATATAATAAAAACATAACATGGCCGCCATCTAGAGCTGGGATTGGCAGTAAGTTCAAAACCGCTAACATAATGGACAAAAAGGCTGTAATACTCCAAAAAGCCTGCCAGCTCCAAACATTAGGAAATATATCAAAAATAGCCTTAAAACCACCTACACCTTTATAAGCACCGGTACTAGGCGTAAAAATTGCACCTAACTGTTCCCAATAGGAAACCAATCTATCTTTAGCTTTGGTTAAACCAACAGGGAAAGACTCAAAAAAACCATATTCCTTAGTATTGTATTGATAGTAGCCTAAAGCCTCTAATGTTGCCGGAGTAGAACTACTAGCATAGACTAATCCTAGTTTAGCTTCATCACTTATGGATAGAGGTAAATCTATTTCAGATTTATCTCTGACCACTTTTGCGGTAACGTTTTGACCTTTAAATTTTTCTAACCCTTGCAAAACCTCATCGATATACTTAGTTTTATAATCATTGATACCTACTATGAGATCTCCTTTTCTTAAACCACTGTTTTTATTATAAGAGGTGTCTGGAACTTCAACCACAACAAAAGGTTGTCTTAGGTTTATAAAACTTTTTTCTTTTGAATCTATCAATTGAGATAAGAAATCCTCTGGTAAAGTGACAGTAGATTTAACACCATCTCGCTCGATAGTTATGTTTTTACCAAAAAGTACCTTCTCTGAGATTTCATTAAAGTTTTCAATTTCATAACCATCTACTTCCAAAATTTTGTCTCCGGTTAATAGGCCTGCTTTATTTGCAACGGTACTCTCAATAAACAATCCGTCTTTAATGTTTTCGTTGGGCAAGAATTTATCACCGTAGAAGTAACTCATTCCTATGTAAATAAGAATTGCTAAAACAAAATTAACTGTAACACCTCCAAGCATGATGATTAGTCTTTGCCAAGCGGGCTTGGATCTAAATTCCCAGGGCTGAGGCTCTTTTGCCATTTGCTCGGTATCCATACTTTCGTCTATCATCCCAGAGATTTTTACATAACCTCCCAATGGTAACCAACCAATTCCGTATACGGTTTCACCTATTTTCTTTTTAAACAAAGAGAACTTTACATCAAAAAACAGGTAAAACTTCTCTACCCTAGTCTTAAAAGCCTTAGCGGGTACAAAGTGCCCCAACTCATGTAATACTATAAGCAGTGAAAGACTCAATAAAAACTGAGATATTTTTATAACAAACTCCATATGTCTTCAATCAAAATTTCGATAACCGCACAAAAGTAAACTTTTAAACCAAGTATAAAAAGCCATTTATGTTTTGTGCATCTATTTAACACTAATTTAAGCATCTAAAGACGTTCCGAAATTCAAATTTCATCGTATTTTTGCTCAAATATTTCACATGTAAAATATGCTTTCATTTTTTAAAGAGTATAAGACGTTTGCAATTGTTTTTGGTGTTATTTCTGTGATTATAATTGCTATTATATACAACACCCTTAATGTTTATCAACCACTTCCTATCTATCAACCTAATATGGTAAGTACCGAATTGGTAGATAGCACCATTCAGTACAAAAAAAAGTACCATAAAATTGCCGATTTCTCCTTTACCAATCAAAATGGAAAAACCGTAACGCAAAAAGATTACGAGAACAAGATTTATGTTGCCGATTTCTTTTTTACAACATGCCCAACCATTTGCCCGATTATGACCAAAAATATGACAAGTATCCAAAAAGAAATTTTAAATGATGATGATGTTATGCTACTATCGCATTCTGTAACTCCAGAAATAGACACGGTTGCCCAACTAAAACGTTATGCCATAGCAAAAGGGGTTGACGATACGAAATGGAATTTAGTAACTGGCGATAAAAAAGAAATTTATAAAATGGCCCGAAAAAGCTATTTAGCGGTAAAAGATAATGGCGATGGCGGACCCTTCGACATGGTACATACCGAAAATTTTATGCTAATTGATAAGAAGCGTCAAATTCGAGGATTTTATGATGGCACCAAACCCGAGGACATTAAAAAACTATTAAACGATATCTCTCACTTAAGAAAAGAATATAATAATTAGCAGGGTGTACTCTAGATAAACTTTAGACATTTAAACCTTTATACTTTTAAACTTTTAGTTTACTTTTGCTTCTTTAAAATCAATCTAAATAAGCTTGCAAGACACTTTAGCACATCTAAAAAAGGGAGAACGCGCTGTTATTACAGACGTTTCATCGATTCATATCCCTTTAAAGCTTGTAGAAATGGGCTGTTTGCCCGGCAGTGAAGTTGAGCTTGTTCAGGTTGCTCCTTTTGCAGACCCTATGTACCTAAATATCAATGGGTCTCATTTGGCTATAAGAAAAGAAACCGCTACCCATGTTTTAATCGAAAAAGTAAAGCATGAGTAAACAGATCAATGTCGCGTTAATTGGAAACCCTAATACTGGTAAAACATCGGTGTTTAATGCCCTAACTGGCCTTAACCAAAAGGTAGGTAATTATCCAGGCATTACTGTCGAGAAAAAACAAGGCATTTGTAAACTACAGCGTGGTCTTAAGGCTCATATTATAGATCTTCCCGGAACTTACAGTCTTAATGCATCTTCGCTCGATGAAAACGTAGTTATAGAACTACTTTTAAATAAAAACGACAAAGACTTTCCAGACCTTGCCGTTGTTGTTACCGATGTTGAAAATTTAAAAAGAAATCTTTTAATTTTTACACAAATTAAAGATTTGGAAATCCCCACACTTCTTGTGATTAATATGGCAGACAGAATGCCTAAAAAGGGGATAGCTTTAAATATAGATACTTTAGAAAAACAACTCAAGACCAAAATAGCACTTGTTAGTACCCGAAAAAAAGAAGGCATTGAAAACCTAAAAGAGTTTATAACAAATTATACCAATATTTCTAACGAGCCTTGCCTAAAAACAACAGATATTGACCCCGCATATTTTGGTAACCTCCAAAAGGCGTTCCCGAACCAATTATTGTATAAACTTTGGTTGGTTATCACCCAAGATGTAAACTTTGGTAAAACCAACAGAAAAGAAATTGATGCTGTTGCCGATTTCAAGACCAAAAGCAAGGCAGATCTTAAACGATTGCAACAAAAGGAAACGATTAAGCGCTATCAATTTATAAATAGTGCTTTAAAAAAAGGATTAACAGTAGACCCATCTAAGGCAACCGATTTACGTATAAGACTAGATAGAATTTTAACCCATAAATTTTGGGGTTATATCATCTTTTTTGTTGTACTGTTCTTAATGTTTCAAGCGGTTTACGACTGGGCTACATATCCCACAGATTTTATAGACGAAAGCTTCGCCTCACTTGCAGATTGGGTTAAAGACACCTTACCAAAAGGTGCCTTTACAAACCTGCTTTCTGATGGAATTATTGCTGGTATTGGTGGTATTATGGTGTTTATTCCACCAATAGCTTTTCTATTTTTATTTATTGCACTATTGGAAGAAAGTGGCTATATGAGTCGCGTAGTATTTTTAATGGATCGTGTTATGCGTCGTTTTGGTTTGAGTGGCAAAAGTGTCGTGCCTTTAATTTCTGGTAACGCTTGTGCTGTTCCAGCAGTAATGGCTGCTAGAAATATTGAAAACTGGAAAGAACGTCTTATTACAATTTTGGTAACACCCTTTACGACTTGTTCTGCTAGATTACCGGTTTATGTAATTATTATCGCTTTGGTAATTCCTGAAGGTACATTTCTGGGGATGAGTTTCAAAGCACTTACTTTAATGGGACTTTATGTTATTGGGTTCCTAGCCGCAATTTTTTCAGCCTATATCCTGAATAAAATATTGAAGATTAAAAGTAAGTCTTACTTTGTTATTGAAATGCCAAGTTATAAAATCCCAATGTTAAAAAACGTTGCTATTACAGTGCTCGAAAAAACAAAGACGTTCATTTTCGAAGCTGGTAAAATCATACTGGCCATATCTATTGTATTATGGGTATTGGCTTCTTATGGCCCGGGAGAGAATTTCAATAATGCTGAAACTATTGTTAAAAATGAAAATCCTTCAATTCCTCCAGTTGAACTGGAAGACAAAATCGCTTCACATAAATTAGAACACAGTTATATAGGTATTGTTGGAAAAGCTATAGAACCAGTAATTAAACCTCTGGGTTACGATTGGAAAATTGGTATTGGTCTTGTAACATCTTTCGCTGCCCGCGAAGTATTTGTTGGTACGCTTGCTACCATTTACAGTGTTGGTAGTGCAGGCGATAGCGAAGACGAAGAGACTATAAAAAGTAAAATGGCGGCAGAAGTACACGCCAATGGCGCTAAGGTATTTACTTTGGCATCGGGGATTTCACTTCTGTTATTTTATGCCTTTGCCATGCAATGTATGAGTACCCTAGCTGTTGTAAAACGCGAAACCAACAGTTGGAAGTGGCCAATACTTCAACTAGTAGTTATGTCAACTATTGCGTATATTGCAGCATTGATAGCATTTCAATTTTTGAAATAGCTATTAGTAACTTTCAACAACAGTTGATATGAACACCATTATTCAAAACATACTTGTTTTTTGCACATTAGGCTTAGCGCTCCTTTTTTTGATAAAAAAGTTCTGGATTAAAAAAACAGCTTCAAAAAAAGCATGTGGAAACAATAATGATTGTTCTTGCCATTAAAAACTAAATAATCCATTAAAATTTTACAAATGAAAACTAGGTTCCTATTCACATTAATATGCGCTATACTTTTAACAATTAATGGATTTTCTCAGGAAAAAGAGCAGACCATTGTGCTTTTAGATGCCAACTTAACTCATTTCGAAAAGTTTATAGGTGTACCCCACACTACGATTTTAGGGCTTCCTGAAGGGACTCCAAAGTTTGAAGATGTTATTAAAGGGACTCCTCTAGGGCTAAATAACGATATAAAACATGTATTTACTACAACCAATATTAATGGTGAAACTATTCTAAACATATCTGGAGAAATCTACGGAAGCATAACCACAAAAGACAAATTTAGCAACTACCATTTTAGCACCATGTTTAGATGGGGGAATAAGAAATGGGAACCAAGACTTCAACGAAGAAAAGATACAGGTATTTTATACCATAGCTACGGAGACTACGGCAGATTTTGGAACACTTGGAAAACCTGCTTAGAATTTCAAGTACAAGAAACAGATTTGGGAGATTTTATTTCCTTACCAGCTAATACCGTACAACCCAAATTAGGCGGTCCAATAGTTCAGATTAGAGGAGACAACAATAGTAAAACAAAACAATATGACCCCAATTTCGATACGTATTTTGAAGGCAAAGGTTATATAAACGCCTATCTTGAGCCACAAGCACCTCATGGTAACTGGAATCACCTAGAACTTTATGTTGTTGGAAACGATGCCGTTCATGTGGTAAACGGAAAAATTGTTATGGTTGTTGAAAACGCCATAAATCCTGAAACCAATAAACCATTAACCGAAGGACAAATTCAAATTCAATCGGAAGCGGCCGAATGTTATTACAAAGACATGACCCTAACTCCAATAAAGGCTTTTCCCAAATTTATTTTAGAACAAGTAACGTTTAAGCCTGAGTAGAGACTTAAAAAAAGATTAAAAACCAAACGATAAAGCAACACTTTTTAGGAGTAGCCCTAGTTTCAATCACTCTTTTTTGAAGGCTTTGTCCGAATAATTATTTTTTTTAATTATATTCTCGAACTTTTCAATTACTAAGAATTAGTGTTACATGTATTATATCAGGATAAATGAAGACAATTAAACTATTACTTTTCTTTTTACTTATAGGAAGCAGCAGCTTATATGCCCAAAAAATAACTGGTAAAGTTACCGCTTTAAAAAAGGGGCTCTCTAATGTAAAAGTCTATCTAAAAGACACTTCAAAAGAAACTATAACTAATAAATCTGGATTTTTTACCATAGAAAATGTAACTCCTGGCAACTATACTATTGTTGCTTCTTCCGATGGTTATAAGCGTGTAGAGAAAAAAATAAAAGTTGAAGGCAACGTCACCATTATTAGGTTAAAGTTGGAAGACACCGAACTATAAACTACAACTTAGACCAATTTCACGAAAAGGTTATTGGCAATAATACTTGATATTACGAGTTCCTTATCGGCTATTTTGATGGTTACCGAATGATCAAAAGGTTCTATTTGAACAACTTTAACTCGTACTCCCAAAGCGATATTGTGTTTATTCAGATATTGTAAAAAAGCACTAGAAGAATCTTGAACACCCACACAAATACAATCATCGTTAACCGAAGCTTCAGATAATAAAATCTTATCAATTTTTTTAATCTTTCCAGAATCGTCTGGAATAGGGTCGCCATGGGGGTCATGTGTAGGAAAACCTAAAAATGCATCTAACTGACTTATGAGTTTTTTAGATTTAATATGTTCCAATTGTTCCGCTACCTCGTGAATTTCATCCCAAGAGAAGTTTAATTTTTCAACTAAAAACACCTCCCAAAGCCTATGCTTTCTAACAATGTTTATGGCAATTTCCTTTCCTTCTTCAGTTAAGGTAACACCCTGATATTTTTTATAAAACGCATACCCTTTCTCAGAGAGCTTTTTAACCATATCTGTAACAGAAGACGCTTTTGTAGCCATCTCCTTGGCAATGGCATTTGTACTTACAACTTCAAGCCCTTGGTTGCTTAAATGGTAAATGGCCTTAATATAGTTTTCTTCTGTTAGGGTAATCATTGGTGTTTATACAATACTACAAATATAACATAATTAAATACTTAAAATCATTTTTAGATTAGTCTAAATTTATATTTATATTTGCAAAAAAGAAAAACAATGAAGTATATAACACTATTAATTTTCAGTGTTTTAAGCCTAACCTCTCATGCACAAAACAATACCATTAAGCTAACTGGTAAAGTATCTAGCAATGGTACTCCAGTGGCTTTTGCTAACGTCTATCTTAAAGGTACTTCAAAAGGAAGCACAACTAATGAATCCGGTTTTTTTACAATTAAAAATATTACTCCTGGGACCTACACTATTATAGCCTCTTTTACTGGTTATAAGAATACAGAAAAACAAATCACCGTAGAAGGAAATAGCACCACAGTTAAACTGGAATTAGAAGAAGCGCTAAGTTTAGACGAAGTTATAGTTACTGGAACACTTAAAGCAGTATCTAGATTAGAAAGTCCTGTTCCAGTGGAAGTATATTCCCCAACCTTTTTTAAAAAAAACCCAACACCCAATATCTTTGAAGCTCTTCAAAATGTTAACGGAGTAAGACCGCAACTAAATTGTAATGTTTGTAATACTGGTGATATACATATCAATGGTCTCGAGGGACCATACACTCTAGTTTTAATAGATGGAATGCCCATTGTTAGTGGCCTTTCAACAGTTTATGGATTGTCAGGCATACCAAATTCATTAATTGAACAAGTTGAGGTAGTCAAAGGACCTGCTTCTTCTCTTTACGGTAGTGAAGCCGTTGGAGGTTTAATTAATGTGATTACAAAACTACCTGAAAACGCCCCATTGCTGTTTGCTGATACTTTTGTTAGTGATTGGGGAGAAACAAATTTAGATTTAGGGTTTAAAGCTAAGGTTGGGAAAAAAGCACATCTGCTTACAGGTATTAATTATTACAACTACTCCAACCCCATTGACAATAACAATGATAATTTTACCGATGTTACCTTACAAGACCGTATTTCGGTATTTCAAAAATGGGATTTCAAAAGAAAAAATAAACGTCTGTTTTCTCTAGCGGGGCGCTATTTTTATGAAGATCGCTGGGGAGGAGAAATGAACTGGAACTCCAGTTTTAGAGGTGGCAATGAAGTTTACGGAGAAAGTATTTATACATCACGATTTGAAATCATAGGAAACTACCAATTACCAATCAATGAAAAAGTAAACTTCCAGTTCTCTTATTCAGATCATGATCAAAACTCAGTTTACGGAGATATCCCATATATTGCACAACAACGCATAGGTTTTGGGCAATTAATTTGGGATAAGCCTCTTGAAAACCACGACTTACTTTTTGGCTTAACGGCGCGCTATAATTTTTATAATGATAATACACCAGCCACTTTAACGTCAGACGAAGTAACAATACCTTCTATATTTGTTCAGGATGAAATTACACTTTCTGAAAAGCAACGTTTATTATTAGGTGCTCGTTATGATTATGATAGCAGACATGGTTCAATTTTTACACCAAGAATAGCTTATAGATTTAAACCAACCGAGGACGATATTATACGGTTGAATGCAGGTACAGGCTTTAGGGTGGTTAATTTATTTACCGAAGACCATGCCGCACTCACAGGAGCAAGAGATGTTATTATTGAAGAGGCGTTAGATCCAGAACAATCCTATAACGTTACACTTAACTATTTAAAAAAGATTTATTCAAAATCTGGTAAAATATTTACGCTAGATGCATCTGCCTGGTATACTTATTTTACAAATGCAATCATCCCAGATTACGACACCAATCCTAACCAAATTATTTACGATAATTTAGATGGAAACTCCACATCAAAAGGTGTAAGTTTGAATATCGATGCCATTTTAGGAAGCGGTATTCAAGCATCTATTGGTGCCACCCTACAAGAAGTTTCTCAAAATGAAAAGGGTATAAAAACTAGACAAATATTAACCGAAAGATTTACTAGTGTTTGGTCTATTTCATACAAAAATTACCCAACTAATCTAACCCTGGATTACACTGGAAATCTATACGGGCCTATGCGATTACCAACGCTTGGCGATTTAGACCCAAGAAGCGAATACTCACCAACTTGGAGTATCCAAAATATTCAATTAACTTTTACTGGACTAACTAATTTAGAGTTCTATGCAGGTATAAAGAATCTTCTAAATTGGACTCCCAACAAAGGAAATCCATTTATAATAGCCCGAAGTGATGATCCATTTGATGAAAATGTACAGTTTGATAATAATGGTAATGTTGTTCCTACTACAGATAACCCTTATGCCTTGACATTTGATCCATCTTATGTATATGCTCCTAACCAAGGCAGGCGATTATTTTTCGGATTAAGATATCATTTAAACTAGGTTTATAACTATGAAACGTATTATTCTTATTCTAACAATCATAAGTGTATTTTTAGGATGTAAAAACAACAAAAAAGATAACGGCAAACTAAATGTGGTTACAACTACCACAATGATTACCGATTTAGTCAGAAATATTGGGGATACCTTAGTTAATGTTCAAGGCTTAATGGGAAGCGGGGTAGATCCGCATCTCTACAAAGCCAGTGAAGGCGACGTCTCTAAATTGGTAAATGCTGATATTATTTTCTATAACGGCTTACATCTTGAAGGCAAACTTGTGGAAGTGTTCGAGAAAATGAAGAATAAAAAAACAGTAGCAGTTTCCTATATTCTAGATAAAAACACCTTAATAGGTTCTGATTATTTCGCTTCCAATTATGACCCACATATTTGGTTTAATATAGACTACTGGAAGCAAGCAACAGAATATGTTGTTAGCATTCTTTCTGAGGAGGCACCTGATAAAAAAGAACTTTTTACTGCTAACGGTGAAGCGTATTTAACCAAACTTGATGTTTTAAAGCATAAAGTCGAAAACGCTATTTCATCTTTACCAAAAGATCAACGTATTTTAATTACTGCTCACGATGCCTTTAATTACTTCGGAAAATCATTTAACTTTGAAGTCGTTGGTTTACAAGGACTTTCTACAGCTACCGAAGCAGGTGTACAAGACGTTCAAAACTTGTCAAAATTCATAATAGAAAAGAAAGTCAAAGCTATTTTTGTAGAGAGCTCAGTTCCAAAACGCACTATTGAAGCGCTGCAAGCAGCTGTAAAATCAAAAAACCATGAGGTTATCATTGGAGGAACACTATATTCCGATGCTCTAGGAGACGCAGGAACAGTGGAGGGCACATATATTGGCATGTATGAATATAATGTAAGGACTATTGTGGAGGCACTTAGATAAAAGCCCCTCCTAACCTCCCCCAAGGGGAGGAAACATAACTCTGGTTAGAATATTAGAATTTAAAATTAGTGTATTAAAGAAATAAAATAGCAGAAAACCAAGTCCCGAATTCCGATGCAATCGGAATCATCAATCTGCAGAAATAAAGAGTGAAAAAACGGAATTGCGAAGCGCAGCTTCAAGCATGTAGTTTTGAAAACGAATGTTCCGCAGGAATTTCCTCAGATTGATTTGATTTTTTGGTTCGTTTTGTATCAAGACAAAATGAACAAATAAAACAAAAGTCCAAATGGCGTTTAATACAAATAAGATGAATAAAGAGACACCTGCATCCGCAGCTGATATCGCCGTTAAAGTAGACGACCTTACCGTGGCCTATAACTACAAACCTGTGTTATGGGATATCGACTTAGAAATACCAGAAGGCGTCCTCATGGCTATTGTTGGTCCTAATGGTGCCGGAAAATCTACTTTAATCAAGTCTATATTAGGAATCTTAAAACCTATTGCTGGAAGTGTAAGCATTTATGGCAAACCTTACGAAAAGCAAAGACAGTTAGTGGCTTATGTTCCACAAAAAGGAAGTGTAGATTGGGACTTCCCTACTACTGCTTTGGATGTGGTTATGATGGGAACTTACGGAAGTTTAGGCTGGATAAAACGTCCTGGGCAGAAACAAAAAAAGGCAGCACTAGAAGCACTTGAAAAAGTGGGGATGCTTCCTTTTAAAAACCGACAAATAAGTCAGTTATCTGGTGGGCAGCAACAGCGAATTTTTTTAGCCAGAGCATTAGTGCAAAATGCATCCATTTATTTTATGGACGAGCCTTTCCAGGGAGTTGATGCAACAACAGAAATAGCCATTATAAACATACTAAAAGAACTCAGAAAAGCAGGAAAAACGGTTATTGTAGTTCACCATGATTTACAAACAGTACCAGAATATTTTGATTGGGTGACCTTCCTGAACGTAAAAAAGATAGCCACCGGACCTGTTAAGGATATATTCAACGATGACAATTTAACAAAGACTTACGGCATTAACTATAAAGTGAGTATACAGGAGTAGCCCATTGGCTGTTGGCTGTTGGCTGTTGGCTGTTGGCAAAAATGAATAAATAAAACATAAAAAAGTAAAAGGGCAGAAAACCAATTCCCAAGTTCCGACAGCGTCGGAATCATCAAATTTCAGAAATAATGAGTGAAGGAATGAAAATGCGAAACGAAGTTTCAAGTACGAAATTCCGGAATGAGTGGTGCTTTAGCAATTTCCTAAATTTGATATGATTTTTTGGTTCGTTTTGCATCCCCGCCTGCTGTCGGGCAGGAAGGCAAAATGAACAGAAAAAAGTAAGAAATCGCGAATAAAAGAAGAGATTCCTGAGTTCGCTATAAGTATGGATATTTTAAAATACATAGAATTAGTCTTTACAGACTACACCCTAAGAACCATTACCTTAGGAACCGCCATACTAGGTGCAGTTACAGGTATGTTAGGCAGCTTTGCAGTACTTAGAAAACAAAGCTTACTGGGTGATGCCATTTCGCATGCTGCATTACCTGGAATAGCCTTAGCATTTTTAATAACGGGTGCCAAAGATAGCAATGTACTTCTTTTAGGTGCTTTAGTAAGCGGACTCATTGGCACCTTTTGGATTAGAGGTATCATTACCAAAACCCATTTAAAATCTGATACTGCTCTAGGACTCATCCTTTCTTTGTTTTTTGGGTTTGGAATGTTACTGTTGACTTTTATTCAAAAACAACCCAATGCCAATCAGGCGGGACTTGACAAATATTTATTTGGGCAAGCAGCCACATTAGTGGTAAAAGATGTTTGGGTGATGGCTATTGTTACGGGCATTTGCCTTATCATTTTGCTACTCTTCTGGAAAGAGTTTAAAATCCTGTTGTTTGATGCCGATTTCACAAAAACCTTGGGATTCAATACCAAAACCATCGATATTTTAATTACCAGTTTTATTGTTTTAGCCATTGTTTTAGGGCTTCAAACGGTTGGTGTTGTTCTAATGAGTGCGATGTTATTGGCACCAGCGGCCGCGGCAAGACAATGGACAAATAGTTTAGGGAAAATGGTATTATTAGCCGCTATATTTGGTGCACTTTCGGGGGTATTCGGAACCGCTATAAGCGCTACCCAAAACAACCTTTCTACAGGTCCTGTTATAGTAATTATAGCCAGTGTTTTTGTATTCGTATCTTTTGTATTTTCCCCAAGTCGCGGTCTATTATTTAAGCAAATCCGATTTATAAAAAACCGTCGCGATTTAAAACTAAACAAGACCTTGGCTTTTATGTATCATATTGCCGAAACTCACGAAAACATATCACATCCGCATACCACTAAAATCTTAAATAATTTTCAAGGTTTTACCAAAGCTACCCTTCAAAAGTTAGTCAATAAAAACTATGTTAAACTACAGGGAAATATGTGGAGTTTAACACCTGAAGGATTTAAAGCAGCATCTAATCTATATAACCAACAAGAAGATGAGTAGTGCTCAAATAGAAATACAACTTATTGGGTGCTTAGCAGCAATTGCTTGTGCCATTCCCGGCACCTTCTTGGTATTGCGTAAAATGGCCATGATAAGCGATGCCATAAGCCATTCTATTTTACCGGGTATTGTTATTGGTTTCTTTATCACTCAAGACCTCAACTCTCCGTTATTGATTTTACTAGCAGCCATTACAGGGATAATAACGGTTATCTTGGTGGAGTATATTCAAAAAACTGGATTGGTAAAAGAAGACACAGCCATTGGCCTAGTCTTTCCCGCACTATTTAGTATTGGTGTTATAATGATTGCAAAAAATGCCAACGATGTGCATTTAGATGTAGATGCCGTATTATTAGGTGAATTGACCTTTGCACCTTTTGATAGGTTTATGGTTTCAGGAATCGATTTGGGCCCAAAATCCTTATGGGTAATAGGCAGTATATTAATGGTAACCGTAGGATTATTATTTGCTTTTTTCAAAGAACTAAAAGTTAGCACCTTCGATGCTGGCTTGGCGGCGTCTTTAGGATTCTCACCAGCGATTATGCATTACGGTTTAATGAGCATTTCTTCGGTAACTACGGTTGGTGCTTTTGATGCCGTTGGTGCTATTTTGGTGGTGGCACTTATGATTGCTCCAGCTGCAACAGCATATCTGCTCACAAATAACTTAAAGCGCATGCTGTTATACGCCATCGGTTTTGGTGTTTTTAGCGCCATATCGGGCTATTGGGTGGCACATTGGTTAGATGCTTCTATATCGGGTTCTATAACAACCGTTCTGGGACTCATCTTTTTAATGGTTTATTTATTTGCTCCAGACAGAGGAATTATTGCCGTCTTGTACAGAGAAAAACAGCAACGCACAGAGGTTTCGCTATTAACCTTTCTGTTGCACTTAAAAAACCATAACGAGGAAGAAGAACGCCATGTAAACCACTTAAACGAACATATTAATTGGCAAAAGGTACGTAGCAAAACCGTATTGGATTTAGCACTAAAAAACAATATGATTGTTATTCAAAATAATATAGTAACGTTAACAGACAAAGGCGACCAATTTACGTCTAAAGCTATCGATTATATCATGACCAACAAAGACGCCCAGATTGAACACATGAAAGAAGACTTCTTTTTGTTTAGAGGGTAGTTAGTTATTCTGAATATAGTGAAGAATCTCATGCATTCTAATAGATTCATCAGTCGTTCCTCCTTCTGAATGACAAGTATTATTTTCATTTATAGACCTGCTTTGAAAACAGAAGCCCCAATGTACCATGTTTGGAGTTTTTCAATTCCTCATTTTAATCATGTAGTTCATCAAAAAAATGATTTTTTCGGACTTAAAATCAATGAAAATTTGTAATTTTTCCCACGTTCACTTTAGTAAAATCTTATTCATGAAAAAAGCCTTAGTACTAGCAACGCTTTTTATATCTTCTTTACAATCTTTTGCCCAAGAAAAAATACCATTTGTTGATGTCGATGAAGTCTTAGAATTGGTCTCAAAAAGTTCAGATGAAGGTGACTATGCAAAAACTCTAGAACATCTAAATAAAATTAACAAGAGTGATTCATCGTACTGTTCAATTCTCACCTCTAAATCTTATTACCTGCTAAATTCTGAAAAATATGAAGAGGTTATACAAACAACCAATGAAGGTTTAAGTTTAGGTTGTCATGACACAAAATTATCTTTCTACATAAATAAAGGACTGGCTTATAATTACATGGAAGATTACGATAAGGCCTTAAAAGTGTTTAACGAAGGGCTTAAAATATTTCCTAAAAACTACTTACTGTGGTACAACAAAGGTGTTGTGCTAGAAAGTTCAGACCGCCTTGAAGACGCCATAAAAGCCTATCAAGAATCTATAGTATTAAGACCAACTTACATAAGACCGCATTTACAGCTTGGCAATATTTGTTATAAACAACGCCGTATTACTCAAGCATTAATGTGCTATGATGTTTACTTACTGCTAAAATTTGGTGACAAAAGCGCTTTCAATACATTACAGTCCCTAAATAATGTAGTAAAAGAAAAAAATGAGAACGAACCGAACCCCGATTTGGAAATCTCGGTCGATGATGAGGCTTTCGACGAAATAGATTTAATTATAGAAAACAGAATAGCTCTTAACAAAAACTATAACGTTGATAACAAAATCAACATCTCGCTTACCAAACAGAACCATGCATTATTGGCACAGATAGAAGATTTTGAGGGCAATGGCGGTTTCTGGGACCAGAACTATGTACCCTTATTTAAATGGATTGCAAACAATAACTTATTTGACGGATTTACATATACCTTATCTCATTCCATTAAAAATGAAAAACTCAAAAAAATTATTGATCAACACGAAAAAGATATCTTAGATTTTAGAAATGCTTTTTACAGAAAATGGTACGATATTTTAGGTGCAAATACCGAATTGCTGATTGATGGAAAAAAGCAAAAGGGCAACTATAGCTATAACAACTACGATGCACAAGGTATGGGTGTTCTTAAAAACGATACCAATATTGGATTTTGGCAATTTTTTACCGAAAACGGGCAGTTATTTTCTGAAGGCTCACATGATGGCAACGGAGAGCGAATTGGTAAATGGACTTGGTATTTTAAAAACGGTAAAATAAACGAAATTGCTAACTATGAAGGCGGAAAGCTAAACGGTGCATTTCTTAATTTTTACGACAACGTAAAGCCTAAAATAATAACCACCTATAAAGACGGGGCGCTACACGGTGAATACAAATATCATAACGATGATGGGGCGCTAATTCAAAAGAAATTCTTCAAAAACGGAAAGCTAGATGGTTTATATAAATCCTATTTTAAAGTGGGCGAAGAACTTTTAGAATGGCATATTCCTTATGCCAACGATAGTGTCGTATCTGTAGCTACCGAATATTATGCCAATGGCGATGTTTACGCCGAAATTCCTTTTAAAAATGGCAAAAGGCATGGTGTGGAAAAGAAATACCATTTTAATAAAAAACTGTCATCTGAAATCTCTTATGCCAATGGAGAACTTAATGGCCCTTACAAAACATATTTCAATAATGGTAACATAGAAGAAGAAGGCTTCAGTAAAGATAATTTCTATGATAGCCCCTGGAAAATATACCACAAAGACGGTACTTTAAAAATAGAACAAACCTATGTTAAAGGGAGTTTAAACGATATTTATAAAGAATATGACACAGATGGTAAGTTATATTCAGAATTCGAATACAGAAAAGGAGAAGTTATTGCCTATAAATACTATAATAAGAATGGTGAAATTATTAAAGAAGCCCGCAAAAAAGGTGGTGAGTTTAGCTTTATAGGCCATACACCTCAAGGGACAGTTAATGCTAAGGGGCTTTACGACATTAAAGGTGGAAAAGAGGGACCTTGGGAGTTTTTCTCCAATAACGGAGTGCTTACCGGCAAAGGAACTTATAAAGACAATATGGCCATTGGAGAGCATTTAAATTATTACAATAACGGTGAAATAGAATCTATATCTTCATACAGGAATGATTCTCTAACGGGTTACTATGCCGCCTATCATCTTAATGGTCAATTAAAAAGACAAGGTTGGAACAAAAATGGTTCGTCTGTGGGCGAGTGGCGTTCGTACTATATCGATGGTACACTAGAAGAAATAAACTTTTACCATAAAGACGATTTACACGGCTACCAAGAAACTTTTAGCGTTGATGGTAAGCTAAAAAGCAGATACCTCTACAAATATGGCAAGGTACTTAGCGAAACCTACTTTAACAAAGATGGGGAAGCCATGGGAACTTGTAATTATGCCCCAGAAGCATCTCAATACAATCTTGTTTATAATTACGAGAATGGAAAACCTGAAATGACAATTCCCTATGTAAACGGAGTAAAACATGGCACATTCATTGCTTACGACTATTATGGCAATATCAGTTTAAAAGGAGATTATAATAATGGCGAAATGAATGGTGAGTGGATTTGGTATTACGAAAATGGCAAAAAAGACATTGTAAAAAACTATAGAGACGGTAATCTGCATGGTGAGTTGATAGATTATTACAAGAGTGGAAATATTGAGGAAAAACGATATTATGAATTTGGTAATGCTGAAGGTAAATGGCTTGGCTACCACGAAAACGGAAAAGTCTCTGATGAGAAAAACTACTACAACGACAAGCTGCATGGTAAACGCAAATTCTTTAGCAAATCTGGACATCTGCAACTCATAAGATTCTACGAACATGGACGATTGATAGGCTATAGTTACCTAGACACTAATTCTAAAGAAGTACCCATGATTCCTCTGGAAAGAGAAACTGGAAAGATTATATCTTATTTTGATAATGGGAAAGTTTCTAGAGAAATGGAATATTTAAACGGCGACTTAGTTAATAACTATAAAGAGTATTACTACTCTGGGCAGTTAGAAAGTGAAATGAATTTTATTGCTGATAAATACAATGGCCCAGTGACCAGCTTTTACCAAAACGGGACTAAAAAATCCGTATTCAACTATCAATACGGTGTCCTTCAAGGTTTAGCTGTATTGTATCATGAAAATGGAAAATTAAAGGAAGAAATAAATTACAGAAACGATGTGTTACATGGAGAGAATAAATATTTCGATGATAACGGAAAGCTGGTTAAGATTGAATTTAACCACAATGGCGATATATACAAAGTTGAAACCTTCTAGCATGCGCTTACTTTTCACCATACTTTTTGTAACGGCCACATGTTTGGGCCAAGAATCCAAGGAATTCAAACTTTATAAAAAGTTGTATCCCAATGCAAATTCGGTAACGCTTAATAAAAACACGACCATTACGATTGAACTTAATGATGGTAACATAGATATAACCCAAGAGTTTCTTGAAGAAGATTTGTATTTAAGCGAAGGGGCAAGCTATGCTTCTAAAAGGGCGCTTAGCTTTTCTTCTTTCTTTGAATTGGAAAAGGTAGAAGCCTCTTCTTTTGTGTTTTCCAACGGAAAATACAAAGAATTTGAAGTTACCGATTTTAAGGAAAAAGATGAGCTAGACGATTCTTTTTATGATGATTCCAAGTCTCTAAATTTTATATTTCCTAATTTAAAAAAAGGCGCGAAATCGGTTTTAAAATATACTGAGAACGTAAAGAACCCCCGCTTTTTAAGTCCGTTTTATTTTGGTGATTTTTCACCAATCGTAAATAATAAAGTAACCATTGTGGCCGACAAAGGCATTGAAATGTCATTTAAAGAATTCAATACCGATCATTTAAACATAGATTTCAAAAAACAAGAAAAAAGAGGAGCTAACATATACACATGGGAATTGAATAACATAGATGAATACGAGATAGAATCCAATGCCCCATCTTATAAAACAATATTTCCGCATATTGTACCCATAATAACGTCTTACCAATATAAAAACGAGAGTGAAAATTTAGCCCAAAACGTTTCAGACCTCTATAACTGGTACTATTCTTTGGTAAAAGATGTAAACCAAGAAGAGGTAGACGAAAACCTGGTTAAATTGGTTGAAGACCTTACAGCTAATAAAGCTAGCGACTTAGAAAAGGTGAAAGCTATTTATTACTGGACCCAAAAAAACATAAAGTACATTGCTTTTGAATATGCTTTAGGAGGATTTATTCCCAGACAGGCCAACGAGGTTTACCAAAAAAAGTATGGCGATTGTAAAGACAATTCCAGTATTCTTTATAAAATGCTCGAGATTGCTGACTTAAAAGGCGATTTAACTTGGATTGGCACACGAAAAATACCCTATACCTATAGTGAGGTTCCTACGCCTATTGTAGACAACCACATGATTCTTTCTTATACCGATAGCAATAACAAAACCTATTTCTTAGATGCTACGGGAAGGTATGTCGCTATAGATTATCCAACGTCCTTTATTCAAGGAAAAGAAGCCCTAATTGCCAATGGCCCTTCAGATTTCATAGTTAAAAAAGTACCTGTAGTGCCTGCCGAAAAAAATGCGGTTATAGATACCGCGTATGTTAAACTCGAGAACGAACATATTTTAGGGACTTCTAAAACCGAAATATCTGGATATAATAAAATAGATACATTTCACTACCTCGAGGATAAAACTACCGATGAAAAAATTAAAAGTTTTTACAATACGCGGTTACGCAAAGGGTCGAATAAATTCCTGATACAATCATTTAAGGAAACCAATAAGTACGATTACGAAAAAAACTTTGTCATAGATTATGAGTTCTCTATTAATGATTATGCAAAAAAATTGGGTAATGAAATCTACCTCAATCTAAATTTTATAAAAGACTTATCGTCTTACAAAACCGATAAAGACAGGAAAAACGCAATAGAATACGAACACAAAAACTACTTTAGTTATACCACATATTTAAAAATACCCGAGGGTTACTCCGTTGACTACATTCCGGAAAATGTAGATTTATCTAACGATTATCTGTCAAGTAATATTACTTACTCTGTTAAAGACAACGAAATAACCTATCACCACAGTTTTAAACTAGATTTTATTACGTTAGATTTAGAGCAGCAAAAGGACGTTAATGCACTTATAAAGAACATAGAAAAAGCATTCAAAGAAGTTATTATTCTGAAAAAAATATAATCCACTAAACATGTTAAAAAACAAATTACTACTGGCTATTGTTTTATTTACCCAAATAATCTTAGCTCAAACAACGCCATTTTACGAAACCTATTCGTGGGAAGAAAGTCCATCTTACGCTGTTGAAAACGGAACAACAGACGATGTTATCGCACTTAAAGACAAAATCCTAACAGAATTTCACTTTCAAGAAAACGGGCTTGTAGAGTACTTTTTGGAACACCGTGTGCTTTGGTTAAATTCCGATGAACAGATTGAATACTACAACAAGATCTATTTACCGTATAACAACTCTTCAGAGCTTAAAGTCAATAAGGCCAGAGTGATTAATAAAAATGGAGAAATAATTGAGTTGGACGATTCTAAAATCTTAACTGCTCAAGATGAAGAAACAGGTAGAAACTACAAATTTTTTGCATTCGAGGGCATAGAAAAGGGCAGTTTTATAGAATATTACTACGTGGTAAAACGCTATCCGAGATACCGAGGGAACAAAATCAATTTTCAATCAGACTTTAAGAAACAAAATGTAGAGTTCGATTTGTACGCTCCAAAGAATTTGGTTTTCGATTTTAAATCGCTCAACGATGCTCCAGAAATTATTCAGGATACTGTTATAAAAGACAAACTTCACTGGAGTTTAAGAGTTAATGATATAAGTGCTCTTGAGAAAGAAGAATTATCGGCTTATAACGCGTCAAAAAAAGCAGTAGTGTATAAACTCGACAGAAACACAGCCGATAACTCCAGAGATATTTCATCTTACACCAAAGTAGCGCAAAACATTTACAGTTTTTATTATGGTGAATTAAGTAGCAAAGCGCAGGGCGCCATTAAAAAATTCATAAAAGAAGCTATTGATAATACCAATCAGGGTGAAGAGGACCTTATTAGGAATCTGGAGTTTTATATTAAGAGCAATATTTATGTTGCCGAAGATAGTAGCGAAAGTCTGGAAAATCTTGTTGAAGTAGTCGATAAAAAAATCGCTAACGAAACCGGTATTTTAAAACTTTATATCAGCCTTTTCAAAGCTTTAAATATAAAGCACGAACTTGTTCTTACAAGTAACAGGCTTGAGCTCAAGTTTGATCGAGACTTCGAGGCCAACAATTATCTTACAGACTTTTTAATTTATTTCCCTAAATCTAAAAAGTACCTTTCGCCTACGGAACCCGAGTCGCGTTTTGGCTTCCCTCCTGCTTACCTTACCGATAATTACGGTCTTTTTATTAAAGAAGTTAAGGTGGGCGACTTTGTTTCTGGACTTGGAAAAACAAAATTCATAAAACCTATAACGGCAGATGAAACCGTGGATAAAATGATTATTGATGTCAATTTCGAAACCGATAATATTTCAAATAGTAAGATTAAACTAGACCACGCTATGGGCGGTTACTATGCCATGTATTTTCAGCCCTATATTCATTTAATAAAAGATGAAGATCGAGAGGAACTCATAGATGGTATTGCTAAAAGAATTCATGAAGACATTAACATTACTAAAAAAGAAATATTCAACGACGACCCTAAATTATCTGGCGCAAAACCCATTCGGTTTGTTATAGATTTTGAAACCGAGGCACTGACAGAAAAAGCAGGTAGAAAATATCTATTTAAAGCAGGCGATTTAATAGGAGCGCAAATGCAACTTTATCAAGAAAAATCCAGAGTACTGCCTGTTGAGAACGAGTTTAATCGCAGTTATCTAAGAACAATAAACATTAAAATTCCCGAGGGTTACAAAGTGGCCAATCTAGATGATATTAATATTAAAAATACCTTTGAAAAAGATGGTGAGGAGTTACTCATTTTCCACTCTTACTACGAAATAAAAGACAATGTGTTATCGATTACAGCCGACGAGCATTATCGTGAAAACATCATCGCTACAAAAGATTACGAAGCCTACAGAACGGTAATAAATAGTGCCGCCGATTTTAATAAACTTGTTCTCATTTTCGAGCCTATATAAACGTTGTATCCATAATGGCAAAACACAACGAACTCGGTAAAAAAGGAGAACAACTAGCAGTTGATTTCTTAGTACAAAATAATTATGAAATTGTTGAACGTAATTACCGATTTGATAAAGCCGAAGTAGATGTCATCGCCCAAAAAGATGACATCCTAGCCATTATTGAAGTAAAAACACGTTCTACTACAGATTTTGGAAATCCGCAGGACTTTGTTAAGCCAAAACAAATAAAAAACCTAGTAAAGGCCGTTGATGAATATGTAACCGTTAATGGCCTGGATGTCGAGGTACGATTTGATATCATCGCTATTGTTAAGGAAGGGAAGCAATTTAAAATAGAGCATTTAGAAGACGCTTTTTATCACTTTTGACACTCTGGTGTCTCCCTGAACTCGTTTCAGGGTCTGCTCAAACCTACGATGAGATACTGAAATGAATTCAGCATGACAAATAGATGCTTGAGTCGTTCCTCCTTCTGGAGGAAAGACTAGTTTTCCAATACTTTTTTTAAAGCCTCAAAATCCTCTGGTTTAGCAGTAATCTTTTTGTCTTTATCGAGCACAAAATATGTAGGTGTTGCTGAAACACTGTAGGTGTTACCAATTTCATTATCCCACTTTCCTTCGCCATACACATGAACAAAATTGGGATAATCGTAAGTTAAGCTTTTCCAATCATTGGGTTCATCTTCTAAGCCAATGGCTATAACTTTTAGGTGCACTTTAGTTTCACAAAAAGTATATAATTGTGGTATTTCATCTAAACAATGTCCGCAAGTACTACTCCAGAAAACAATAACATACTCTTTAAAACCATCAAAATCCATTAACTTTCTAGAAGTCGTTTTTCCTTCTTCAACTATTTCAAAAGAGAAATCTGGAGCTGTTTTCCCCAAAGACACATCGGCGTATTTAATAAGTGTATTTAATAGTTCCTGGTCATTCAATTCTACCGCAATATCCATCAAATACTTTTCAGAAATATAGTTAGCTACACTTTCAAAATTTAAATCGGCCATTTGCTGCCATAGACTTAACAGTAAGATTCGTTTTACCGCCATAGGCGCAGGTGCCATGGCTTTACAGGCAACATCAATATTGTTCTTGTAGTTTTTAATATCGTCTTCAGAATCCATAGTCATGCCAAAGACGTAATTCAATATTTTCTCCTCTAAAAAGTTCGAGCTTTGTAATGTGATATTAGTGAAATCAATATGATCAAAATAATGTTGTTTTATGTTGTTCACGTAGGTTTTAACATCTTCAAAAGTCTCCGGAATATAGGGTGTATTTGCTTTAATAAACTCTAGGACAATACGGCCTTTAGCTGCAGCCTCGAAATTTGTTTGTGCCCCTTTTTGCGTTTTAAATATTTTTGCCAAAGCCAAGGTATCTTCACTTTGCTCGGTGAAAAACTTACTGATACTATGGGTTACCATAGACATGCTATTTGTGTACGAAGCCAATAACGAATTTTCTATTGATGATAAAAATTCAACTCCCGTTTCACTATTAAAGCTCAATTCAATGTCTTCTTTCCCATTGTAAATAATATCAAAATTATAATCTTCTTGAGGCAGGGCGTAAACCAACCTGTACATACCTTTGGTTGCAGTAGAATCTAATTGAATCTCGAAAATACCATCCTCACCAATTTCAGCATTGGCAATGTACTCTGAAACCGTGGGTGTAACTTTATAAAGAATGGCCACATTATAATCTTCGGCAGGAGTAAATGTTCCCTTAATAGTATGCTGTGCCAAAAGCACTGAAGGCAAAAAAATTAATATTAAGATGTATTTTAGGACACTGTTCATTTACTAAATCTTGACAAATATCAAGCCACAATAGGTTTCAATAGCGCTAAGGCTTTTTCTACAGAATTTACATTATCAAAAGTAAGTAATAATCGTAAGCCTTGGCGTGTTTGTTTCTCTTTCATTTTACACAACTTGGAATTTGATTGTACATAACCCAAAAGTTTAGTAAAAGCTGGACTTTGATAAAAATTACTTTGTTGATCACTTATAAAATAACCGATAAGTTTTCCTTGCTTCATAATAACCTTTTCAAATCCAATCTTTGTGGCAATCCACTTTATTTGGACACTATAAAGTAAATCGGTCACTTGCTCTGGAAGTTCACCAAACCTGTCGATTAAATCTTTTTCGAAAGTTGCTAATTCTTCTTCGGTTTTAAGTTCGTTTAATTTGGTATAGAGGCTTAATCTTTCAGCAATATTATTCACGTAACTATCTGGGAAAAGTAACTCAAAATCAGAATCGATAGTCACATCTTTCACATAAACCTTATCTTCGTCTGGTTCGTTATATAAATCCTTGAACTCGTTTTCTTTGAGTTCTTCGATGGCTTCGTTCAATATTTTTTGATAGGTATCGAATCCTATTTCATTGATAAATCCGCTTTGTTCCCCGCCTAGTAAATCTCCAGCACCACGGATTTCCAAATCCTTCATGGCAATGTTGAATCCGCTACCCAACTCTGTAAATTGTTCTAATGCCGAAATACGCTTACGTGCATCTTCGGTCATAGCAGAATAGTCTGGCGTGATGAAATAACAGAACGCTTTTTTGTTACTTCTACCCACACGACCACGCATTTGGTGCAAGTCGCTCAACCCAAAATTATTGGCATTATTAATAAAAATGGTATTGGCGTTAGGTACATCCAAGCCGCTTTCTACAATGGTTGTACTCACAAGAACATCAAACTCACCATTAATGAACGATAACATAAGCTGCTCAAGCTTCTTGCCTTCCATTTGCCCATGACCAATAGCCACTTTAGCATCTGGAACCAGACGTTGTATTAACCCGGCCACTTCTTTAATATTTTCGATTCTGTTATGGATAAAGAATACTTGCCCACCACGTTGAATTTCATAGCTCACGGCATCGCGAACCGTTTCTTCATTAAAACGAATCACGTGACTTTCTATGGGGTATCTATTTGGCGGAGGCGTGGTAATGACCGATAAATCACGAGCTGCCATTAAACTAAACTGAAGTGTTCTAGGAATTGGCGTGGCGGTTAATGTCAATACATCTACATTCTCCTTTATGGTCTTTAGCTTTTCTTTTACGGCCACTCCAAATTTCTGTTCCTCATCAACTATCAAAAGCCCTAAATCTTTAAACTTTACGTTTTTATTAACGAGCTGATGTGTTCCAATAATAATATCCACCTTGCCCTGCTCTAAGGCTTCTAAAGTCAGTCGTTTTTCCTTAGCGGTTCTAAATCGATTTAAGTAATCAACAACAACTGGGAAATCCTCTAGTCGTTTTCTAAATGTTCTAGCATGTTGATAGGCCAAAATGGTTGTTGGCACCAAAACGGCGACCTGTTTTCCGTTATCAACCGCTTTAAAGGCTGCACGAATAGCTACTTCGGTTTTCCCAAAACCAACATCGCCACAAACTAAACGATCCATGGGACGCTCGCTTTCCATATCGGCTTTTATATCTGCCGTAGCAGTACTTTGGTCTGGAGTGTCTTCGTAAATAAAAGAAGCCTCCAACTCATGCTGCATGTAGCTATCAGGGTTGTATTGATAGCCCTTTCTGGTCTTTCGTTTGGCGTATAACTTTATCAGGTTAAAGGCAATATGCTTTACGCGAGCCTTGGTTTTCTGTTTAAGGGTTTTCCATGCCGAACTACCAAGTTTATAGACTTTTGGGGGCTTACCATCCTTCCCTGTGTACTTTGTAATTTTATGAAGCGAATGGATGCTTAAATACAGAATATCACGCTCGCCGTAAATCAATTTGATGGCTTCCTGTTTCTTACCTTCTACATCTATTTTTTTTAGCCCTCCAAAACGACCAATACCATGGTCTATGTGCGTAACATAATCCCCAACATCTAAGTTGGTGAGTTCCTTTAGAGTAATCGCCTGCTTTTTAGCATACCCATTTTTAATGTGGAACTTATGATAACGCTCAAATATTTGATGGTCTGTGTAACAAACTATTTTATTGTCATGGTCTACAAACCCCTGGTGCAGCGATTGTACAATGGTTTTGTAATGTACCTCCTGGTCTACATCATCAAAAATATCGTGAAAACGTTTGGCCTGTTGCTCACTTACGCAGGCTATAAAATTGACGTAACCTTTATCATGATTGGAGTTTAAATCATCTATCAATAAGTTGAATTGCTTATTGAAAGCTGGTTGTGGGGTGGTGTTAAAATTTATGACGTTGTCATTACGAGGAGCTTGCGACGTGGTAATCTCATTATTTTGAAGAGATTGCTTCATTTCATTCGCAATGACGCCTGAGGTGTCCTTAAGAGATTCTTCGCTTCGCTCTGAATGACAAAAGAAACGCTGTGTCCCAAACTCAATCAAAGAGAAATCCAACAATTGCTTTTTTAGTAATTCAGAATTACAAAACAGTTCTTCCGGCTTGCTGTGCTTCAATTCTGTAGATAGTTCTTTAAAAGCGTCTTCGGCCTTACTGAAGAAATCATCAATCCTTGAAAAGCACAAGTCTGCATTCTTCAAACAAACTACTGTCTTCTGAGCGATATATTTTAGGAAACTCTGGCGGCTTTCTTCCAAAAACTTATTGGCAACATTGGGTATAACATTGATTTTTTTAATCTGGTCTACCGAAAGTTGCGATTCTACATCAAAAGTCCTGATACTATCTACCTCATCCCCAAAAAACTCAATACGGTAGGGTTCATCATGTGAAAATGAAAACACATCTACTATACCACCACGAACCGAAAACTCTCCAGGCTCGGTCACAAAATCTACACGCTTGAATTGGTATTCAAACAAAACTTCATTTACAAAATCTATAGACAGATTATCACCAACAGCAACTTTTAGGGTATTACGCTCCAACTCCCTTCTGGTGACCACTTTCTCAAAAAGCGCATCTGGATAAGTGACAATTATTGCCGGTTTTTTACGGGAATTGATTCTATTTAAAACCTCGGCCCGCAACAAAACGTTGGCATTGTCTGTCTCTTCAATCTGATATGGCCTACGGTAACTCCCCGGATAGAACAACACATCTTTATCGTTAATAAGCTGTTCTAAATCGTTTAGGTAATGTGCCGCCTCTTCTTTATCATTAAAAATTAATAGAAAAGGTTTTTCTGAAGCTTTAAAAACACTTGAAATAACATAGGAAAAGGCGGAGCCTACTAATCCTTTTAGATGTGTTTTATTAGGCTTGCCCTGAGCGGAGCCGAAGGGTTGGGCAATAGCAGACCGCAGATTTTGCGTTTGCAAAGTCTGTGCATAGGTTTGAGAAATATGGGGTTGACTCACCTATTTTTATTTAGAGGTGCAAATATAAACCTTAAATTCATTTTATGAATGATTTAGCTACTGTTAAACAAAAAGATTTTTGTGTTTTACAATGCATTACCCAGCTTGAATTTATCATAAAAATTGTCGAACTTCGTTCAAGCAAGCATCTAAGCCATTAAAATTGCGCGTATTCATGGTAACCGTTGGCTAGAACTAATTACAAACCCGTAAACTAAAGTAAACAAGAATTACTAAATGGCTGTTGATGACACAAAAAGGACTCTTTTTCAAAGAATTGCTGATATTGGTTTAAAAGAGAATTTTTTGGTAACAGAAAAAAGGTATCTACAAGTATGCAATATAGCCGCAATACTTGGGGTTTTGTTTAGTTTATTATGGATGTTTATTGCCCTATCCATCTCAGAAATTACAAGTGCGGTATGGAATATAATATTGGGCTTAATGTTTCTAATGGTATTGGTTCTAAACCATAAAGGAAAGCGTATTGCCGCCTCGGCATGGCTTGCTATCTCTGCATACATTTCGGTGCTCGTATTTCTTTATTTGTCTGGTTACGCCTCAGGGATTAGCAGCGTTTGTTTTTTAACAATTATCTTACCCTACATGACTTTCCCCCGAAAAGCAAGAACTCTTGCTCATGGCTTTAGTTTATTGGCTTGCTTAACTTTAATTATTACTGTTGTCTTTCAATCGGAATTCTATGCTCACAATAAGGATATGGATCCCTATTTATCGCAAATTGTAAATATGGGCATGACGGCATTAATATGTCTCGCATTGATTTGGAGCTTATCGGTGCTGATTGATAAATCTGAAGATTCTTTGATTGCTGAACAGAAAAAATCTGATGACCTCCTGCACAATATCCTACCTGCAAACATTGTAAGAGACTTAAAGGAAAGCGGTAAGACCATTCCAAAAAGACACAGGAACGTTTCAATTCTGTTTACCGATTTTGAAGGTTTTACCGAGTTGGTAGCATCTACATCGGCAATCACCTTGGTCAATGAGCTAAATGATATCTTCGGACGTTTCGACGAAATCATGGAAGAAACTAACGTTGAAAAGATTGAAACCATTGGTGATGCCTACATGGCCGCTTGTGGTCTTGAAGATGAAATTACCAACCATGCTGTGCATTGTATCACAGCCGCAAAAAAGATGCTATCCTACCTTGAGGAAAGGAATAAGACCCACGAATTAAAATGGAAAATGCGGGTTGGCATACATTCAGGAATGGTAGTTTCAGGTGTGGTAGGCAAAAAGAAGTTTGCATACGACCTTTTTGGAGATACCATAAATACAGCTAGCAGAATGGAATCTACAGGTGAATCGGGCAGAATCAATATCTCGGCGTCTACTTATGAACTGGTAAAAGACGAATTCGCATGTCTTCCCCGTGGAAAGATTTTTACCAAAGGGAAAGGAGAATTGGAAATGCATTTTGTGAAATAAATTCTGGGGAATAGTAAATCGTAGAATTAACCTGTAATCATTTCTAACTACAGAGGTTTGTGACTCATCAATAACACATATTTAATACAATCTACCACAACATAAGCCCCTAATATGTTTTGTAGATGATTTAGCTACTCTTAAACGAAAAGATTTTTTGTTTGAAGTAGCTCGTTATTAATCTTGATTTTGTCAGAAAAATTATCGAAATTGCGTTTAGCAATCGATAAACTTCACCTGTGCTGAACTTGTTTCAGTATTAAAACGGAAGTCTATCTCCACGTTAGGCAACATTTAGGAAAACCGTATTGAAAAATAAAGTAAACTCTGTAGATTTATTAATTGAAAATCTTCAAAAGGAATTTTCAAAAATTCCGAACTTTGAACTTACTCAAAATGACCCACTCGGAAAAAAACTTTTTGATTTTGTAGTCAGTTTTGTTTCCGAATTTCACTCATATCAAGATTTATTTGTTCAGTTCTACTTTCCTGCTTCATTAAAATCCATACAAATTTTTAAAAGAGAACTTAAGTTTTCAAAGTATAAACAATTCTTCAATTTAACCGAAGATGAATACAAAGAAAATTATTTTGAAACTGTTAGATTAGGGTATGTTGGTGCTTTTCACAAATATGAAAGCTTTTTGAAAAACCTAATTCCGATGATGGATGAATTTTTCAAAGAAATTGATTCTGACAATAAATTTTTGCCGACAACGGAATATTTAAAGTCCGAATTCGATGTTGAATTAAAAAAAACAACTCATAATTTTCCTATAACACGAAAAATAAATTGGATTTGTAACTGCGTAAAGCATTACGATGGCTATCCAATTAAAGAACCTATACCGAAATATTTAGACCATTTCGATAAGAGTAAGAAAATACAAATTGACTCAAAAGAATTTAAAACAGATATGCAGGAGTTAATTAAGCATAACCATAATATGCTGACTTTATTATTTTATGTTGGTTTTCATCAATATTTTGGACTTGAATTTTCGACAATTGAAAACGAACTAAAACCAGAACAGAGAGAAAAAGATAAAGTTGAAAAAATGAGAGAAGTTTTAGGAATGTCAATAAAAGCATTATTTAATCTAGGAAAACACGTCGCCTAACAAAGATGTATAAAACAAAAGTTGTTAATTTAACCTACTGATATACATTGATTTATTAATGTTTATTTTTAAATTTATTTATATTTTATAAATGTTAATCTAAAGGAGGAGGTACGACGACGTAATCTATAAATTCTAAGTTCAGCCTAGTTTCCTAAAAAAGTTCAGGATAAATGTTACCTAACATGACACAGGTATGCAGGCGCCCAAAAAATTGAAATTTGGGTTTAAAATCTTAAAAATAATATGTACGTTTGCAGCACTAAAAAACAATAAGATATGTCGATTTCAGATTTATTTGATAGTGGATTTAAAAAGCGTAACGAAAGCCATTTTGCAGCTATAGTAAGAGTAGCTATGGCCGATGGTATCATTACCGATGAAGAACGTGCCTTTTTAGACAGGTTGGCACATAGATTGGAAATTAATGAAGTTGACTATAAGACAATTTTAAAGAATTATAATGATCACCCAATCAATCCACCAATATCTTACGATGAGCGTTTAGAGCGTTTATACGATTTAGTAAGAATGGTTTATGTTGATAATATTGAAGGAGAACCAGAATTATTACTTCTGAAAAAGATTGCTGTTGGACTTGGTTTTCACGCGGTAAACGTGAAATACATCATAGATAAAGCTTCTACTTTAATAAGTCAAGAAGCAGATTTAGACAATTTTGTGGACCAAATAAAGAATATGAATAGATAAGATATCTTAAAAACAATCATATTTAAAGCGTCCAACATGTGTTGGACGTTTTTTTTTGAAAAAATTTAGAATTAATTGAGTAAAGATTTTAAAAACTAAAATATAGGCCTTTGGAGTGTAAGCAACTGGGATACAAACTTTTGCCATAAACCTCGAGTATCTGCTAAAAAGCGGACAGGAATTGCTTATTTTATATTTTATCATAACTAACTGATTTTCAATAATTTAAATTGAAAAAAGTTTTGTTATTTAAAAAATAGTTTTAATCTTTGCAACGCAGTTTTAAAGAAACAACTGTCAAGAGAAATAATAATTTTAAACAAGAAGCCATGTTACAGCATAGTATACCGTTTTGGAATAGGTATAGTGATTTTGAATCACTCATGAGGCTTCGGTATTTTCTACCCACCTGCTTTAAGTAGGTATATTTTCCAGAAAAGCATCCGAAGCAAGACAACTGTTTCGGATTTTTTTTATTCCCAGAATAATTTAGTTCCGATTCTATTTAAGAACACATAAGCTGTGCTCTTAAATCACCCGTAACGGGTTTAATCATTAATTAGATGGCTGTTCAATACTATTTGAACAATTCATCCTGGATAATATTTATTAAAAACAATGGAAAATAATTTACATAACAACTATTTGTTTAAAGCTTTAGATGCGTATCCGTACGAGTTAGAAGAAACCTTGGAAGCATTGAACTACGCTTTGTCATATAACAGTAAAGATGCCCAGGCTTTATGCTTAATGGGACGTGTTTATGCCGAACAATTAAAAGATTACGAAACTGCTAAATACTATTATGCAGAAGCCGTGGCACATGAGATGGACATGCCAAAAACATATCCGTTCTACATTCAAACCTTACTATGGAATGAAGATTATGATGAAGCCGAAAAGCTAATAGCATTTGCTTTGACTTTAAAAGGTGTAAACAAAGCTATTTTACACTATTACAAAGCGGTTTTATTAGAAGAGCGGGGCCTATTTAAGGCAGCTATTAAAGTTTATAAAACAGCTTTAAAGTTAGCAACTGATAACTGCATTATTAACTATGTAGAAAACGAATTGAGCCGTGTTAAGAAAAAAATAAAACCTAAAAAGAAGAAGAAAAAGTCAAAGAAAAAGAAAAGCAAGAAAGCTGAAAAATCGGCGAAGTAACCCTTCGACTCCGCTCAGGGTAGGCTTCGCCGATTTTAAAAGGGAATTCGTCAGCGTTGGAGAGCTGAGGCAGACTGTAAATCTGTTGCCTTTAGGCTTAGTAGGTTCGAATCCTTCAATTCCCACAAGATAAAAACTGGAACGGTAGCAAAGTTGGTCAATGCAATGCACTGAAATGATTTTATGAATTCAACGAAACCTATTTCTTAAAATAGAATTCATTGAGTTAAAATGCATAGATATAGGTTCGAATCCTATCTGTTCCGCAACATAAAGTTCATTGAAATAAGGTGAGATTTTTCGAGATTTCATCACTGAAAAAAATCGTCATTCTTTAATCTTGACTATAGCGTGACGGGGCGGCTTATCGTCCTTAGATAAACTTGGTAACAAGGATAAATCTACAAGCAGGCACTGTGCGTAGAGACTGTTTTTCATGAAACAGTACATGTAAGCAAGCAACTCACATAAATCATTATAAACGAAGGGCAACTGCTAAAGTATATAAGGGTTTATAGCCGATAAAAAGGTTTGCGATGGAGACATCAACAGGAAAAGTTGTAGTAATGGGTTACGTCTTGGTCATCCAACCATACGGAGCGTATTGCAGTATTAAAGTTACCCGGTAGGAAACTGCTCGGTAGCTTGAAATACCGTGTGTTGGGAAACACACAAGGAGAAGGTTGGTATTTTGTAGGCTAAAATCTACGGAGCCATTTCCGAAGCCCTTCTCCTAGGCCAAAGGTTTTTATATCTAGGTTCGATTCCTAGTATCCTCACAGGAAAATTGGATAAATCTCTATTGGAAGAGTAAAAATGAAATGTACAAGACTTCGGGCATTGCAGCAGCTAGTAGTTGCCTAAACCCATTGAAATATATGGGACAATAGAGGTCGCAAACCTTTATTGTGCGGTGAACATTCTAGTAGGCCGCCTCAAAAAGAGGACGCCTATTAATGGTGAGGGAGCCAACCCTTGTAATTGCAAAGCGTGGATATAAAGCCTCTATGCAAGCCAAGTCTAAGTTGCCGAACGGTTGTAATGTATTGAGGCATCAGACAAGTACGTGATTCCCTATGCAATGGGAAAAACGTGGAAAACCGGGGAAGAGCTACGGCTATAATCCTGGGAAAGTTTGTCTAAAAGCGAAGGTATTCTCAGCGCGCTTTTTTAAATATAATACCGCTTTAGCTTAAAGAGAAGAGTTGTCGTAGAATTTGAAGTCAAGGTTTATTTGAATTCACTTTTCCCTACCTTTGAAACCCTATGAATAATTATTTCAAATCCATAATTCTACAAACCACTGGCGCATCATCTTTAAAAGAAAAGGAAGTTATTCAAGAACTATGGAGTGGTTATGGTAAAATTATTCGAGTTTCCCTCGAAGATTCAGCTTTAGAAAGCGTTGTTGTTAAACATGTGCAACTACCCCAAAAAAGCAAACACCCAAGAGGATGGAATAGCGACATCGGGCATCTAAGAAAATTAAAATCTTATCAGGTTGAAACCACTTGGTACACCAAGTACGCTAATTCTAGTATGGCTCGTTTACCAAAATGCATTGCTGTAGCGCATCATCAAGATGAAGTCCTTATAATTCTGGAAGATTTGGATAAAGCGGGTTTTCCATTGCGAAAACAAAGTGTAACATGGCAGGATATTGATAAATGCTTGGAATGGTTGGCTCAATTTCATACTAGCTATTTAAGAAAAGAACCTAACGGACTTTGGGACATTGGCACCTATTGGCACTTAGATACCCGACCTCAAGAACTTGAAATTTTAGAGGATATGGCCTTAAAAACTACAGCTTCTAAAATCGATGCAAAATTGAATGATTGTACTTTTAAAACCTTCGTTCACGGCGATGCAAAATTGGCAAACTTTTGTTTTTCAAACAATGGAGAAGTCGCTGGTGTAGATTTTCAATATGTTGGTGGTGGATGCGGTATGAAAGATGTCGCTTATTTTGTTGGGAGTTGTCTTTACGAAAGTGATTGTGAGCGTTTAGAACAACAAGTTTTAGACACCTATTTTAATCACTTACACAAAGCTCTTGGCAAAAAAAATGAGGCTTTGGAAAACGAATGGCGCGTTTTGTACCACGTTGCCTGGGCAGATTTCCATAGGTTTTTAAAAGGATGGAGTCCCGGTCATTGGAAAATTAATAGCTATAGTGAACGTATTACCGCTAAAGTCGTTAAAAATCTACAGTAATGGATTTACAACAATTAGCAAATATTGCTATTGAAGCTGCACTTTCTGCGGGTAAAGTCATTCAGAAGTATATGAATGAAGATGTTCTTGTGGAGCAAAAGAAAGGTGGTTCAAACTATGCCTCGCAAGTAGTTACAAAAGTGGATTACGAATGTGAAGCTATTATTTTATCGTATTTGATGCCAACTTGCAACACATTTAATATTGGTTTACTAACCGAGGAAACCGACGATAACGGCAGCCGTTTTGAAAAAGATTGCTTTTGGTGTGTCGACCCTATAGATGGTACATTGGCCTTTATTAACAAAACTAGTGGGTTTTCGGTGTCTATTGCTTTAGTCTCTAATGAAGGCACCCCTTTAATTGGCGTTGTTTTTGACCCAGTTTCAGAAACCCTATATCATGCCATTAAAGGACAGTGTGTGTTTAAAAACAAAAAACCTTGGGCCATTAATAATACTAATTATTATTTAACTTACTTAACCGATAAGACTTTGAGCAACACGCCTGAATCTGAAAAAATCGTAAAAATTCTGAATAATCACAAAACGCGTTTAGGCTTAACCAACATTAAAGAAATAGCTGGTAAAGGCGCCGTAATGTGTGCTATTTCAGTTTTAGAAAACGGACCAGCCTGTTTCATAAAACTTCCAAAAAAAGACCTGGGCGGTGGTAGCATTTGGGATTATGCTGCCACAGCTTGTATTTACCAAGAAATTGGTTTGCCTGCAACTACTTATAGTGGTGAAACTTTAGAGCTAAATAAACAACAGGATACTTTTATGAATCATCAAGGGGTTTATTTTTCAAACCTGAATTTAGAAATTCAAGTCTAAAGTTGTTATAACAAAAAAGGTCGCCTATAACAAGACAACCTTTTTCTGCTATTATTTAAAATTCGAAATTTACTCTACTGTAAGTGTGTATTGCGGTGTTTTGTTTAGAGGACAAAAGTACACGTACTCTCCTTTAGACAGCTTAGTTGCATTAGAGGTTTCTACGTTTCCTTCTTTTACAACGGCAGTAACATACGCAGTTTTTATGTGGTTTTCTGCGTTACTGGCATCTTTACCCTTAGGCACCAATACAAACCCAACGTCTGTACCAGAATGATTGTTGCTTATTTCAAAAATATAAGACCCTTCGCTAACAGTTAATCCCTTTTGTGTAAACTCACCTGGTGTTTGCTCTAAAGCTATCGTTTTTACAGCTTCTTTTTTCATCATGGTGTCTTGTGCATTACCGTTTAAAGCAAACCCTAATGCTACTACTAAAATTGCAATTACTCTATTCATTTTTTAAATTATTTATTATTATTACTATTTATTCTAATATTTATTTGATTCTGAATGTTTTAAACCCCTACAAGTGACAATGGCTCAACAACTGGAAAATCTACTGGTACGTTTGTCGTTTTATGGAGGTAGTTAGATATGGTTTTATCGCCTACCAAAGAAATTACATCGACAATACTTCCTTTGGTGTAACCTGCGCTTAAGAAGTTTTCAATAACCGCTTGGTCTGTAGCACCTCTATTCTCTGTAATGTTCTTAGCCAATTGCGCTAAAGCATCAAGTTTGTTGTCGAAAGATGCTTTACCAGAGCGTAATTCCAAGATTTGCTCATCTGTAAATCCGTTCATTTTGCCTATTGCTGTATGTGCAGACAAACAATAAACACATTGGTTTACTTCACTAACAGCAAGGTTTACAACTTCCTTTTCTTTGGCAGAAAGTGACGTTTTAGCATTTGAAAAATTTAAATAGTTTTCTAGGGCCGTATTACTATGTGCATAAGTTGCATATAGGTTAGGAACAAAGCCTACAGCTTTTTCTAAGTGATCGAAAATGGCTTGATTATTTTCACTTACTTCTTCTCGTTTTGGAACATTAAATGTGCTCATAATTTTATTTTGTTTTTATGTATTAAAATTTCTTGATGCAAAGTTGGATTATAAATGGATGTTAAACCATGTAAAAACCTCCTTATAATTTGTCAATTATTCCCTTATTGGTTTTTAACACCTATAAAAGGTCTTTCCATATCACAATAAAAATCATGATGATGTTTTTGCTCACAATGTGTTTTTGTGCTCAATCTTTTAATCAATGATGGGTTACTGTTTCCTCTGAAAATTTCAATTAAATTGAAAATCGATTTATGTTTTAAATTCATGACTTTGTGTTTTTTAATTACACTACAAAGATGAACTTTATACAACAGGTAATGAATAGATGAATTTCCTTAGAGTATGTCAATTTTTCCCTAAGATGCTTTTTTGAGCTGCTTTTTAAAATCTGAAGGGGATAGTGAAGTGTATTTTTTAAATAATCGGCTTAAATGAGAGGCGTCTTCGAAACCTAAATCGAAAGCAATCTCTTTGGCTGTCTTGTCTGTATATATCAGTAAGCGTTTAGCCTCAAGTACCACACGTTCGTGAATTAGCTTTAACGGACTTTTATTAAACCTTGCAAAGGAGTTGGAAAGTGTTTTAGGGGATTTAAAAAGTTGATCGGCATAGAATTGCACACTGTGCTCATTTCTAAAATGAGCTTCTACTAAAAGATTAAAAGCACGAAGTAACTCGCTTTTAGTATCTTTTTTATTGGTATCTATTTGCTCTTTTTCTTTGAGTAAACGAGTAATCTTTATAATGAGCCTCGCCATTAACATTCTAAGCATTTCGGCTTGAATATTGTCTTTTGTTTCAATTTCATCTACAAAAATATCATGAAGCATATTAAACTTGAGCTGTTCATTTTCGTTTAGATGAATTATAGGGTTTTGTTCCGCGCCAAAAAATAACAAACCAGCACAACCAACTTCTTTATCATGATCTTTAATACAGTAGAATTCTCGATTAAAAAAGTAAACTTTTAAACCCGTTCCAGAAACATATTGAAAAAACTGTACATTGGTAAGAGCAATAACAGTGTAAGGTTCTAAGGTAATGGGGATACTATCTACAATAATTTCTGCTTTTTCAGTACCTGTCCTTATAAAGGCAAAAATATTAAGTTGTTTGGATACTTTGAAAGGCGTTAGCAGAGACTCATCACCAACTTTTAAAATTGCATTTGTAGAAAACTCAGAAAAAGAATAAATCATGTAGACTAGGTCTACTTTTGTAGCGTTTCATTACATTTTCTTGTGAAGTTTTAACTTAACACGCTTTCTAGCTAAATCGACCTCTAGAACTTTTACGATAATCTGTTCATGTAAATGCACATGGTCATTCACATCTTTAACAAAACTATCGGATAAATTAGAGACATGAATTAAACCGCTTTCTTTTATACCAACATCTACAAAACACCCAAAATTGGTAATATTATTTACAATACCTGGCAATAATTGATCCGGTCGCAAATCTGTAATTGTTTTTATATTCTGGTTGAATGCAAATACCTTGGCTTGTGCTCTTATGTCTAAACCAGGCTTTTCAAGTTCTTTTAATATATCTTGCAAAGTAGGCAGCCCAACGGTATCTGTACAATAATCCTTTAAGTTGATTGCCTTTAATGTATCGGGTTTACCAATTAAAGCATTTACCGATTTACCCATATCTTTTGCCATTTTAGAAACAATGGCATAGCTTTCAGGGTGTACAGAGGAGTCATCTAAAGGGTTTTCGGCATCCTTTATTCTTAAAAAAGCGGCGCTCTGCTCAAACGCTTTACCGCCTAATCTAGGTACACTTTTAAGGTCTTTTCTAGAAATAAATGCACCCTTTTCTTGTCTATAATTAAATACATTTTCTGCCAACTTAGGCCCAATACCTGATACATAGCTTAATAGTGATTTGCTCGCCGTATTGAGATTTACCCCAACGGCATTTACACAATTTTCAACAACACTATCCAAAGACTTTTGGAGTTTAACTTGGTCTACATCATGTTGATACTGACCTACACCAATGGACTTTGCATCAATTTTAACCAACTCTGCAAGTGGATCTTGTAGTCGCCTTCCAATAGACACAGCACCTCGCACCGTAACATCATAATTAGGGAACTCTTCTCGAGCCATTTTCGACGCCGAATAGATGCTAGCGCCAGCTTCGCTTACCACAAACACTTGGATATCGTTTTTAAAGCGAATCTTTCTAATTAAGGCTTCTGTTTCTCTTGATGCCGTTCCATTACCAATAGCAATTGCTTCCGTATTATAAGCATCGGCCAAGGAACTTATCTTCTTCATCGCCCCTATACTGTCATTTTTTGGTGGATGCGGATATATGGTTTCATTATACAATAACTGTCCTTGAGCATCTAAGCAAACCACCTTACAACCCGTTCTAAACCCGGGGTCTATGGCCAAAACCCGTTTTTCTCCAAGCGGAGAACCCAATAGTAATTGCTTTAGGTTTTTTGCAAAAACATTTATGGCCGCTTCATCGGCTTTTTCTTTAGCTATTTGAAGTGCCTCGTTACTTAATGAAGGCAGTAACAATCTTTTGTAAGCGTCTTTAGCGGCTATTTCAATTTGTTCGGCACAATCATTATTAGACCTAATTAAACGTTGTTCTATTTTATCTAAAGCCCTGTCGTCATCTATTGAAATCTTTAATTTAACCACACCTTCTTTTTCGGCTCTTAAAATAGCTAACAGTCGGTGCGACGGAATTCGGCTTAACTCTTCTTCCCAATCAAAATAATCCTTAAACTTTTGAGCACTTTCTTCGTTTTCCTTTGCCTTTACAATCTTGGTGGAAATCCTTGCAAATCGTTCTAACTGATATCTAATGTTATTTCTAATATCTGTGCGTTCGTTAATCCACTCTGCAATAATGTGCCTTGCGCCTTCTAATGCAGCATCTTGGGATATAACCTCTCCTTTTACATACCTATAAGCGACCGATTCAATATCGTTTGCATTTTGGCTCATAATGATTTTCGCCAAAGGCTCCAGGCCAAGTTGTCTTGCTTTTTCAGCTTTAGTTTTTCGGCTCTTCTTAAAAGGTAAATACAGGTCCTCTAATGTTGTTAAATCCTGAGTAGAAACTAACTTCCGTTCTAAATCTTCGGTCAATACACCTTGTTCAGTTAGAGATTTAAGAATGGCTTTTTTTCGTTTTTCTAAAGTTTCAAATTGCTCTTTAAATTTTACGATATCTCCAATTTGGACCTCATCTAAATTACCCGTTCTTTCCTTTCTGTATCTAGAAATAAAAGGCACCGTACAGTCTTCATTGAGTAAATCTAAAGTGTTTTTTACCGATACTTCTGGTAATTGGGTAAGACGAACTATATAATTAAGAATTTGCATTTATTTTAATTTGAAACAAACGCAATTTAGGAAAGAATCTTGTTTTGGAAAATGTCTTGAAAAGTTTATGCTACTTTTTTGAGTAAATCGTAGCATGGGCATTTTTTACAGCGTTTATTTTCGCCTTTCTTAAACTTTTTACAGCAGCTGGTTTTAACTTTATCGGTAGTTATGATACCTAGTTCTTTTAGCTCTTTTATCTTTTTTACTGCCTTCTTTTTTTTCTTTTTGCCCAAAACTTGAATTTTAATTACAAATTCTGGGCAAATATAATTTATTTTTAATTAATCTAAATAAGATTAAATGTTAAAATTACACTCCAGTAGTGTCTTGTGCAGCAGTACTTACAGTTAGGTTTTCTATATCTCTATCGAATAAATATAATCCGCCTTTATCGTCGCCGATAAGGTTAATTTTATCGAGAATAGTTCTTGCAACTGCCTCTTCTTCTATTTGTTCTGAAACGTACCACTGTAAAAAGTTATGAGTTGCATAATCCTTCTCTTGAAGTGTAATATGAACCAACTCATTAATACTTTGCGATACAAACATTTCGTGCTTAAGCAACAACTCGAACATATCCTTAAAAGAAGTGAACGTTACGTCTGGTGCTTTTAATGCAGACACTTTAGCATGACCTCCACGTTCATTAACAAACTTCACTAACTTAAGCATGTGTTCTCGTTCTTCATCAGATTGCGCATACATAAAACCAGCAACACCTTCTAATCCTTTTACCTCTGCCCAACAAGCCATGGCTAAATATATTTGCGATGATTCTGCTTCTATTTTAATCTGGTTGTTTAATGCTTCTTCTATAGTTTTTGATAACATGTTTCTTTATTTTTTATATAAGTTAAGTATTTTTTTAAATATAAATAAATTGTCTAAACATAATAAACAATCCTTCTTATTGTAAAAAACATAATTTAAAACTGATAAAATACGTTATAGTATAGCCCCCTGTTTAAAAAAAGTTATTGTGAAAATATTGTTTACTATACTTTTCTGCTTAGCAACATATAATTTATTACCTGCTCAAGACCATGCCCATGCTCCTGCTTCAAAATTAAATCCGGTTTTTAAATGTCACCCCAACCCGGTAGAGGACGAATTGTATATACTTGGCACCAATAAGATAAAATCGGTTGAATTTATAGATGTTTTAGGAAAACGTGCTGCTATTTACATCTACAATAAAAGCATCATAAAACTAAATGTCTCATACCTTAAAAAAGGCATTTACATTATTAAAGTAGTAGATGAAAAGAATAGGGTTGAGACTAAGAAACTAGTGGTTAAGTGACCTTTAACTAATCTGCAACCCATTTGCTACAGAAGCATCATCTGGGTTTACAAACACCAATTTACCATCTGGAGACTCGGTCATTAAAATCATACCTTGGCTTTCCACTCCTCTTAAGGCACGTGGTGCAAGATTAACCAATACGGTTACTCGTCTTCCAATAACTTCCTCTGCTGAAAAACTTTCAGCAATACCAGACACTATGGTTCTTACATCGATACCCGTATCAACCTTTAATTTTAGCAACTTCTTGGTTTTAGGCATTTTTTCGGCCTCTAGAATAGTGCCTACCCGAATATCTAACTTAGTAAAGTCTTCAAAAGTGATGGTATCTTTTTGAGGCTCTGTCTTTTTATTAGCCGCTTCGTTTGCCTTTTTATTGGCTTCTAATTTATCTAATTGTGCTTGTATGGTTTTGTCTTCAATTTTTGTGAACAGCAACTCTGCTTTTCCTATTTGGTGGTTGGCTGGCAAAAGCACCGCTTTAGTTGGAATATCATTCCAAGACGTCTCGACTCCACTCGACGCGACATTAAGGATTCTCTTTAACTTCTCGGCCGTAAAGGGCAAAAATGGTTCACATAAAGTTGATAAGGCACTTGCTATTTGCAATGCCACATACATAATGGTTTGGGTTCTTGCTTCGTCTTCCTTTATTTTTTTCCAAGGTTCTTCATCCGCCAAATACTTGTTTCCTAAGCGTGCCAAATTCATTAATTCTTGCCCAGCTTCTCTAAATCTGTAGCGCTCAATGGAACTTGCAATAACACTCGGGTAAGCTTTTACAGCAGCTAAAGTTTCTTCATCAACTTGCGTAAACTCGCTAGGTGTTGGTACAACACCATCGTAATATTTATTGGTTAAGACCACCACACGGTTAATGAAGTTACCGAAGATAGCCACCAACTCATTGTTATTTCTAGCCTGAAAATCTTTCCATGTAAAATCATTATCCTTAGTTTCTGGGGCATTAGCATTTAATGCATAACGCAATACGTCTTGCTGATTAGGGAAATCTTTTAAGTATTCAGGCAACCAAACGGCCCAGTTCTTAGAGGTTGATAATTTATTTCCTTCAAGATTTAAAAACTCGTTAGCTGGAACATTTTCTGGTAAAATATAGCTGCCCTCGGCCTTAAGCATAGACGGGAAAATGATACAGTGAAACACAATGTTATCCTTTCCGATAAAATGTACCAGTTTAGTGTCTTCATCTTTCCAGTACGGTTCCCAATCTTTTCCTTCGCGCTCTGCCCACTCAATGGTAGAGGATATATACCCTATTGGAGCATCGAACCAAACGTACAATACTTTTCCTTCTCCACCTTCTGCAGGAACAGGAATTCCCCAATCTAAATCCCGGGTTACAGCTCTTGGGCGCAATCCGTCATCAATCCACGATTTTACTTGTCCGTATACATTCGGTTTCCAATCTTTTTTATGGCCTTCTAAAATCCACTCTTTTAAGAAATCCTCGTGTTTATCTAGAGGTAAAAACCAGTGTTTTGTTTGTTTTAAAGTTGGAGTGTTGCCTGTAATTGCCGATTTAGGATTAATTAAATCGGTTGCATTGTGGCTTGTTCCACAACTTTCGCATTGGTCGCCGTAACTCTCTTCATTGCCACATTTAGGGCAAGTACCAATTACAAATCTATCAGCTAAGAACTGATTGGCCTCTTCATCATACAACTGCTCTGTAGTTTCCTCTATAAACTCGCCTTTTTCATGTAAGGTTTTAAAGAAATCTGAAGCGGTTTTATGATGAATTGGCGCTGTTGTACGCGAGTAATTATCGTAAGTAATGCCAAAATCTTCAAACGATTGCTTGATAATATCATGGTATTTATCTACTATATCTTGCGGCGTAACACCTTCATTTTTTGCCTTAATGGTAATAGGCACGCCGTGTTCATCACTTCCACCAATAAAGGCAACATCATTCCCAGTTAAACGTAAATAGCGCACATAAATATCTGCTGGTACGTAAACACCTGCTAAATGCCCAATGTGAATTGGTCCGTTGGTGTAAGGTAATGCTGTTGTTACGGTATATCTTTTTGGTTTGTTCATTATAATCTTATTCACGTTACTGAGTCATTGCGATGGAGGCAGGATTTCGGCAATCTTAAAAAGTTTAGAATAACAATGCTTAGGTTACCACGCTTCGCTCGGAATGACGCGTCTTTAAAAACAGCAAAAGTACACATTTTAAAAGCGTTTTCGAAAAAAAATGTACATTTACAATATGTCAAGAAACCTACTAATTTTATGTGTGTTTTGTGCTTTATTTTTCTTAAGAAATAGTGTCTCGACAGCTCAAAATAACAGCATACAAAAACAAAATATTACATTGAAACAACCACCTTATTTGAAAGCAGGAGATACCGTGGCCATTGTAGCGCCTTCAGGTATTTTAAAAAATAAAAAGCATGAAATTACGCAAGCCCAGATACTACTTAAAAGTTGGGGATTGCATAGTATTCTTGGTGAACACCTATTCAATCAAAACAATCATTTTGCAGGAACTGACGATGAACGCTGTGAAGATTTTCAAAAAGCTCTGGATGATAAGAGTATAAAGGCGATTTGGTGTGCTAGAGGTGGCTATGGCTCGGTAAGGATTTTGGATAAATTAGATTGGTCTACATTTAAAGAAAATCCAAAATGGATTATTGGTTATAGCGATATAACGGCAATTCATAATACAGTTCATAATCTGGGGATTCAGTCCATTCATGGTATGATGTGTACGAGTTTACAAGACGACCCTTCAACTATCAAGGAAACTATCAATTCTTTAAAAGATGGTCTCTTTGGTAAGAATCTGAACTACACTTTAAAAGGTTCGGAATATAATAGACCCGGCATAATATCTGCTCCAATTGTAGGTGGTAATTTAACCATGTTGCATTCTATGTTGGGCTCTAATACAAGTATTGATACCTCGGGTAAAATTCTTTTCATTGAGGACATTGGCGAGTACAAATATCACATCGACCGTATGCTACAAAGTTTAAAGCGTGCGGGGTATTTTGATGATTGTGCTGGTGTGATTGTTGGCGATATGAGTAAGATAAAATCGAATACTACTGTGTGGGGAACTTCTATAGAACAACTCATATTAGATGTGCTTTCGGAGTACAACTTCCCTATTGCTTTTAACATGTCCGCGGGTCATGAACCCGATAATAGAGCTCTGGTTTTAGGTAAAATGTTGAATTTAAACGTTAAAAGAGAGCATTCAACTATTATTTTTAAGGAAAACTAGTTTTTATCTTAAAATTGTAGTCTAATTTAAACTTTTCCTATGATGAGAAAACTACAATTTTTTACAGCTGCAATAGTACTTATGTTAGGTATTAATGCCCATGCAGACACAATCAAAAATTCAGATTTAAACTTAAATAACCCAGATGTTAGAAAGTGTTTATTAGAAGCTACTAAAACTTCTGGTTGGGATTTAGCGTCTGTGTACTTAAACGCTGACAACAAACTAGTTATGATTTTTGATAAAGGCGATGACACCAAGATCTACACTAGTAACGAAACTTTTACTGACTAAACAACTAAAACTTGTCTAAAAAGCCAACTACGATTTGTAGTTGGCTTTTTTGTTTAATATGTCTCGTCCTGAAATAAGTTGACACAAAAATGACTTATTTATGAAAGACGAGACAAACAAAATGTAAAGCGTTTAAAGAACCTGTTGCTTTTAAATTGCCTGCGAATCATGAACCCTATATCAGAGCTTTTCTTTTAGGTAAAAGGATAGATAAAAATTAAAAAAGGTTATTCAACTATCGTCTCTAATTGGCTTTTTAAGGTTTTTAAATCAACTTCTTTAAAGTTGAATTTTATATTGGGGTTTTCTTTAGTAAAGGTTTCTACAACATCCAGAAACATTTTCCCTTTATACTTTTTTAAAGCAATAAGTAGGACTTTTTCATTTTTAGGAATCATTTTAAAATCGAATACTCTACCTGAGCGTCTACCTGATAACACAGAACGCCAAGATTTAAAAACCACATTCAGTCTTATTTCTCCATCTGCATCGTTCATTGTAACATTATACCTAATATTATTCTTAGTATTTATAAATCTGTCGCAATTTATCCATCCTAATTTTGAGGCTCTTAAAATATAGCTTTTAACCTCGGTAATAGTAACGTCTTTTTTATCTGCCTTGGCTAATTTGTCCTCAACTTTTCTCATAAACATTGAATCCCTACGTTCTCTATCTTTAGATGAACGACCCACATTAGCTATACCATCGACTTGAAACACAATAGGCAGTGAATAAGGAACATGAACCGCCTTACCTCTTTGTTTACCTGGTTTCATTTTAGGCAACATGGCTATGACTCTTTCTGCCTCAACTTCTAATTCTGGTTCTGAACTTCTAGATCGAATTTTAGCGACATCGCCATTTTTATCAATATTGAAAAGAACATTAATCCTTTGTCTTCCTCCCAAACCTAAATCGTTGGCTATATTGTCGCCGTTAAACTTTCTTTGAACAAACTGATTAATTTTATCACTCGTACATTTTCTAGTTTCATCTCTATTTAAATTTTCACAACCTGGAAAAACGGGAACTTCTTCAACAACAGCAAACGGAACTTGAATATCCTCTTCAACATGATTCTCTTCAACCTCATCTAGAAGCGCAATTTTATTTTGAAGTTCCCAATTTATAATACCTCCTTCCCAATTTCCAGTAAATAATTGCATGTCTTTCTCTTTAGTTGGAAATATGATTTCGATAGGTTTATTTTCTTTGAGACCTAATGACTTTCCATTTTGTTTAGCTTCTATAAAAAGCATACCGCCTGTTTCTAATAATTTATCATTAGACTGGGTAGACAAGTTCGCTAATAACACCTCAGAAAGTTTATAATATTCTGTAACTTTTAAATTAATTTCCCCGAAAATAGTTTGATCATTTTGGTCTATAAATGAATTTGCTTTTATCATTAATTTGGTTCCCTCTTTGCAAACCACTAAGGTGTCTTTGTTTAGGTTTATAAAAAAGGTCTTTGAAGTTTTTTCAGGAATTTCGATATCTCCTATTTCTTCATTAGGCTTTATGTCTTCATTTTTAACGCTTGTACTATCTTGTTTAAGAATTTTAGTTTTTTTTATAGCTTTAATAGGATTTTCTGGCTGCTCAACACCTTCTAAAGTTAAAAATGCCCTTATTTGCGATTCGTTTATTTTTTTGAAATCTATTTGTAAATCGCCTTCTTTTCTTAATCTAAAAGATCTTTTAAACCCATATATATCCTTTCCTTTAATACCTAGCGCAATAATCTTGAAGCTCCTGTTTACAGGTAAATTTATTTCATTGTTATAAATATTCAATACTGAATTACTTCGTTCATCAATAAGATAGATTTCGTTATGATTAGTCTTTACATTAAAGTTAAGTTTAACCTCTACGGTTTCTTCATCTTGGGATAATTTATCTATGTTTATCCAACCTAGATTGGAAATATCTATGGACCTGTAGAAACTGTTTGAGACCCTATTGAAATAGTTGAATGTTTTGGCTTCTTCATTATATTTTGACAATAGAGCCTTGTATTCTTCTCTAGGCATTACATCCTCTATAGCATCATGTTCTTGTTTAGAAATCTGCTTGGTCAATTCTCCATATATTTCTCTACATTCGGACCAAACTATCTGCTCTAAATCGATTAAAATCGAATCGATAACCACATCTTTTTTATTGTATAAAGAATCTAAAACCTTTGTTTTAAAAGTCTTCCTGTTGTCTAGCCATGATAAGTCACAATCATATCTATGATCGATAATACGCACACTCTCTTTTAACAATCGAATGGTGTCGATATCTTTATTGTAAAAATTTCCTTTTGGAAATCTCTCCTTTAAATCTACAACACTCATAAAGCCTAAAGTATCCGAAACATGAACTTCTTTAAAGCTGTCAACTCCATAACGCTTAGTGATAACAGTATCAACCACATAAGCTTCTTCAATTGAAATAATAAAGGGGTTCGGTCTAAAAGTATCATCAGCGGATTCCCAATTCATATACCCTTCTTTATCCCTTTCACCATAAAATAGTTCCATATTAGCTTCATTGGTATTCTTAGGAAACATCGCGTTAATAGTTTTACCTTCCTTTAAAACTAAAGATTCGTTATTCGTCTTGATATCAATTTTAAAAGCGCCCCCAGAAATTAACCAGTTACCATTTGAAATAGTTTGGGCATTAGCCAATAACAAATCTTGTTTGTTGACCAATTCTATTAACTCCACTTGTAAAGAATCTACCGAAAACGGTTTTTTAGAACTCGTTTCTAAATCGTTAGGATTAAATCTTACCACAGTACCCTTTTCGCCAATAATTTCTACTAAAGAATCTGCTGAAACATAATAATTTTGAAGATACTCCGACTCAAAGTTTACCCGCTCCTTTAAATACGCTTTATCAGAATTATACACATTAAAATAAATAATAGCGAACAGCACTACCGTTCCTAACAAGCCTCCCAAATATCTTAACCATTTACCCCTAATATATCTTTGCTTTCCAGTTTTGATTTCTGTCTTTAACTTTTGTCTTTTAATACCTTCAAGTAAAACCATATGCTCCTCATAAAGCAACCTAAATGTATCATCGCTTTTTAATCGGGTTTCAAAATCCTTAACAGCTTCCGTAGAAAGCCTGTTGTTTAAATACTTATTTATTAACTCTATGTCTTGAATTTGTGCTTCCATAATACCCCGAATTAAGATTGAACCGTTTTACTTGTTTGATAGATGTCTTTTGCCTTTGCAAGACATTTATACTTCTGGTTTTTTGCAATTTTTTCAGATTTAAATTGCATCACTTTTGCTATCTCTCTAAAAGACATAGCCTTGTGATAAAACAATCTTAAAAGTTCTTGACATCGGTTTCCTAATTGGAGAAATGCACGTTCGGCAAGTCGATATTTATTCTCCTCAAGTACATTATGAAAATATTCTACTTCAGTATCGCTTAAATCATGTAGTTCTTGTTTTAAAAATTTATTTTGGGCATCCTTCCAAATAAATCGAGATACCGAATATAAATAGGTATAAAATGATGATGTAAGTTTGAAATCTGCCTTCTCTAAATTTCTATTTAGAATAATGAGTGCTTCCTGAAAAACATCAGAAGCATCTTGTTTCTGTCCGCCTTTTGAAAGAATAAGGGATTCAATTTTAGGGTATAAGCTGTATAACTTACTAAATGCCTTTTCGCGTTGACCTTGTTTAAAAAGTTCTAAGATTTTTTTATCGTTCATTAAACTACTTTACTTCTTAATGGTGAAATTGCTAAAAGGTCTCCCATAAAAATAAAATAATTTAAAATAAACGTAGATTGCTCTGTTACTGAAAATAGTTTCAGCACATCTCGCAAGAATTACTAAACATACTAGAACTTCAGTTCTTTCTGCAAGTGCTCATAAGCCTCCTGCACCTGTCTGAATTTTTCTTCAGCCCCTTTTTGGTGTTCCTTCCCTAAATGAATCACTCTATCGGGGTGATATTTTTTCGCCATCTTTCTGTAGGCCTTCTTTATTTCGTCTACAGATGCTCCTTTTTCAATCTCTAAAACCGTGTAAGCATTATCGCTACTGTTATAGAACATGGCCTTGATACTTTCGTAATCTCTGGCGCTAATTCCCAAATAACCAGCCATGATTTGTATTTGGCGTTCTTCATCTTGAGTAACCACACCATCGGCTTTAGCAATACCAAATAAAAAGTGCATAAGCTGAAGTCGCGAAGGATGATCCATCATACGTTTTATCTGTAAGCACACCTGCCTTTTAGATATTTTTTGCTTGCTTATACCTTTAAATAACTGAAATGCATGATTGGCACGCTCTTTTCCATACATATTGGCAAACTGCTGACGTACATAATCCAGTTCTCGTTGATCTTGAACTCCATCGGCTTTTATCACAATAGAGGCTAAAATCAACAAGCTAACCTCAAAATCTCCCGATTGTGTTTGTGGGCGTTGCGGCCCTCTATTGTATGTTGTTCGCTGTGAACGTTTTTTTCCTTCTCCAAGAAGCGTGTCTCCGCCACCGTTAGACATCGCATCTACGATACTTCCTAAAGCCACTCCTATAATAGCGCCAATTGGCCCTCCAAAAGACCAACCTAAGGCACCTCCAATCCATTTTGAAAACCCCATGTATTACTATTTTTTTTTCGTCAAACCTACATATTAATTGGCAATATCAAAAAACCTGTAACTTTTGTAGGTTCACTCAGACTTATTTAATAAAATGTTAAATAGCTGAGTAAATATAATATAGTTAGTTGATTAGGACGCCTTTTTGTTACACAATTGATATCTTTGCAAGGCTAAAAAATTGTTAAATATTAAAATTTAAAAATATGTATCCACCAGAACTGGTAAAACCCATGCGAGAAGACCTAACGAATGTTGGTTTTGAAGAATTACACACTGTTGATGCTGTCGATGCTGCTTTAGCAAAAGAAGGTACGACATTGGTTGTGGTAAATTCTGTTTGTGGTTGTGCTGCTGCCAATGCACGTCCTGGAGCTAAAATGAGTTTACAAAACAGCAAAAAACCAGATAACATCGTTACGGTTTTTGCAGGAGTTGATAAAGAAGCAGTTACAAAGGCAAGAGAATATATGATTCCATTTCCGCCAAGTTCTCCTAGTATGGCCCTATTTAAAGATGGTGAGCTAGTACACATGTTAGAGCGTCACCATATTGAAGGTCGCCCAGCAGAACTTATTGCTGAAAATTTAGTAGATGCTTATAACGAACATTGCTAGGCATAACAGTTTAGAAAAGTCAAGCCACGATATTTCAATCGTGGCTTTTTTTATGTCTTTATACGCAACCTTTTTTTACCAAACCCATCTTAAAACTAAAAAGATATGCGAACTGCCACAAAATTTATTTACATAGTACCAGCGCTATGTTTACTATTAACTGCTTGTTTAACCGAAGAAGACCAATCTCCTGTATACAACGAAGAACTTGAAACGCTTACTGCTTTAAGGGAAGACATAGAAACTTTAGCAGATTCATCGGTTTGCAATGATAGTTCGGAATGTAGATTTATCGCTTTTGGCAGCAAACCATGTGGAGGACCTTGGGGGTTTTTGGTATATTCTACCTCTATAGATACCAACGATTTAGAAGCCAAAGTAGAACAGTACAATACCCTAGAAGCAGCTTTCAACTCTAAATGGGGCTTGGCATCAGATTGTTCTGTACCAGCACAACCCACCGATGTTATTTGTGAGAACAACAAATGTGTTGCCATCTACTAAGGTGTTTTTCTTACTACTTAATTTACAGACTTCACGAATTGAAATAAAAATTTTTCATTTAGCATTTAGGCAATTTTTAAATGGGAAAAAATCATGTACTTTTGGGCATGATTAAAATTTTAGCATACCCTTTAACAATAATTTATTACCTGTGTTTTCTACTAATACTGGTTATTTTTCATCCTATACAGTGGTTTTGCTTTAATGTATTTGGGTATCAAGCACATAAGAAAAGTGTGGATATGCTTCAGTTTTTCCTTGTACATTCCACTAAGGTTTTGGGTACAAGAATTTCGTTTCATAACGAACATAATATACCAACAAATACGCCCCTTATTATTGTCGCAAATCACCAAAGCATGTACGACATATCACCTATAATGTGGCACATGCGAAAACACCATACTAAATTTATAAGTAAAATAGAATTAGGAAAAGGTATCCCAAGTGTGTCTTACAATCTTAGACATGGTGGTTCTGTTTTAATAGATAGAAAAAACCCCAGACAATCCCTGCCTGCCATTATGAAATTTGGGGAGTACATAGAAACCAACAAACGTGCTGCCGTTATTTTTCCCGAAGGAACACGAAGCAAAACCGGAAAACCTAAACCTTTTCAGACTAAAGGTTTGGAAATTCTGTTTAAAAAAGTACCTTCGGCTTTAGTCGTGCCTATTACCGTTAATAATTCATGGAAAATGTTTCGCTATGGTAAGTTTCCCATGGGCATTGGCAACCACATAACGTTTAAAGTTCATAAACCGATAAAAATTTCTGATTATAAAGACCGTTCGGAACTTTTAAAATTGGTAGAAACCACCATTACAAATAATATTCACCCTTAAAACATAATTAATGTCATTAAAAAACGTGCGATTAGAAGTCATGAAGTTTTTGGAAAAAGATGTTGACGCACTTATAGAAAAATACTTAGTCCCAATTGATAAAATTTGGCAACCAACCGATTTCCTCCCTAATTCTGAAGGCGAAGAGTTTTTCGATGAAATTCATGAAATAAGGGAGCTTGCCAAAGAATTACCTTATGATTTTTGGGTCGTTTTGGTTGGTGATATGATTACTGAAGAAGCGCTACCTACCTACGAGTCTTGGTTAATGGATGTTGAAGGTATAGACCAAGTGGATAACCCTAACGGGTGGTCTAAATGGGTAAAACATTGGACTGGTGAAGAAAATCGCCATGGTGATGTGCTTAATAAATACCTTTACCTTTCTGGAAGGGTAAATATGCGAGAAATTGAAGTAACTACACAATATTTAATTTCTGATGGATTTGATATTGGAACCGACAGAGACCCTTACAAGAACTTTGTTTATACGAGTTTTCAAGAATTAGCCACTTACATTTCCCATAATAGGGTGGCTAAAATTGCCAAAAAAAACGGTAATAAAAGATTAGCGAGAATGTGCCAAATCATATCGGGAGATGAAATGAGACATCATAATGCCTATTCTGAATTTGTTGAACGTATTTTTGAAGTAGACCCTAGCCAAATGATGATGGCTTTTCATTATATGATGAAACAAAAAATTACTATGCCAGCCCATTTTTTAAGAGAATCAGGAGATAACATAAGTACGGCTTTCGAAGAGTTTTCGAATACGGCGCAACGAATTGGGGTTTACACCTCAAAAGACTATGTAGACATTTTACAAAAGCTAATAAATCGCTGGGAAATAGATAAAATAACCAACTTAACAGACGAGGCCGAAAAAGCCAGGGATTATTTAATGAAGCTACCAGATAGAATGTATAGACTTGCTGATAGAATGAAGATTCCTGAAAATTCATTTCAGTTTAAATGGGTAGAACCCGCAATCATTAAATAGACTATAAAGTAACTTTGATTAACTACCATAATAAAAAGTTCCGTTTAATATCAAACTCTAACAATAGCGAGATAAATACAAGTATGGTATTTCATTACCAACAGACAGGCCATATTTTAAGCTGTAATTATAAAGGTGGTAATATTGTGGAGGGTCACCTTATTGGTACAGTAGACGATAAAGGGCATATAGACATGAGGTACCACCAAGTTAACTCAAATGGAGACCTCATGACAGGAATATGCTCATCTTACCCAGAAATAACGCCTAACGGTAAAATTAGACTCCATGAAACTTGGCAATGGACCTCTGGAGATAAAAGTAAAGGGCAATCCGTTTTAGAAGAGATCTAAACTATGAGTTCTACAGAAATAATAGATAAAACAAAAACCTTTGTTAAAGAAACACTTTCTGATGCAGAAGGTGGACATGATTGGTTTCATACAGAACGCGTACTTAACAATGCTCTGTTGATTGCAAAAAACGAGCCCGTAGATGCTTTTATAGTCGCTCTGGGAGCTTTACTTCACGATATAGCAGATAGTAAATTCCATGATGGTGATGAAACCGTAGGGCCTAATTTAGCACGTAAATTTTTATTCAAGCTAAATATAGACTCTGCTGTTATAGAACATGTGGTAAAAATTATAGAAAACATTTCGTTTAAAGGCGGAAATGAATCTCAAAAGTTCCATTCACCAGAATTGGATGTCATCCAGGATGCCGATCGCTTAGATGCCATAGGAGCCATTGGCATAGCAAGAACTTTTAATTACGGAGGTTACAAGAACAGACAACTCTACAACCCAGATATTAAGCCTAATTTAAACATGAGCAAGGTCGAATATAAATCGTCTACCGCACCAACAATTAACCATTTTTATGAAAAGCTACTGCTCTTAAAAGACCGTATGAATACTAAAACCGGTAAACAGTTGGCTAAAGAAAGACATACCTATATGGAAAACTTCCTTAGGCAATTTTATATGGAATGGAATGGTGAAGTTTAACGATAACAAACCATTAGCTTACGACATATCTTGTTTATTTACAATGATTTAACAATCAATATAACACATATATTCGTCAATATTCCTGTTTTAGCCACCAGGTAAAGACTGTACCTTTACAACATAATTCTAAAACTATTAAAAATGAAAGCAACCATTAAAAGTAGAAAGAAGGAAAATCTTGATGCGGTACTTTACCTTTTAATGTTATTCTTAACATTACCTGTTATAACAGGTATTTTAATATTGTGGTTTAGGTTCATGTAGGCGCAAAATTCCCTTAATACAAAAAAAACCCCTTTACAGTTTTGTAAAGGGGTTTTAAGTTATTGTGGTAAAATAAACTACTGAATAATCTGTTTAATTTCCTTCCTGTAGTTAGAGGCACTTTTACCGATTATCTCATTAAACTGTTTATTGAAATGCGAAAAATTATTAAATCCGCATTCAAAACAAATGTCTGCAATACTCATTTTACTCTCGTTTAGCAATTTCGTGGCATGTACAATCCTTATCTCGTTTACAACCTGAGTAAAGGTTTTTCCCGTTGTCTTTTTAAAGTACCTACAAAATGCAGGAACGGTCATACTTACTTTATCTGCTATTTCCTCTAGTGCAATGTGCTCTTTAAAATGAGCATTTACATATTTGTATATGGTTTTAATTTTATCGGTATCCTGTGGTTCTGTTTCAAACATAAAACCATCGGCGTTTAAGATGGTGTAATCATCTGTAGTTGCTAAATATTCTAAAATCTCAAGAAGTTTTAAAATCCTATCCAATCCGGTGTATTCCTCTAAACCTTCAATTTTAGAACCCACAAAATCCTTGGCTATTCTATTAAACTTAATACCATTTTTGGCCCGTTCAAAAAGAGAGGCTATAGCGGCTGCCTCTGGCACGCTTTTAAAAAAATCTTCTCCTAAAAATTCTGGACTAAATTGTACGGTAGTCTCTATTCCGGCGGCTGTTAACCTATCTGTAAAACCATTGTGTGGTAAATTAGAGCCTATTAAAATTAATTGGCTATTGTTAAAATACGATAAATGGTTACCAATATGGGTTTTCCCTTGGCCACGGTTAATATATATAAGTTCAATTTCTGGGTGAAAATGCCAAAACATTTCACCCCTATCTAATGTATCGTTGTGCTGTTTCACCAATATGGAAGTACCAAAGGAAGGCGACAGTTTTTTAAATGTAGGTTTCTTAGTGATCATAGAGGGTTTTCTTTTAAAACAAAATTACAACATATTATGCATACATTATATATAGTATTACCATTATTGTGTACTAAATTACCTTAACATTAAGTTAACATATAGGTAATGGTTAATATAGCATAGAAATAAGCAAAAATTGATGTTTTTCAAGGTGTATTACTGCTGTATCTTTGTACCGTAAGTTGTTGTTATCGAAAACAACGAGTTGCAAAACAGGAAGTTTTTTGAACTTCTATGAGAAATAGTAAAAATTTTCATAAAGCATACATTAATAATTAGTTTAATGTCTTATTTAGTTTAGTTGGTAGAAGTGGGCTGTGGTGGCCCACTTTTTTTTTGCTTTAATTCTGAAAAATTCTATTTACTCAATATATATACCTAAATCGATTTCCTAAATTCTAAAGGAAATTAACTCCAACTTATGGTATATTAACTTAACATAAACTTAGCATAAAATTAACAGGTAATTTAGCATACAAATTTGTCAAAATCAATGTTTTATGCTTCCTAAAACCCCTATACATTTGTAGTATAAAACGTTAAAAACACCAAATCATGAAAAACGTATTATCAAACACAAAAAAAGTAATTTTAATGGTAGCAACAATGGCTACGGTTATGGGTTACGCTAACGAGATTTCTTTTATTAATTATGAAAGCGATCTTAGATCTGCCTCATTAACAATCGAAAATGTTAAGCAAGGCAACCTACTCTCTATTAAAGATGTAAAAGGTGTCACATTATATAAAGAAGTAATAGAACAAAACGGACTATATAATAAGGACTTTGATCTTAGCAGCTTTAAAGATGGTAGTTATATACTAGAACTGGAAAAAGATATGGAAATCAACACCATTCCTTTTACCGTGGCGCTAAACGAGGTTTCTTTTAACAAAGAAGAAGAAACTACAGTTTATAAGCCGTATGTACGAGAAAGTGATGGGCTTATACTTGTTACAAAGCTAGCTCTTGAAAAAGAACCACTTTACGTAAAAGTATATGGTATTTATGATGGTGATACCGAATTACTATTCTCTGAAACCATAAAAGGAACTCAAGCCATTGAAAGGGCTTATAAATTAGAAGAAGGAAGCTACAAAATTGTAATTCGTTCCAATAATAAAGATTTTACAAAATTCATTAATTATTAGTTTAATGTCTTATTTAGTTTAGTTGGTAGAAGTGGGCTGTGGTGGCCCACTTTTTTTTGCTCTAATTCTAAAAAAGTCTATTTACTGTAATAGATACCTAAATCGGTTTTCTAAAGGAAATTAACTCCAACTTATGGTATTTTATCTTAACCAAAACTTGATATAAAATTAACAGATAATTTAGCATATAAATACATCAAAATCAATGTTTTAAGTTATTCTAAATCCCCATAAATTTGAAGTGTAAAACGTTAAAAACAATACAGATGAAAAACGTATTATCAAACACCAAAAAAGTAATCTTAATAGTAGCAACAATGGCTACGGTTATGGGTTACGCAAACGAGATTTCTTTAACTAGATATGGTAAAGATCTAAAATCTACCGCTTTAACAATAGAAAATGTTAAAGAAGGCAACTTACTTTTTATTAAAGATGTATATGGAAGCGTACTATATAAAGAAGTTATAGAGCAAACAGGTCTTTATACAAAAGGATTTGACCTAACGGCACTTCCAGATGGTAATTATTCTTTTGAACTAGAAAAGGATATGGAAATTAAAACCATGCCATTTACAGTCGATTTTAAAGAAGTTACTGTAAATGAAAATCAAGAAACGACAGTTTATAAACCTCATGTAGATCAAAAAGACGGTTTAATATACATTACCAAACTAGCACCAGCAAAAGAGCCGTTGGCTGTTAAAGTTTTTGGGCTATATGACAATGACTCAGAGCTTTTGTTTTCTGAAACCATTACAGATACGCAAAGCATTGAGCGTATTTATAAACTAGAAGCAGGAAGATATAAGATTGTATTCTCAACCAACAACAAGGAATTTACAAAGTTTATCAATAAATAGTTTAGTTCTTAGTTTATTTAGTTTTGCTAGAAAGCGCGCCAATGGCGCGCTTTTTTAATGTCTTTTTAATAAAGCAACTAAACGCCCATTCAAAACAGTTTTAATTGTCCGTGTTTATACTGCTCATGCAGATGGGTATTAAGCTTGGGCATTGTTTTGTTTTTAAAATACTTGAGCTTAGCCAATCTTACCAAAGTATTAATTTGCTCTGCAATTTTTCCTTCACCACGCATTCTAGTACCATACCTACTATCATTTAAACTGCCGCCATGGCAATTTTCTATTTGATGCAAAACTTTATCTGCTCTATCGGGCATGGTTTTTTTTATCCAATCGGTGAAAATTTCGCCAATAGCACCATTTAATCTAACAACCGTATGTCCTATCGATAAGGCACCATAATCGGCAGCTGCTTTGGCCAGGGGCAAAATTTCATGACTGTTTATGGCGGGAATAATGGGAGCAATCATCACATTTACAGGAACTCCATTTTCGGTTAGGGTTTTAACCGTTTCTAACCTGCGCTTAATACTGGCTGTTCTGGGCTCTAGTATGCGTCTAGTTTTTTCAGATAACGAGGTAATGGAAATGTTCACTCCAATTAAGCCCTCTTTTGCCAATGCTTTTACGATATCTAAATCCCTTAAAATAAGTGCATTCTTAGTTATGATACCAACCGGATGCCGGTACTTTAAAAACACTTCTAAACACTGCCTTGTGATCTTATAAGTTTGTTCCGCAGGCTGATAACAATCTGTATTCCCAGACATAACAATGGTTTGTGCTTTCCAGCTAGATTTTTTTAATGTGTCCTCCAGAAGTTTTGGCGCTTCTTTTTTTACCAAAATACGCCTTTCAAAATCTAAACCCGCACTGTAACCCCAGTATTCGTGTGTGTTTCGAGCATAACAATAAATACAACCATGCTCACAGCCTTGGTAAGCATTCATGCTATACATCATGCCAACATCCGGACTCTTTACCTTATTAATTATACTTTTAGGAAAGACCTCTAAATATCGCGTTTTATTTGTATCGGCCTTTTCGCCTTCTTTATGGCAAAACTCCAGAAAATCGTCTCGGGTGTCGTGACTTAATTCGAAAAAACGATTAGGGACGTTAAGCTGCGCGCCACGTCCTTTTATAACAGACTTGGGGTCCATAATTGTGAAAATTTAAAAAGTTATTGGGAATACCTGCTTTATAAAAGTACTTAGAAATTCAACTCAAAAATGTTAAAGCAAAAATGGGTTATTAACAATATTGATTTTGTAAAAAATTTCATCTACCTTCGTTTAACAACTCATAAGGTTCATTGAAACGAAACTTTATCTATGCATTAAACAAAACCCAACCTATTTCCCCGGAAACTCAGCCTTACGTTTTTCTAAAAAAGCTGTGGTACCTTCGGTGAAATCTTCAGTTCCAAAGCATTTACCAAAGGCTTTAATTTCAACCTCGTAACCATTAATACCCTCTTCAAAACTAGCATTAACGGCTTTAATAGCTTCAGCAACAGCAACCATTGAGTTTTTTGTAATCTTATTTGCTATGGTTTCGCAAAGTGGTAATAGTTCATCTTGCGTGGTCACATGATTTACCAAACCAAAGTCTAGCGCCTTATTGGCATCTATCATACCGGCGGTCATGATCATTTCCATAGCACGCCCCTTACCCACCAATTGGGTTAAACGTTGTGTACCACCATAACCCGGAATAACCCCAAGAGAAACCTCCGGAAGTCCCATTTTAGCATTATCGCTGGCCACTCTAAAATGACAGGCCATAGCCAATTCCAAACCGCCACCTAAAGCAAATCCGTTTACCGCAGCAATAACAGGCGTAGACAATTGCTCTACAAAACTAAATAGTATTTTTTGGCCATTAGCCGCTAAATACTCGCCCTCTTCTATGGTATAATCTGCAAACTCACTAATATCTGCACCAGCAACAAAGGCTTTTTCACCGCTTCCGGTTAGAATAATGACTTTGGTATCTTCGTCTAAATCCGCCTCTTTAAACGCGTGGTGCAACTCATTAATGGTTTCTTGGTTTAAGGCATTTAACTTTTTGGGGCGGTTAATGGTAATGGTCGTAATGCCATTATCATATTCGGTAAGGATGTTATTGAAATTCATTTTTAATATGTTATGGATTCCTACTTTCCTTAGTCACTTCGACTACGCTCAGTGCGACAAAGGGATTTTCAGGAAATTTTATTCTTTAGGAAATGTTACTTTAAAGGTTGTGCCTTTATCTTTTTTAGACTGAAACGAAATATTGCCGTTATACGTATCTACAATATTTTTTACCATAGCCAAACCAAGCCCCATGCCACTGGTTTTGGTTGTAAACTTAGGTTCGAATACCTTATCTTTATTTTCTTCGGAAACTCCCGAACCATTATCGGATACGGTTAGGACCACATTTTTGTTTTTTGTACTTACATGAACTGCAATTCGTGGCGTTCGGTTTTCTGGCATGGCCTGAATCCCATTCTTAACCAAATTGGTAACTACCCTAATGAGTTGGGTTCGGTCGAACTTAGCGATAACCTCATCAAACTCCGATGTAAAGACTATATAATCTTCATTAAAAATATCTAAAGCCAACTTTACAATCTTTACAACATTAAGCGTTTCATTTTGCTGCGCTGGCATTTTAGCAAAATTGGAAAAAGCCGAAGCTATTGAGCTCATGGTATCAATCTGCTGAATGAGTGTTTTACTGTACTCGTCGACTTTTAAATTAATATTAGGGTCTTTAGGGTCGAACTTACGTTGAAAATTCTGTACTGTTAAACGCATGGGCGTTAATGGATTCTTAATTTCATGGGCCACTTGCTTTGCCATTTCACGCCAGGCCTGTTCACGCTCGCTGCGTGCTAATTTAACAGCACTTTCTTCGAGCTCATCAATCATATTATTATACGAATTTACCAGTATCGAAATTTCTTCGCTGGTAGCATCGATATCGATTTTCTTATTACGTTTTTCTAGGCGTGTAGATAAAATTTTATCACTAATAGCTTGCAACGATTTGGTAATAAACTTAGACAATAAAAAGGCGATGGCAATCGCTGTTAAAAGAATAATTATAAACGCAAAACCAATACGTTTTAAGAACTCCATAAGCTCCATTTCTAAAAAATCGCCTTTTTCTAAATAGGGAAGATTTAGTATGGCCAAAGGTTTAGAATTTTTATCTAAAAGAAAGGTGTAAGACGACTGAAACGTTTCTCCATTTTCGCTTAAAGTGTCTACATGCCTATGCTCTGGTGTGTTAGAAATTTCACTTAATTCTATCTTATTAAATATGGCATTCAGGATTTCGGCATCAAGACACTGAGATGCTTCGTTGTACTGAATTCCTGCTCGAGACGACAATAAGAGGTTCCCTTCTAAATCGTAAAGATTAATTTGAAGCCTGTGAATATTAGCAACGTTATAGATTTCATCCTTAAAGATTAAAGGCAGATTTTCGGTCTTTATTTCCCAGGTGTTATACCTGCCATTTAAAAACCGTTTTAAGTGCGTTTGTATATTCTTTTCCTTACGTTTTAATCGGTTAGAATGATAGTCTGTACTTTGTTCCTTATACTGATAAATAGCTACGGCAGAAATTAGCACAGAGGCCATTAACACCAAAAGAATCATTGCTAAAAAAATACGGGTACGTAAGGAAAGATTTTTTAAGTTCATTTGGTAATTTAATGCTTAAAGATAACAATAATCGCACCAAAAAATGCGATGCATTAAATTCCAATTTTAAAAAGTTCAAACTCTAAACAAATACCATTTAGACTTTGGTTCTTATAACTTGAAATTTAGTTAGGCTTCTGGGTTTTTCTCCCTGATACGCTTGTAAATTTTGAAGCCAAGCATAATAAGCACTCCCAAAATCAACATCCCTACAATACCCCAAATCCAATTGATACTACTTTTTAAAATGACCAAAAAGATGACAGCGAATAGAATGAAGGTAGCTCCCTCATTCCAAATACGCATGTAACTCGACGATTTTTTACAAGTATCGTTTTGAAGCTGCTTGTAGTATTTATGACTCACAAGATGATATATGAAAAGTAAAACGACGAACCCCAACTTTACGTGCATCCAGGGTTGTTTTAGCCAAAAAGGATTGATAATTAATAACCATATGGCGAAGATGGTACATAAAATCGCCGAGGGCCATGTAATGATATACCATAAACGCTTGGCCATGAGCTTAAGCTGCTTGCCCAAAATCTCCTTCTCTGGCGATGGTTTTTGAGACGCTTCAATCTGATATACAAATAACCTTGGAATATAAAATAACCCTGCAAACCAAGTAACTACAAAAATTAAATGAAACGACTTTATGTAATTATAATAGTCCATTAAGGTTAGTTTTTAGACCAATCGGTTATCCATTTTGATAATAAATTTACGAAGTCATCATCATCATTTAAACATGGAATTGTAGTAAACTGGTCACCTCCCACTTCGTGGAATATCTCCTCCCCTTCCATAGCAATTTCTTCGAGTGTTTCCAAGCAATCACTAACAAAGGCAGGTGTAACAATAGCCATGTTTTTAGTGCCCTGTTTTCCCAGGCGTTCTATAGTCCTATCGGTGTAAGGCTGTAACCATGGGTCGAATCCTAAACGCGATTGAAATGATGTAGAATATGTACCTTCTTCAAGCTGAAGAAATTCGCCAACCAGTCGGGTTACCTCCAAACATTGGTGTCTATAGCAAAACTCGTGTGCTTTACTTGGCGTGGCACAACAACTGCCATCAATTTTACAATGCGATTTAGTAACGTCACTTTTTCTAATGTGGCGCTCTGGAACCCCATGATAAGAGAACAATAAATGTTCGTAATTTTTACCCTGCAGATGATGTTTAATGGAATTAGCGAGTACCTCAATATAGTCTGCTCTGTTATAGAACGCGGGTACAGAATCTATTTTAAGGTTTGGAAAATGAAGCTTTCTCAACTCTTCTGCCTTAACTAAAATGGTTTCAGTAGTAGCCATTGCAAACTGGGGATACAAGGGGAAAAGCAACACCTCATCAACTCCTTGGTCTACCAATTCCCTGAGACCTTTTTCTATGGTCATACTACCGTAACGCATAGCTAATGCCACGGGAACATCAACTTGTTTTTGAATTTTATCTTGAAGACGCTCTGAGATTACAATAAGCGGGGAACCTTCTTCCCACCAAATTTTCTTGTAAGCAGCGGCAGAAGCTTTGGGGCGGGTTTTTAGAATGATACCCCTTACCAGCAATGCTCTTGCCGTGTATGGTATATCGATGACACGCTCATCCATTAAAAATTCGCCTAAATACTTTTTTACATCTTTTGGGTCTGGACTATCTGGAGAGCCAAGATTAACGAGTAAGATTCCTTTTTTCATCTAATGCAAAATTTTTATTTCCTGATAATGAAACAAATAAAAACTTTATGCTTAGATCAACCAACACGCTTTTACAATAGAAGAGTTTAATTATTTAGGTCGGTAAACAACAAATTAAATTTATCTGTGTTCATTTTATGTTGTAAAAATACAACACAAAATCTAAACAACAGACCTCTAGTTATGTATTTAAATTATGTTTTTTAGCAGTTTGATAATGGTATGAAAGCGGCTTTTTTTCATGATCATAACAATCTTGAAAAATACCACAGGATTTACTCTGCCTTATTAAAGATTTTTTACTTGTAGTACCGTTGCGACGTTTATAAAACGCTTCGATTTCTGGGGATAAAAATTTCATGACTTGGGGGTTTAGGTTAAAAATTTTTAATCTCTATGTACTCAAAAATACTAAAAAAATATAATTAACGCAAAAAACCCTACAAATAGGAATGCGCTAACTTAGAGACATCAGGTATTTTTTTGGTGTTGTCCCATACTTTTTCTTAAATGCAGCGATGAAATGACTTGAGGTGCTATAACCAACCTTAAGTCCTACTTCGTTTACATTATCATCGCCAGATTCTAGTAACTTTCGAGCCACTTCCATTTTATAATCGAACAAAAAGCTAAACACCGAATCGCCATAAATTTGCTTAAAGCCCTCCTTTAATTTCTTTAAACTAAGCCCGATTTCATCCGCTAGCTCTTGTAAGCTTGGAGGTTCGGCCATACGAGATACAATGATATCCTTAGCATTTCTAATTTTTATAACATTGGCTTCGTCAACTAAAAAAGGACATTGCTCCACATCGGCTTCCTCACTTCTATTGAAATACAAACTCAGCAGCTCATATGCTTTGCCCTTAAAGTATATGTGTTTAATGGCAGTGTTAAGATTATAGTTTATTAGCTGATTTAAAACAATGGCCATAGATGGTGAAATAACACCATCTTTGTAATACTTCTTGTCCTTATTCTCTTCATTCAAGAAGACTATATGATCAGCTTCTTGAGAAAAGAGTCCGTGAAATTTTTTAATTGGTATGAGAACTGAAACAATCCACGAATTAGGAGCTACTTGAAGATTAATGGGTAACTCTCTCTGTGGGTTGTATAACAATAAAGAGTTTTCTTCGTGTATATCAAGCATGTATCGCCCTTGGTTAAAAACAAACTTTGCCGTCCCTTTTACACAAAAATGAAACTGTATAAAAGAACTATCTATGTCTTTAGAAACACTTTGAGCGATACTTTTTTCGTTTTTAAAGGTCAGGACCAAAACTCCGTCATCAACATTTGTTTCGTTGAAAGCACTTTCAGCGACATTTTTTTCGACTATTTTTTCACTCATATTTGCTTATTATTTAGAATGATTCCAGATTAACCCTTTGAAAACTGCCTATTTCACTACAAAAATATGACATTTATCATATTTTAACATGAAAAGTGGTTAAAAAACTTAAAACGATACTAAAAGTTCTTTGAGCGTTATTTTTTTTTTAGCGATGGTTCTATTTTTGCTCTGCACAGTCAGGTAACATTATGCACACATACAATATTTCTAGAAGTAAAAACTTTTATGCCATTGGTTTAAGCTACAAAAAAGCCGATGCGAAAATAAGAGGTCACTTTAGTTTAAGTGATGATTCTAGAACTCTTTTGCTCGAACAGGCCAAAGAAAGTCATATTGAAAGTTTGATAGTTACCTCTACGTGTAACCGAACTGAAATTTATGGCTTTGCAGAGCATCCATTTCAACTCATAAAATTACTTTGCGATAATACCGAAGGTACAGTTGACGAATTCCAAAAAGTAGCCTACGTTTACAAAAATAAAGAAGCCATAAGCCACATGTTTCGCGTTGGTTCTGGATTAGATAGTCAGATTTTAGGTGATTTTGAAATTATCAGTCAGTTAAAATCAAGCGCCAACCTTTCCAAAGAGCATAACTTACTTAATCCATTCCTGGAGCGCCTAATAAATGTAGTCATTCAGGCCAGCAAACGTATTAAAAACGAAACGGAACTGTCTTCTGGAGCAACTTCTGTGTCTTTTGCGTCGGTTCAATATATACAAAAACATATTGAAGATGTTTCTAGCAAAAACATATTGCTGTTTGGTACTGGTAAAATTGGAAGAAATACTTGTGAAAATTTGGTAAAGCATACCAAAAACGAGCACATCACCTTAATTAATCGTACAAAAGATAAGGCCGAAAGAATAGCTGGAAAATTTAACTTAATAGTTAAAGATTATGCCAACCTACAGGAGGAAGTTAGTAGTTCAGATATATTAATTGTTGCAACCGGAGCACATAGACCAACCATAGATAAACAACTAATACAATCTAAAAAACCTTTACTTATCTTAGATCTGTCTATACCAAAGAATGTAGATGAAAATGTAAACGACCTAGATAACGTCACACTTGTTCATTTAGATTATTTATCGCAAATGACCGATGAAACTCTAGAAAAACGCAAAGCCTATATTCCTCAAGCAGAAAATATTATTGCGGAAGTGAATGCCGAGTTTAATGCTTGGCTGGAAACCAGGAAATTTGCGCCTACAATCAAGGCTTTAAAGCATAAACTTGCTGATTTTGCTACTGCAGAATTGGATACACAACGTAAAAAATTATCCGACTTTAACGAAGAGCAAGCCAACATTATCAGTAAAAATATTATTCAGAAAATCACTAATCACTTTGCACATCACCTAAAAGATGACAATAGTTCTACAGACGATAGTCTAGAACTTATTAAAAAAGTGTTTCAGCTAGAAGGATCCCAAAATGTCTAAAACCATTAAAATTGGTACTCGCGATAGTGAATTAGCACTATGGCAGGCCAAAACTGTTCAGCAACAACTTGAAAATTTAGGTTACAAAACAGAACTAGTCCCGGTTAAATCTACCGGCGATATTGTATTAGACAAACCCCTCTACGAGCTTGGTATTACAGGCATATTTACAAAAACGTTAGATATTGCTTTATTGAATAACGACATCGATATCGCCGTACATTCACTAAAAGATGTACCAACCATTTTGCCAAAAGGCATTGTTCAGGTGGCCGTTTTAAAACGTGGTAATGTAAATGATACGCTTGTTTTTAAAAATAACGAAGAATTTCTAAGCGCAAAGGAAGCTATTATTGCTACAGGAAGTTTAAGAAGACGTGCCATGTGGTTAAATCGCTATCCAACCCATACGGTTGTAGATTTGCGTGGTAATGTGAATTCCCGTTTGCAAAAATTAAAAGATAATGATTGGAATGGTGCTATTTTTGCCGCAGCAGGAATTGGTAGAATTGGCATTAGACCAGATGAATCCATAAACCTTGATTGGATGGTGCCTGCACCTGCTCAAGGTGCTATCATGATAGCGGCTTTAGGTGAGAATGATTATGCCGTAGAGGCTTGTGCCCAGTTAAATCATGAAGAAACCGAAATCTGTACCACTATAGAACGTGAGTTTTTAAATAAACTAGAAGGCGGCTGTACGGCTCCTATTGGCGCTTTAGCAAGGATTAAAGACGAGGAAATCACCTTTAAAGGCGTGCTTTTAAGTAAAGATGGTTCTAAAAAGATTGAGATAAAACGGGTTCAGCAATTAGGAAGACATCAAGATATTGCGGAATATGCCGCTAACTATATCATTGAACGTGGCGGTAAACGTTTAATGGATGATATTAAAAATGAAAGCAAAAAAACGAATGTCTACTCCACCAAATCACTAACTGAAGACCAACGGTTGTTATTTCATGAAAAAGTAAAGGCAGATAGCTCTGATTTCATAAAAACAAATCCGAACCGAATTCATAAGCGCGTTGTAAAAGAAGAAATTCAAAACGTTATCATAACCAGTAAGAATGCAGTAGATGCTCTGCTTATGAACTTTCCTCCGGAAGAATTACAGTTTAAAAATATTTATTGCGTTGGTAGACGCACCAAACGACTTGTTGAAAATAAAATTGGTAAGGTTACCCATTCTGAAAAAAACGCTAAGGCCTTGGCAGAATACTTGGTTGAATTTATTGAAGGAACTGAAGTTACCTACTTCTGTAGTGATTTAAGATTAGATGATTTACCTACCATATTGGAGGAAAATCATATCAAGGTAAATGAGGTGGAAGCCTACCAAACAAAATTTGACGGCATAGCGCTTGATGATACTGTAAATAGTGTGATGTTTTACAGTCCATCAACAGTTCAAAGTTATAAGCAGAAAAACGATAAAGACATTGTGGCATTTTGCATTGGAGAAACCACTGCAAAGGAAGCACGTAAGCATTTTAAGGAAGTTAAAATAGCTAAAGTGCCAACGGTAGAAAGTGTTATTGAGTTGGTGAATGAGCATTATGTATAGCTGTTAGCTGTTAGCTGTTAGCTGTTAGCTGTTAGCTGTTAGCTGTTAGCTGTTAGCTGTTAGCTGTTAGCTGTTAGCTGTTAGCTGTTAGCTGTTAGCTGTTAGCTGTTAGCAAACCTATTAAGCTAATAGCCAAAGGCCAAAAGCTAAACACCAAAAAAAATGAGAGATTTCAGAAAACTAGACATATGGAAGAACGGAATTGAACTGGTAACGCAGATATATCAATTATCCGACAAATTACCTTCCGAAGAAAAGTTTGGTTTAAGAAGTCAGATTACAAGAGCGGCTGTTTCAGTTCCATCGAATATTGCTGAGGGTTGTAGCAGAAATAGTGAAGTAGAGTTTAAACGCTTTCTTGAGATAGCAATCGGCTCTTTATTCGAAGTGGAAACCCAACTAGTAATTGCTCAAAAATTAAAATTTATAGAAGAAAAAGAACTAGAATCTATTTTTACTTTAGTCCAAAAAGAAGCGAAAATGATAAATAGTTTAATAAATAAAATTAAAAACAGTTAACGCTTTTCAGCTAATAGCTAAAAGCCAAAAGCTAAACGCTAACTATGATAAAGAACGATTTATTTTTAAGAGCACTAAAAGGTGAAACGGTTGACCGCCCGCCAGTATGGATGATGCGTCAAGCAGGACGTTATTTACCAGAATTTATGGCCATCCGTGAGAAATACGACTTTTTTACACGATGCCGAACTCCCGAATTAGCCAGTGAAATTACGGTGCAACCTATCCGCAGATATGGTATGGATGCTGCTATTTTATTCAGTGATATTTTGGTAATTCCGCAAGCCATGAATATTGAGGTACAAATGAAACCAAATTTTGGGCCTTATCTGCCAAATCCTGTTCGCTCTCAAAAAGACGTTGATAATGTTATCGTTCCAGACGTAAAAGTTGAATTGGATTATGTTTATCAGGCCATAAAAGCTACCAAGGAATTATTAAATGATGACATTCCGTTGATTGGTTTTGCGGGGTCTCCATGGACCATTCTTTGTTATTGTGTACAAGGCCAAGGCAGTAAAACGTTTGACAAAGCCAAGGAATTCTGTTTTACGAATCCGATAGCTGCACACCAAATGCTTCAAAAAATAACCGATACCACTATTGCTTATCTTAAAGAAAAAGTAAAAGCTGGTGTTAACGCGGTTCAAGTATTCGATTCTTGGGGAGGCATGTTATCACCAAACGATTATCAAGAGTTTTCCTGGCAGTATATCAATCAGATTATTGAAGCTCTTAAAGACGAAGCTCCTGTAATTGCCTTTGGTAAAGGGTGTTGGTTTGCGCTTGGAGATATGGCTAAGAGTAATGCTTCGGCATTAGGTGTAGATTGGACCTGTTCTCCGCGAAATGCCCGTTATTTAACCGGTGGAAACATTACGTTACAGGGTAATTTTGACCCCTCAAGATTGTTATCACCACCTGCTGAAATCAAAAAAATGGTTACTCAAATGATTAACGATTTTGGCAAGGATAAATACATTGTAAATTTAGGTCATGGAATTTTGCCAAACATACCTTTAGACAATGCTAAAGCATTTATAGATGCTGTAAAAGAATATAAAAGCCCCTCTTAACCTGTCTGTCGACAGGCAGGTCTCCCCAAAGGGGGAGAAACTGTAACTCATAAGTTTTTTATAAGTTACGGATAACTAATAATTTAAACGTAAACCATTCCCTCTCCTTGGAGAGGGTTAGGGAGAGGCCATTATGATTAAAAAAATATCAGCAGGAATTAAAGCCTACTTCGGAGCCTTTGGTTTAATATCTAAACTAAAACTTTGGAAGTATTTTGCCGTACCTATGGGTATTAGTTTAATAACAGCTATTGCCATATTCACTTCCGCTTATGGTCTTTCAGATAATATTGGTAGTTTTATTTCAAGAATTTGGATTTGGGATTGGGGCAAAGAAACATTCGCAACCATTAGCTCATTTATTGGCGGATTAATTGTTCTAATCATTGGCCTAATCCTTTTCAAACACATTATCATGGCGCTTTCGGCGCCATTTATGAGTCCCGTTTCAGAAAAAATTGAAGCCCATTTAACTGGAACCCAACCTCACTCCAATAGAGACACTTCGTTTATGCAACAGTTGTGGCGTGGCATTAGAATAAACCTTAGAAACCTGATGATGGAACTGGTATTAACCATTCCAATACTCATTTTAAAATTCATTCCCATAGTCAACATTTTCTCAACCATTCTGTTATTTTTAATGCAAGCCTATTATGCTGGTTTTGGTAATATGGATTATACGTTAGAGCGTCATTTTACATATAGAGATAGTATTCAATTTGTGAGGAAACATAAAGGTGTAACTATTGGAAACGGTATTGTGTTTTTGCTACTTTTATTTGTTCCAGTAATTGGCGTTATTTTAGTGCTTCCGCTTTCGGTTACAGCGGCATCCGTTAAAACTGTGGAAACCTTAAACCTAGATAACAAACTGCAACATGTTGTTTAGTTCCAGTACTTTTAAAATCAATCCCATCAATACACAAGATGCCTGGAATATCTGCAATTTCGTTAATGCCAATGAGGACCGATTAAGGCGTTATTTCCCAAAAACCTTAGCTCAAAATTTAAATCCAGATTTATCTAAATTTTATGTAGACAAAAAGGTAAATCAGTTTAACAAGAAAGAACTCTTTTTATTTACCCTTAAACCTAAAGACACCAATAAAATAATTGGACTGATCTTCCTAAAAGAAATTAATTGGAATAAAAAGCAAGGCGAATTTGCATATTGCATCCATTATGAAAATGAAGGACAAGGTATAACAACCAAGTCTATCAATTTTTTATCCAATTATGCCTTTAATGAATTTGAGTTGAAAACGCTTCAAATTATTGTTCACAAAGACAATATAAGCAGTAAAAAAGTGGCTGAAAATTGTAATTTTACTTGGATAAAAACATTAGAAAAAGAATATACGCCGCCAGGAGAAGCCCCTTTAGATATGGAGCTTTACGAACTATATAAAGAAGTAAAATAATTATGAAAGACAAGTTCTATCAATACATACAAAATTTACAAAATCAAATCACCTCAAAACTAGAAGAGCTAGATGGTAAGGCTACGTTTCAGGAAGACATTTGGAAACGCCTGGAAGGTGGAGGCGGAAGAACGCGCGTTATTGAAAATGGCAATGTGTTCGAAAAAGGCGGTGTCAATATTTCTGGTGTTCATGGCAAACTACCAAAGTCTATGCAAGCTTACTTTAACGTTGGTGATGTAGACTTTTTTGCCTGCGGATTAAGCTTGGTCATTCACCCTAAAAACCCAATGGTGCCAACAGTACATGCTAACTGGCGCTATTTTGAAATGTATGATGAAGATGGGGCTATTATTGATCAATGGTTTGGTGGCGGACAGGATTTAACACCATACTACCTGTTTGAAGAAGATGCCAAACACTTTCATGAGGTATGTAAAACCGCCTGCGACAAACATAATCCAGAATTTTATCTTAAGTATAAAGCACGTTGCGATGAGTATTTTTATAACGCACATAGGAACGAAGGTAGAGGCATTGGCGGTTTATTTTTTGATTATTGTAAAGCTTCGGATGATATGACTATGGAAAACTGGTATGATTTCGTCACCGAAGTAGGTGATAGTTTCTTGGATGCTTATGTGCCAATTGTTGAAAAACGAAAAGAATTACTATACACAGAAGCCAATAGAACATGGCAGGAAATCCGTCGTGGTCGTTATGTAGAATTTAATTTAGTACATGATAAAGGCACATTGTTCGGTTTAAAAACCAACGGACGTATTGAGAGTATCCTAATGAGCTTACCGCCTCACGTGCAGTGGGTTTATGATCATCAGCCAGAAGCAGGCAGTGAAGAAGAAAAATTACTAGCAGTATTGAAAAATCCAGTGGATTGGGTAAAAGCCCCCTAACCCCCAAAAGGGGGAACTCTTACTCGCATAAATTTTAAAAACAAAAATAATAGTCACTTTTTATCTCTATTTTTGGGGAAAAAGTTTTTAAACCCTATTCACCCCTAATAGGTATTCCCCCCTTTGGGGGATAGGGGGCAAAGTATGTATCCACTTAGAAGAAACCGAAGATTAAGAACTAACGAAGCTATTCGTTCATTGGTTCGTGAAACCGTAATAACACCAAACGACTTTTTAGTACCACTTTTTGTGGTTGAAGGCAAAGGGGTTAAAGATGAAATTCCATCAATGCCCAACTACTATCGTTATAGTTTAGATTTACTTGAAAACGAAGTAAAAGAGCTTTGGAAACTCGGATTAAAATCGGTGCTGCTTTTTGTTAAAGTACCCGATAATTTAAAAGATAATAAAGGCACAGAGGCCTTAAACCCAAACGGATTAATGCAACGCGCGATTAAAACCGTGAAAAATGCATGTCCTGATATGTTAGTCATGACCGATGTGGCTCTTGACCCTTATTCGGCTTATGGCCATGATGGTATCATTGAAAACGGACAAATCATCAATGACGAAACTGCAGAAGTTCTTGCAGATATGAGTATATCTCACGCGCAAGCTGGTGCCGATTTTGTTGCGCCAAGTGATATGATGGACGGCCGTATTTTAACTATTCGTGAAGCGTTAGAAGATGAAGGATTTACTAATACTGGCATTATGAGCTATTCGGCTAAATACGCTTCGGCATTTTATGGACCTTTCCGTGATGCTTTAGATTCTGCTCCTGTAGATATTCAAGATATTCCAAAAGACAAAAAAACCTATCAAATGGATTACGCCAATAGGTTTGAAGCCGTTCGTGAAACCGAAATGGATATAGATGAAGGCGCAGATATCGTGATGGTAAAACCTGGAATTTCCTATTTAGATATTGTTAGGGAAATAAAAAACGATGTCGATGTCCCTGTAGCAGTTTACCAAGTTTCTGGAGAATATGCCATGATTAAAGCGGCTGCCGAAAAAGGTTGGCTAGACCATGACCAAATAATGATGGAAACCACTATGGCTTTTAAGCGTTCTGGTGCCGATATTATAGCATCCTATTTTGCAAAAGACGTTGTGAAATTATTATAGATTGAAGAAAATTGCGTTTATATTCTCACTGGTTGTAATTTTAGGATTTACAATAATAATTCTTGTCTGGAGAGTTAATAGAACTGAAATACATATCACCAAAGACCCTCAACCGATTTGTGGAAATGAACGTATTTTAAATGACGAACAACAAGAAGGTAAGATAATTTTCAACATAAATTGTGCTTCTTGTCACCAACTAAAAGGCAATGTAGACCCTCCATTACTTCAAAACAACTTTAAGAATTACACTTTAGAGCGTTTTCAAAAATTTGTAACAAACGAAGAACGGAATAGGGAAAACGTCTTTGGAAATGTTGAATGCATGTCTTTTCCAAAGTTAACCGAACAAAAAATAGAATATGTTTACCGGTATATTACTTATTCCTTAAGTTCAGAATAATCAAAATTTACTTTTCCAGATTTTCTTCAACAGTATAGGTTGTTTCAAAATAACCCAATTTCCCATCTTGGGTAATGGCCTCGATGAGAATAAGTTTATCGCCTGTGCTGTCATCATTATAAAACTCCAGTTGCGCTTCACCTTTCTTATCGGCAGTCATTGAAGGTTGCCAATGAATCACCGGGCGCAAATCTGGTATATCCCAATCTTCTGGTTTTATAGTTTCGTATTTAGGGGCATAAAACTCTCGTTTGGCCGAAAGCCCTGTAATAGTAGCTTTATATATACCCTTTGGCGGGGAAAGCGCTGCTATTCCATTACTTCCGTAGGTGTATATACTAATAATCCCAGCGTTAGGTAATAAACCAAATTTTTCGGCTAATGAATCAGATGGATGTCGCGGAAATGCCTCAAAATAATAATCGGCTAAATTACCCTTTGGTTTTCTTAAAATTTCAACACTCTTTATATTTTCAACAGCTAAAAAAGGTAAAAGTGGATAATCTATACCTTCTACCACTTCTCCATCTATAACTATGAACGCAATAAGTGTTTCTGCAATTTTAGGTATTTCTATATGCTTAACAATTGTATCTTGAGGTGTAAATAAAGGGTCGGGATAAAGATAAAAGGCCTCTGCCGGAAAACTAAAATTTTCAAAATAAATATCGTCTGGGTACTTAGTACGTAGAAGATCATAAAGGCCAGACATCCATGCTTCTTCCTCCTGAACCAGTTCTTTGTTCTCGATTACCACATCGGGTACGCCATGTAGTTTAAACATTTTTTCACGCTCTGGAGTTACGTTATATCCTGTGAGTTCTACCGCATCGAGTTCTACAGTATCATCAGAGAGGTTAAAACCACCTGTAACTCGTTTTTCCTCGGTTTTAATCTTTAAAATTTCTGAGATAATCGTATCTGGTAATGCCACTGCTTCTGCCCTTTCGTAAACAATCTTTGGAGCTGGTAAAGGTTTATCTATGTTTATGTCAAAATTTTTCGCCTTTCCTTTTTTATTTGCCGATTGTATCAATATTTCGAGTTCGTCTGTGTAATGGTCTCTTAAGTTAAATACAAAATTCCCGATACTGTCTACGGTTTGCGTATAAATACCTGGTGGTTTGCCTGAAGTGAGCATGGTTAAATCTACGCGTTTTTTAGGCGCTTTTTTCTCATTAAAAGCAGAGCGTATATGTCCTGAGATTTGCATGGCAACTTCGGGCTTTATATCGAAACTAAAATTGGTGTCGTTGTTATTAAATACATAATTTCGCCAACCCTGGGTGAGCATAAGCGCATCTAAATCGCGTTTTCTATATATATTCTTTTTATCAAAATATACGCTGGGGGTTTCTATAAAACCCTTTAATTCTGAGTGCAACAAAAAATACGATAATATATCGGGATGATAATTTCGGTTTGCAGACAATTTATCCTTGTCCATGACCAGAGTAGAGAAGTTTGCTGGGACGGATTTACCGTCCTTATTTGTAATACTAAGGTCTAAAACCGTTTTATCTCGCTTGGTGTAAGCCTCCTTATCTGTACTCGCTGTTATATAGAGCAAACTACTTTCATCAAAATTAAAAAACAAACGTTCGCAAACAGGTAGGTTATAACTATTAAAAAGTGTTATGCCAACAACACCATTGGGGAGTTCGGTTTTCTTTACTAGGGCTTCATGCTTTCCATTCTCTAAAATAAAAGGATGTTTTTGGATTAATACCCCGCGGCTTTTAACTTCAACATAAAGACTGTCTTTGGTTTCGATATTGCTCTTTATGCTCAAACCCATAAACTCACTCGTTTCTCCTACACTCAAAAGATACCCAGTTTCCATCACTTTTGGCAAAGGGTATTTATAAGCTAGTTCATCGGCCCCCATTATCTTTCCATAATAGGTCTTATTTTTATTGGGCTTAAAGAACACAAACCCCATACCTATTTTGTTGGTTGAAAAAGGTGTGACTATACTATCGGTTTCATCAACAATGTAACCGCTAACTTCAGCTCCTAAACCTTCACCATTAATAGATTTGTAGGCCACTTTATTTGTAAAACCATCAACCATCTTTCCGCCCTCTGGAAAAAATTGCAGGTCTAAAAAGTTATTATTGAGTACAATAGTTTTAGAATAGGTACTTTCTACCTTACGCTTTCGGTTTTTTAATTTGGTATCCTCTAACTTTACCCTAAGCTCTAGCTTAAATAGGTCTTTAGGAACTACGTACTCAATTGCATATTGTCCATTAACAGGTTTTACCTCGATGGAATCCTGTAATTCTTCTGAGGCAAGGTATATTCTTAAGTCCTTTTTGTAATCTCGTTTTAGTGTTTCTGGGTGTATTTTTGCAGTTATTTTTAATTCATTCGTTCCTGTCTCAGTTAACGCTACATCTGAAACAACGTCTTGCTTTCTTTTAAGATTTAACTTGAATACATCGATATATTGTTTAAAAACAAAATCCGACTCAAAATTACTGTTCCATCTCGTATAGGCCCTTAACAAATAACGGCCCGGAGAAAGGTTATCGCCTAAGTCGAAAAAACTATCGGCCAGTCCATTTTCTAACTTGAGCTTTTTTGTGGTTACAACGTTCTCATCGAAATCGATAAGCTCTACATGCAAAATACCACTTAATTTCGACGGAGCATTTAAAGCATTGGTAACAATAGCCTTAAACCAAATGGTTTCTCCGGTAGCGAAAATAGTATTACTAAGCTGAAGGTATATCTTCTCGGAAAATGATGATTTAGAAGCTTTTGTTGTACTCTTAGCTTCTTGAGCTCCGGTTAATGGCCCAAAAAAAAGGAATAGGCAAACACATGCCACCAGTGTAAAATAGGAGGATTTCATTTTATTACTTCTCATGGTTTTCTTCTACGGTATAAGATGTTTCAAAATAGCCAATGCTTCCATCTGGTGATATACTCTCTACTACTACCAGCATATCGCCTGTGTTATCTGCATTATAAAAATTAATTTGAGCCTCACCCCTTTCGTTAGTTGTTATAGAAGGCTCCCAATGAATAACCGAACGTAGATCTGGTATATCCCAATCTTCATCTTTCAAATCATCATATTTAGGTGCATAAAACTCCCTTATTGGGGTAAACCCAGGTATTCTTGTTCTCGTTATACCTGTATCATGCTGTACAGAAAAAAGTCCCTCGCCTGCATAGGTATAAATATTTATGAAAGAAATTATTGTATCAGGCTTGAGTGCATATAATCTACCGAAAACTTCTATCTCATACTGTCTGTCATTTTTAGGCCTCTTTACTATTTCAATACTTTTTATTTGCTTGGTTGGTAATGTCTCTAAAAACCTATAATCTTGAATTTTAACAGGTACACCATCAACTATTACAAATGTAAAATCTGCATTATGTGAAATCGCATATAAAACCCCGTCTCCCCCTTCTCGTATCCTAATATCATCCGGAAATTTATACAAAAGAACACTATATAACCCAAAATCCCACTTTTCAACTTTCTGTTGTAGTTCGTCATTTTCGATTACAATATCCGGCGGACCTTGTAATTTTATCATTTCTTCGCGTTCTGGCGTCATTTTATAACCGCTAATATTCACAACATCCAAAGCAATCGTATTGCTTGAGATTTTAAAATCGTCTTCTGTTTCTCTTCTCTCTAAACTTTTCTCAACATAAAAGTTTATACTGTCTGGGAATTGAATTTTCTCTTCTCTTTTAAAACTAATCAATGGGGCTTTTTTCTCATTAAGAACAAAGGTAAAATCCTTTAACCTACCGTTTTTACTGCTAGTAGTTTGTACCAACAACTCTATTGGGTCGCCATAAATATCGCCTAGAGGAAAACTAAAGTTTCCCGTGGTATCAATCTTTTGTTGAAAAATTCTTGAAGGTTTTCCCTTAGCAACAAGTGTTAAGTCAACAGGCTTTCGTGGTTTCTTGTCTATATTTATATACCCACGAAGTTTTCCAGAAATATGCATTTCCTTTTCTGGCTGATGCTTCACCACAAAAGAATCTAGAAGTTTATATTTATAATTTCGCCACCCTTGCGTAAGCATTAACGCATCCATATTTCTATATCTTGAATCGTTGTTCGGATTAAAATAGCTTGCTGCATTTTCAATTTTTCCCTTTAGTTCGGAAGTCAGAAAAAAATACGAATAAATGTTGGGCCTATATTGAGGCAACTCACCTAGAGTTTCTTTATCAAAAACTAATACCGATAAATTTGAAGGTTTGTTTTGGAAAGGGTAATCTTTTATTTTCAAATTAATAGTTGCTTTATCTCTTTTACTATAAGATTCTAAATTGGTTTCTGCACTAATATCAAGTAAGTTGTCTTCCTTATGGTTAAAATATAACCGTTCCAAAATAGGCTGGTTCCTCATATTGTAAACTGTTATTATTACAATACCTTGAGGTAACATTTCTTTTTCAAAAATAACATTAGTCTTGTCTGGTTTAAACTTTAAACTTAATTCATGATAGGTCTTACCCCTAGAGGTTAGCTTAATTTTTAGACTATCTTGAAAAGCGTGATTGGTTTTAACCTTTAGATGGACATACTTTTCATAGGTTTTTAAAGAGAGTACACTTCCAACTTTTTTCACATCGGGCATTGGATACTTGTACACCTCACCATTATCTCCTTTTATCTGGGCAAAGTATAATTTATCTTTTTCTGGAAGCAATCTAAAGGAGCCCATACCCAAATTATTACTTACAAAAGGCACTATCTTGTTATCCAAATTATCTACTATATAGCCTTTTACCGCTTTTCCTTTGTTGTGAGCATTCAATGCTTTAAAACCAACTTTAGACGTTAACCCAGATACGAGACTTCCCCCTTCTGGGAAGCACTGAAAATCCAAATAGTCTTCATCGACAATTACGGTTTGACTTTGAGTATTCAAAAACTCTCGGCCAAAATTTTTGACTTTAGCCGAATCTAGTTTAAGTTCTAGTTTAGCCTTAACAACATTAGCAGGTAATACATAGTTAAATTGGTATAAACCAGATTCATTTTTGTTTAAAATAATAGTGTCTTTCTCAAGACCCATGTCCAATCCTAAACGTATCCTCCCTTTATATTCTGGATTTATAGTTTTGGGGAAAACCTGGGCTGATAGTTCAAACCTGTCTTTTTCAATTTCAGATAATGTTATATTCCTTATAGCTTCTTTCTTTACTCCAACCTGATTAAATGCAAAAACATCGATGTAGCGATTGGTTATGAAATTTTGCCCAAAGTTTTTATTCCATTCGGTATATGCCCGAACCAAGTATCGCCCTGGTGGATAATCTTCTTCTAATTGAATTGAAGTATGTGCAATGCCATCATCAAGTTTTAACATCTTTTTGTCTATAACCTGCTCATCGAAATCAATTAACTCCACATACAGGATACGACTTAGTTTAGAGGGTTTATGTTCTAAAGAATTGGTTACGATAGCTTTTAACCATACCGTCTCATTGTTGGTAAATATAGTACTGCTTAACTGTAGGTATATCTTTTCTGCGAAAACACCTTTTCTAAGGCTATCTATTGGCTCGTTAGTTTGAGCAAATCCATAAACATAAACGAATAGAAAAAAGATTTTGATACAATAACAGACAACAAATCTCTTCATTCTTATACGTGTTTTCTTTCTTTAAAAATAAAGAAAATCTACCTCCTTTAGAAATATTTAGTATTAATTAACTTTTGTAAATTAGCCCGAAACTAAAACTTATCCATGGCCTTACTTATATTCTACGGCATTATTTCCATATTCTTTTCATTTTTATGTTCCATTCTCGAAGCCGTTTTATTGAGTGTAACCCCAACCTTTATTAATGTAAAAAAGAAGGAAGGTAAAGCCTATGCCTTAGAACTCGAGGCTCTTAAAAAAGATGTAGACCGACCTTTAATTGCAATTCTAACCTTAAACACAATTGCGCATACAGTTGGTGCCATTTTAGTGGGAGTGCAAGCAAAAGTAGCTTACGCAGAAATGTATGGTTCTGAAACGAAAACCATTCTTGGGATAAAGTATACCGAAGATGTGATGGTGGGCGTAGTGTCTACAATCATGACCATTTTAATTTTAATTGCCTCCGAAATTATCCCAAAAACCATTGGAGCTACTTACTGGAAAGGACTCTCAAACTTTACAGCAAAAGCCTTAAATGTGCTTATTTTTCCTTTAAAATGGACAGGTATGCTTTGGTTACTGCAATTAACCACAAAACTTGTTGGAGGTAAAGGACACGGCAGTGTTCTAAGTAGAGAGGGATTCATGGCCATGACAGATATAGCCCAAGAGGAAGGTGTGTTTCAAGAATCTGAAAGTAAGGTTATTAAAAACCTCCTAACGTTTAAAGAAGTGAAGGCAAAAGACGTTATGACACCAAGAACGGTCATGAAAACGGAAAATGAAACCTCTACCGTAGAAGAGTTCTTTAAAAAAAACCTAAACTTACGGTTTTCACGAATCCCTGTATACTCCGAAAACGCCGACAATATATCAGGCCTTGTACTTAAAGATGAAATTTTCAAGGAAATGGCTTTGAAAAAAGGAACAAAAAAACTAGCAGATTTAAAACGCGATATTATTGTTGTAAGTAGAAATTTGCCTATACCTACGCTGTTTGAAAAACTTGTTGAAAGCAGAAATCACATGGCTCTTGTGGTTGATGAATATGGTTCTGTTAGCGGTCTTGTTACCATGGAAGACGTTATTGAAACCCTTCTAGGCCTGGAAATTATGGATGAAAGTGATAATGTATCGGATCTGCAAGTACAAGCACGTAAAAATTGGGAAGCTAGAGCTAAAAAATTAGGAATTCTTGAAGACTAGGACTAATGGAAACTTGTATCATCTACACGCCTTTGGGATATGCTAAAATTGTTGGCGATGTTGATGGTATCACTTCTATATCCATTTTAAATACCGAAGAAAAAGTCACCGATATAATTCCTGAAGTTCTTGAAGACTGTGCGATTCAACTCAAGGAATATTTTGACGGTTCCCGAAAACAATTCAGCTTAAAACTAAATCCTCAAGGAACCGATTTTCAAAAAAAAGTTTGGGAATATCTTGAACAAATCCCTTACGGCAAAACATGTTCGTATTTAGAACTTTCAAAAGCGCTGGGAGATTCCAAGGCCATAAGGGCCGTGGCAAATGCCAACGGGAAAAACCCGATATGGATTGTTATACCCTGCCACAGAATTATAGGTTCAGACGGCAGCCTAACTGGCTATGCCGGTGGATTACACCGAAAACAATGGCTTCTTAATCACGAAAGTCCGTTTAAACAAATGTCTCTTTTTTAGTGTTTTCAATAGTATAGAATTTTCTTATCTTTAGTTTCCACACAAAACCTAGTCTATGAAATTCTTGAAAAAAATTATAAAATGGATTGCTATTCTTTTTGGGGTATTGGTTTTGGTACTTTACATAACAGATACCGATTATCTCCTAAAAGCAGTTAGAACCATTTATCTAACAGGCCATACTACAGCGTATTTAGAGGATTATAAAAAATTCGACAGTCAAGCCATAGAAAATGGGACACCACAACCTTGGCCCAACCACAAAGATTATAATACTGTTGAAGAAACTAAAGGCCTAAAAGCTATAAATGAAGCCAATGGCACCATTGCATACGTTATTATAAAAAACGATAGTATTTGGTTCGAGAATTACTATGATGGTTTTAATGAAGATTCACAGTCTAACTCCTTCTCTATGGCCAAAAGTTATGTTTCAGGACTTATGGGCAAAGCTATTGAAGAAGGCTACATTAAAAGTTTAGATCAACCTGTGGGCGATTTTCTTCCAACATTTAATGAAGGTTTAGCAGCTAAAATGACCATTGGTCATTTATCTAGTATGGCCTCCGGAACCACTTGGGACGAGCGTTACTATTCACCTTTATCTATCGTTACCAGAGCCTATTTTGACGATGACCTAGAGAAAGTGATGTTGGGCTTAAAAATGGAAAAAGAACCCGGAAAAAGTTTCAAGTACTCCAGTGGCGATACACAAATGTTAGCTATGGTTATTGAAAAAGCTACAGGAAAAAAACTCTATGATTATCTAACAGAGAGCTTCTGGAAACCACTGGGCTGCGAAAACCCAACTCTCTGGCAAGTAGATAGTGAAGCACATGATTTGGTAAAAGCCTATTGCTGTATTGCCAGTAACGCCAAAGATTTTGCCCGTTTTGGAAAACTTTATAAAGACCACGGTAAATGGAATGGTAAGCAAATTCTAGATTCTGCTTTTGTTGCTAAGTCATTAAAGCCCGTATATCCAGATGGCGATGTTTATGGCTACGGGTGGTGGCTAAAATCTATTGAAGACAAAAACTTCTTTATGATGCGAGGACATTTAGGGCAATACGTGATTGTGGAGCCTAACGATAATGTGATTATTGTACGCTTAGGGCACTCTAAAGGAGATAATACTAAAGTAGGACACTACACTTCAGATATTGATACTTATATTTTTGAAGCCTATAAAATGCTTGGTGAATGATTTCTAAAATAAACCTTGAAAACATACTATTCTTAGATATTGAAACCGTTCCAGAACATCAATATTTCTCTGATTTAGATGAAGACAAGCAGGCCCTCTGGGAAAGTAAATCTAAATACCAAAGGAAAGAGGATTATACCGCCGAAGAGTTTTACCAACGTGCTGGCATTTGGGCCGAATTTGGTAAAATAGTTTGTATTTCGGTAGGGTATTTTAATATGCAAGGTGATTTAAGAAAGTTCAGGGTAACCTCCTTTTATGGAGACGAGGTAACTATTTTAAAAGATTTCAAAAATCTCTTGATAACACACTTTAGCCAGAATAAACATTTACTTTGTGCTCATAACGGAAAAGAATTCGACTTTCCATACATTGCACGCCGCATGATTATTAACAACATTGAGTTACCTTACAAGCTAAACCTTTTTGGCAAAAAACCATGGGAAGTGCCACATTTGGATACTTTAGAATTATGGAAATTTGGTGATTATAAAACCTATACATCCTTGAAACTATTAACCAATGTTCTGGGAATTCCTTCTCCTAAAGATGATATTGACGGCAGCGAAGTTTATGGTGTGTTTTACAAAGAAAACAATATTGACAGAATTATCCAGTATTGTGAAAAAGATACGATTGCCGTAGCTCAAATCTTCTTAAGATTTCAAGGGGAGGAAATATTAAATGACGATGAAATTATTCATATATAACTATGAATGTCAGTTCGAGCGGAGTCGAGAACCAAAAAATTATATTGAAAAAATATTACGTGTATATACTAAAATGTAACGATAATACCTTTTATACAGGTATTACATCAAATTTAGAAAAACGCTTAGTTCAACATAAAGCTGGATTTGACCCCAATTCTTATACCTTCAAAAGAAGACCAATAAAATTAGTTTGGAATCAAGATTTTTTTGACCCAAATCAGGCCATAGTTTTTGAGAAAAAAATAAAGAAATGGAGTAAAGCCAAAAAGAAAGCTCTAATTAAGGGTGATTTTGACTTGTTACCCACACTCTCGGAGTGTAAAAATGATTCGCACTACAAAAATAAAGGTCTCGACTCCGCTCGACCTGACAAGAACCACCCTAATTAAAACTATCAATGCAAAAAGAACCCATACTATCAATTAAAGACCTTGCCATTTCGTTTGGAAATAACGAAGTGATTCATAATATTTCCTATAATCTTTTTGAAAACGAAATTTTAGGTATTGTTGGTGAATCTGGTTCTGGTAAATCGGTATCGTCATTATCTGTTTTAGGGTTACTCCCTAAAAACATTTCTAAAATCACTTCTGGTAGTATCTTTTATAATCAGGAGGATTTAACTCAACTATCTCCTAAAGCATTTCAAAGTATTCGGGGTAACAAAATAGCTATGATTTTTCAGGAACCTATGAGTTCTTTGAACCCTTCAATGACCTGCGGAAAGCAAGTTCAAGAAATACTTTTTCAGCACACAAACTTATCTAAAGCCGAAAGCAAAACAGAAGTTATTTCGCTATTTGAAAAAGTAAAACTCCCTGAACCTAATCGGGTGTTTAAATCTTACCCTCACGAAATTTCCGGCGGACAAAAACAACGGGTTATGATTGCCATGGCTATTGCCTGTAAACCCGATATTTTAATTGCGGACGAGCCTACCACAGCACTAGACGTTACTGTTCAGAAAGAGATTATTAAATTACTTAAAACACTTCAAGAGGAAACTAAAATGAGCGTGATTTTCATCACCCATGATCTAGCACTCATTTCTGAAATAGCCGATAGGGTATTGGTTATGTACAAAGGTAATATTGTTGAAGAAGGTCATGCTGCGGATATTTTCAATAATCCTCAACATAATTACACTAAAGCACTTATTAATTCACGTCCATCATTAGATACAAGACTGAAAGTATTACCAACTATTCAGGATTATTTAGAAGATGCTATTTCAGATGAAATAATAACTGCTGAACAACGAAAAAATCAGCATGAAAAAATTTATGGAAAAACTCCACTACTTGAGGTCATTAATGTTGAAAAAACATACTTTAGTAAATCGGGATGGTTTTCAAAACCGAAAGAATTCAATGCAGTAAACAACGTGAGTTTTAAACTCTATGAAGGTGAAACCTTGGGATTAGTTGGTGAGTCTGGTTGTGGAAAATCTACCCTTGGAAACGCCATTTTACAACTTGATAAAGCCACGGCTGGATCAATTATTTACAACGGGGTTGATATTACCAAACTCTCCAAGTCCGCGATTAAAAAATTACGGAAGGATATTCAAATCATTTTTCAAGACCCATACTCGTCATTAAATCCAAGAATTCCTGTTGGGGAGGCTATTTTAGAACCCATGCGTGTTCATGATCTTTTCAATTCGGAAAGAGAACGAAAGGAAAAAGTCATTGAAATACTTAACCGCGTTGGATTAACTGAAGATTATTTTAATCGGTATCCACATGAGTTTTCCGGCGGACAAAGACAACGCATTGGTATTGCGCGAACCATTGCTTTACAACCTAAACTAATTGTTTGCGATGAATCTGTTTCGGCATTAGACATTTCCGTTCAAGCTCAGGTACTCAATCTATTGAACGAACTAAAAGAAGATTTTGGATTCACTTATATTTTTATTTCCCACGATTTGGCCGTAGTAAAATATATGTCTGATCAATTACTAGTTATGAATCAAGGTAAAATTGAAGAATTGGATGATGCAGATGTTATCTATAATAACCCGCAAAAAGAATACACAAAAAAATTAATTCATGCTATACCCAAAGGGCTATAGCATGAATATTTTTTTTGTCAAGTAAAATAAGCCTCTAAAAAACTGTAAATTTTCATCTAAAGTTTCCCGAAACTTACTTTCCTTAAACGAAGCCTTTTCAATTGAGCTTGTCTCAACTGTAGGCAGTTCAGGTAGATTTGGTTCCATAATTTTGTAGGTTAAGTTCATGGTTGATTTGGAACAAAAAAACTATTTTGGTTTGGTTGATTTGGGATAGCTAATATCTAATTTTATTTCAAAAAACAAGTCAAAAAACATTTTTTTTCGATGAAATGCACAATATTTTTTTGTTTTGTAGGTTTTAAACTTCATTTTATCTAAAACTTAAATTTTGGACTTAATTAAATACCCCATTTAAAATATTTATCTTTGAGTAAGTCGATATTATATTTTTATGAATAAGCTTTGGGAACCAACCGATCAATTTAAAGATAATAGCCAATTACAGTCGTATTGCAATTGGCTACAAAGTAATCTGGATTTGTCATTCTACTCCTATCATGAATTATGGCAATGGTCTGTAGCTAATGTCGAGACCTTTTGGGAAAGCATATGGGACTATTTTAAGATTACATCTTATTCATCGTATAGCAATATTTTGTCCTCTCAAGTTATGCCAAACTGCAAATGGTTTGAAGGCGCTACTCTTAATTATGCAGAACATATATTCAAGCAATCCAAACCCAACGAAACAGCTATTTTTTTCAATAGTGAATTAGGTAATAGGCAAGAACTATCTTGGCAAGTTTTAGAGACTAAAGTGGCCTCAATGATAAGCTATCTAAAATTGCTAGGCATAAAAAAAGGAGACCGTGTAGTTGCATTTATGCCAAATGTTCCCGAAACGACCATAGCATTTTTAGCAGTTAACGCCTTAGGTGCGATTTGGTCCAGTACATCTCCCGATTTTGGAACAGAAAGCGTAGTTAACCGATTTGCTCAAATCGAACCTAAAGTGCTTTTTGCTGTAGACGGTTATAGCTATAACGAAAAACCCTATAGTAAAACCGAAACGGTCAACGATATAGTAGCCGCTTTACCAACTTTAGAAAAGGTTATTGTACTGCCCTATTTAGATAAAAATGCCCTAGAAAGTTTCCCTGATACGTATGAAAATATTGAAACCATTTTTAACAATTATAAAGGTACTTTAGAATTTCAACCTGTTGATTTTAATCATCCTATTTGGGTCTTGTATTCCTCGGGGACTACTGGACTTCCTAAAGCTATTGTGCATTCGCATGGCGGCATTTTATTAGAACACTACAAGTACATGGCATTTCATAATGATGTACATGCCGGTGAGTGTTATTTTTGGTTCACTACCACAGGCTGGATGATGTGGAACTTTTTACAATCTGCCTTATTAATGGGCGCTTCTATTGTTTTATATGACGGCAGTCCTACACACCCGAATTTTGATTCCCTTTGGAAGTTTTCAGACGATTTTAATATTCAACATTTTGGAACAAGCGCACCGTTTCTTGTTGCCAATATGAAAAAACATGTTGATATAAAAAGTAAACACAATCTATCTTCAATAAGATCCATAAGTTCAACAGGAGCACCCTTGCCTGCCGAAGCCTTCAATTATGTTTACGATAACATTAAAAATGATGTTTGGTTATGTTCTATGGCTGGAGGAACCGATGTTTGTACCGCCTTTGTTGGTGGCTCTCCATTTAATAATGTATATTCTGGTGAAATACAATGTAGAGCCTTAGGAGTGTCGCTATTTGCTTTAGATGAGCTTGGAAACCCCATTGAAAATGATTTAGGAGAAATGGTAATAGATAAACCCATGCCATCCATGCCTATTTATTTCTGGAACGATAAAGATAATGCTAGATACCTCTCAAGCTATTTTGAAGACTATCCTGGGAAATGGCGTCACGGCGATTTTATAAAAATAAATTCCAAGACCAAAGGACTTGTCATTTACGGACGCTCTGATGCTACTTTAAACCGACATGGTATAAGAATTGGAACCAGCGAAATATACAGCGCTGTAAATAAAATTAATACTGTTGAAGATTCTCTTATAATAAATTTAGAATTAGAAGGTGGCAAACACTATATGCCCCTTTTTGTAAAACTAAAACCAGGTATTGTACTAACCGAGGCTATTAAAAAAGCCATAAACCATCAATTAAAAAGTGATTATTCACCACGCCATGTTCCAGATGTTATTATCGAAGCTCCCGATATTCCTTATACCATTAGTGGAAAAAAAATGGAAGCTCCTATCAAGAAAATATTACTTAAAATGCCTATTGAAAAGTCTATAAATATAGACGCTATGCGTAACCCAGAATCGGTGAAATTTTATGTCGATTTTGCAGAAACTATCTAAAGTTTTAAAACCCTTCTAAATCATCCGGGATTTCATTATCTAAATCATCATCTGTTAGCATGTCCTTTTCTGTCAATTTAGAACAATCCACTACAATAGATAACGCTTCGGGTTCTTCAAATTCTTCTTTAGATATGTTTAAAGTTTCGTCGGCATAACAGCTTTTCATATAAATTCCCCAAATTGGTAATGCCATAGCTGCCCCTTGTCCATATGTTATACTAGCAAAATGAGCCGCTCTATCTTCGGCACCAACCCAAACACCTGTAACTAAATTAGGCACCATGCCCATGAACCAACCATCACTTTGGTTTTGGGTCGTTCCCGTTTTCCCCGCTATTGGGTTTTCAAATTCATAAGGATAACCTGTTATTATTTCCCTAAAATCAACTCTCGTTTTTTCTCTGCCTTTACCTCTCAATCTAGCTCCAGAACCATATTTGGTAACCCCTTCCATAAGTTTTACGGCTACATAAGCTGTCTCTTCACTTAAAACATCACGAGTTTCTGGTTTAAACTGATAGAGTACAGTTCCATTTTTATCTTCAATGGTGGTTACCATCACCGGTTTAGTATAAACGCCTTTATTGGCAAATGTAGAATACGCCCCCACCATTTCATAAACACTTAAATCGGGTGTTCCCAGAGCAATAGACGGTACAGGAAGTATATCAGATTCAACACCTAATTTCCTTGCTAAATCAACCACAGGTTGTGGCCCAACTTGATCGATTAATCTAGCAGTAATGGTATTCACAGAATTAGCTAAAGCATCTTGTAAAGTTCTGTTTCCTCCATAATCATTTTCACCACCCGAGTTTCTAGGGCACCACTCTTCCATGTTCCCATGTTTCATTTTTTCAATACAATAAGGCGTGTCCGGAAACTCCTTGCATGGTGAATAATGTAATTGATCGATAGCGGTAGCGTATACAAAAGGCTTAAACGTAGATCCTATTTGGCGTTTACCTTGCTTTACCATATCGTACTGAAAATGCCTGTAGTTCATTCCACCTACCCAAGCTTTTACATGACCCGTATGAGGATCCATAGACATCATACCGGTTCGCAAAAACGATTTGTAATAACGCATGGAATCTATAGGTTTCATAATGGTATCTACTTCACTTGCTTTACCATCTTTCCATTGAAAAACGGTCATTTTTATAGGCTTGTGAAAAGATGCTTTAATTTCTTCTACAGATTTCTTAAGATCATAACGCATATGTCTCCAACGCTCAGAACGGCGCATGGATAATCGCATTAGGGTGTCTATGGCCCCTCTGGTTAAATCTAAAAACGGTGCCGTAGGATTTCGCATTGGTGTATTTTGATGGAAAAACTCGGCCTGTAATCTGGGCATATGTTGCTGTACAGCATCCTCGGCATACTTTTGCATACGCGAGTCTATGGTTGTGTAGATTTTTAAACCATCATTGTACAGATTCCATTTTGAACCATCAGGTTTGGGATTTGCCTTAATCCAATCTTTCATGAAATCATTTAAATAACCCCTAAAATATGTTGCAATGCCATCTCGGTGAGACTGCGGCGTGTATTTAACATCCAAATCGGTCTTTTGAAGAGAATCTGTGGTGCTTTTATCAAGAAACTCATATTTGTTCATCTGAGCCAATACCACATTTCGTCTATCTTTTACTTTAACGGGATTTCTTCTTGGGTTGAAATAAGCAGCGTTCTTAAACATGCCTACTAACATAGCAGATTCCTTTATTGAGAGTTCGTTTAGTTCTTTATCGAAATAAATTGAAGAAGCACTTCTTATACCATCTGCGTTATTTAGAAAATCATAAATATTGAAGTATTGTGCAATAATTTCCTCTTTGGTGTATTGACGTTCTAGACGGATAGCAATAATCCATTCTTTAACTTTTTGAAACGCCCGCTCTATTTTACTGCTAGAAACTTGCTTTGTAAAAAGTTGTTTTGCCAATTGCTGAGAAATCGTACTGGCTCCACCTCCTTTTCCCATCATGGCAATAGCTCGTAAAGTGCCTCGAAAATCAATGCCTGAATGTTTATGAAAACGAACATCTTCGGTAGCGATTAATGCCTCAACCAGATGTTTTGGGAGTTCTTCATAATTTACTGGAGTTCTATTATCGTTTAGGTAAAACTTACCTAAAGTCTGTCCATCTGAAGAGATAATCTCGGTAGCTAAATTAGTTTTTAAATTTTCTAACTGCGTATGATCTGGCATTTCGCCCAACCAGCCCCAAGAAGCTGCTAAGAAAATAAAAACTACAGATAATATGCCTCCTGAAAAAAGGATCCAAAACCAGCGAATAAATTTCGAAAAATCAGGAGTTGTATTTTTTTCTTTTTTTGCCATTTAATGCTTTACTGTTAAATACTTCTCGATACAATTCCGCCTAAGCGAAATCACTCGAAGTGACAATTATTTTGTTTCGGGCTTTTCTATTCTAAAACCAACATCTGTAATACCTTCTAACTCAATAACACCATGAACTTTTCCCTGCTCTCGCATAGCTTGCTGAATGTTAACAGTATAAGTGCCAGCTTCTTGAAAAACCACATGTTCCTTATACCAAAGTTTGTTCTCTTTAATATCGGTAAATCCTGTGCCTAACAACTTACCCGTGGGATCTGCCATCCTGTACTCTAAAGTATCTTTAATCGTCTTTCCATTGGGGAAAACCATTTCAACAATTAAAAACAAATTGTTGTATTTATAGGCATTGGTATTTCTTAGATTAACAAATAAATTATAGGCATTTGTAGAATCTGGAGGCGCAATATTAAAGCTAACAACAGAATCTTTATGCCAAGTATTGGGAATAGATTTATATGTATCGAACACACGATTTGAATCACAGGAAACCAATACAAAAGAAACAATTAAAAAAAATAGCCAAATTTTATTTTGCTGCATTTTTAGCGTTTTGAGGTTTTCTTCTGTTTTTGTTTCTATTTCTGTTATTCTTTCTGTTCCTATTATTTTTACGTCGTTTATTGGACTTTGGATTATCAAAGCGTGTTAAACTATCTTGACCTACAACGTTTTCAAACTCTGCCTTAGTATCTTCTGCTGTATCTGATGCATATTCTTCAAGGCTAGTTACTTTTATTTTATTTTTATTTAAATCTATAATCTCCAGTACTTGATCGGTAGTTAATTTATGCCAATTGGCCCACTCACCTTCATAAGCATACCACATGTGCCTTTTGAAAATATCGGTTTTTTGGCAAACAGCCGTCCCCTTTTCTGTGTAGAGTTTTGTATCAGTTTTTGGAAAATCTTTTAAGGCATCTAAATAAGTATCTAACTCGTAATTCAAACAACACTTTAACTTACCACACTGTCCAGCTAACTTCTGCGGATTTAGTGATAATTGCTGATAACGTGCCGCCGATGTACTTACCGAACGGAAATCGGTTAACCAAGTAGAACAACATAACTCGCGCCCACAAGAACCTATACCTCCTAATCTTGACGCCTCTTGTCTAAACCCAACCTGTTTCATCTCAATACGGGTTCTAAACTCGCGCGCAAAAACTTTAATGAGTTCTCTAAAATCCACACGTTCTTCGGCGGTATAATAAAATGTGGCTTTACTGGCATCACCTTGAAATTCGATATCAGAAATTTTCATGGATAGTTTAAGGTCAATCGCAAACTGTCTTGCCTTTACCTTCATGGGCTCTTCCCTATCACGGGCTTTCTGCCAAATATCTATATCTTTTTGAGAGGCTTTTCTATAAATTTTTAGCCCTTCTTCAATATTATCTGGAATATTCTTGCGCTTCATTTGTACGCGAACCAATTCGCCAGTAAGCGTAACCATACCAATGTCATGACCTGCTTTTGCTTGTGTGGCTACAATATCGCCAATACTAAGTGTTAAATTTTCAGGATTGTGGTAGTATTCTTTTCGTCCGTTTTTATAACGAACCTCAACCCAATTAAATGGTTTTTCACCACTTGGAAGTGACATGTTAGATAACCAATCGAAAACAGTTAATTTATTACAACTGTCTGTACCACAAGTACCATTGTTTTTACAGCCTTTTGGTTGGCCATCTTTAGTTGCGCAGCTTTGGCAAGCCATATGTTTTATATATTGAATTCGCTAATAATTAAGTTATTGCGAATGGAGATTTATAATTAATTTAGTTTCCCGCCTTCGCGAGAATGACAATTTAATGGTTTTTTTGAAATGAAATTTCAAAAAAGAATCTTATCGACGTAAAGATAAGATTATTATACTTACCTAAAAATTAGCCAAGTTAAAATAGCGTCTTAAACGTTCTTTACACTAATTATTTTAACTGGACAGGCTTTTGCAGCTTTATCGCAATCCTCAAAAATAAACTCGTCGGGCGACTTTACCGTATAAAACCCTTTCTTTTCTTTGGCGTGCAAAAGCACACTTTTCCCGTCTTTTTTTGACATTTGAAATTGCATAGGCGCTAATTCTACACAGTAATTACAGCCAATACATTTATCGCGTTGCAACGTAACTACTACCATTAAGCCTCTACTTTATTTTCTACAATTTTATAAAGTTTATCTGAAGGCCTAATCCTAAAACCTAACGGAATAGTTACAGAATCTCCTTTTGAAGCTGAAGATAGTTTTTCATCATTAACTAACATGTCTTCGACAGCTAATTCTTTTACTCCTGTAGTTGGCCCAGTAATGAGGATGGTATCACCAATACTCAAATCGAACGCTTCAATTTTAAACTCACCAATTTCTGGCTTTGGGAAATAGTGCATGCCCTTACCAATATAAACTTTCTTTTGGGTAGCATGTGAACCCGAACCTTTACTCCACTCACCTAATTTCTGACCTAAATAATAACCGCTCCAAAACCCTCTATTGTAAACCGTCTCTAAAGTTTGCATCCAAGAAATCACTTCGTCCTTATTATAAGTTCCGTTGGCAATACTATCAATAGCTTCGCGATAACATTTTATCACCTTTGCAACATATTCTGGCGCTCTGCCTCGTCCTTCAATTTTTAATACTTTGATTCCTGCATCTACAACTTGATCCAGAAAATCAATGGTACACAAGTCTTTTGGTGACATGATATATTCATTATCAAGTTCCATCTCAAAACCGGTTTCTTGATCTATAACCGTATATTTCTTTCTACAATTCTGCTTACAAGCCCCTCTATTTGCAGAGGAATTATGCGAATGCAAACTCATATAACACTTCCCAGAAACCGCCATACAAAGGGCTCCATGACCAAAAATCTCAATCTCAACCAACCTTCCTGAAGGGCCTTTTATTTGTTCCTTTTCAATTTGCTCGGTTATCTTCTTTACCTGACGCAAACTCAATTCCCTACTCAACACCATAGTGTCTGCGAACATCGCATAGAACCTAACCGTTTCAATATTTGTGATATTGATTTGGGTAGAAATATGCACCTCCATCTGCTGCTCACGAGCCATGCCAATTACAGCCTGATCCATTGCAATTACGGCGGTAATATCGGCTTCTTTTGCTCTTTTAATCAAGGTTTTTACTATGGATAAATCGTGATCGTAAATAATCGTATTGAGCGTAAGATAAGTACGGACATTTTTAGCTTTACACCTTGCTGAAATCTCTTCAAGGTCATCTAAAGTGAAGTTAATAGAGGCCCTCGCTCTCATATTTAATTGCTCAACCCCAAAATATACCGAATCAGCACCATTATCCAATGCCGCCTGAAGTGATTCAAAATTTCCGGCCGGAGCCATTAATTCTATTTGTTGCATAGCACTATTTTTTATCAACCTTAAGATTTTCGTAAATATTTCTAAGGTCCTTTTTAAAGGGTAAATGATCTGCACGCCCTTTCTTAAAAATATCATTACTATTACCTTGTCCTTTTCGGAGAGCTTTTTGCTCTTCGTAAGGCAACGCATTTATTTCTTGACAGGTGGTAGAACAACAGTTATCCATTTCTTTCTTACAATCATCACATTGAATGAATAACAAATGACACGCATCGTTGGCGCAGTTTGTATGCACATCGGCCGGTTTACCGCATTGGTGACATTGCGCAATAACATCGTCACTTATCTTCTCTGCACGCCTATCATCAAAAACAAAGTTTTTACCAATGAATTTATTTTCCAACTCTTGCTCGTTTACTTGGCGTGTGTACTCAATAATTCCTCCTTCTAATTGAAATACATTTTTAAACCCTTTGTGCTTAAAATAGGCACTGGCTTTTTCGCATCGGATTCCACCGGTGCAATACATTACCAGGTTCTTATCTTCTTTGTGTTCTTTTAAATCGTCTTCTATGATATCTAAAGATTCCCTAAACGTATCAACATCTGGTGTTACAGCATTCTTAAAATGTCCAATCTCACTTTCGTAGTGATTACGCATATCAACCAGAACCGTTTTTTCATCTTCGATTAATTCATTGAATTTTTCGGCCCCAACATGTACACCTTTGTTCGTAACATCAAACGTATCATCATTTAAACCATCGGCTACTATTTTGTTGCGAACTTTTACCTTCAATTTTAAAAAGGACATATTATCTTGCTCTACCGCAACATTCAGTCTAATATCTTTTAAAAAGTCGATGGTATCTAGATGTTCTTTAAACGCATTGAACCTATCAGCAGGAAGAGATAATTGCCCATTAATACCTTCGGAAGCGACATAAATCCTGCCTAAAACATCCAGTTTATCCCAAACTATAAAAAGCTGATCACGAAATTCTTGTGGATTACCAATTTTGGCGTATTGATAGAAAGAAAGCGTTAAGCGGTCTTTTCCCGCTTGCTCAATTAACGCTGCTCTTTCTTTAGCACTTAATTTATTGTACAGTTGCATGCTATACTAATTTTTAAGGTTAAAGCCGCACAATGCGGAGTTAGAGGTTTTATTTTGAAAGGGCAAAGGTAAGTTATTTAGAACTAATACTATAAATGAGAATTAAAAAAGCACTTTGCGACCGCAAAGTGCTTTTCCGTTAGAATTGAGTTAGTTTTAGTTGTAATAAAGTAGGTGATTTTCACAGCATATCTTTACTACTTTTTAAGTAGATGCAAATTGTGGAAAAAGGTTGCGTAAGAAAATTGTATTGTGATAAAAGTTATAGTATTTTAGCAAGCATAACTTCAGAAAAAAGACAGATGAGTAAAGAAAAAGAAGCTAAACTAAAAGCATTAAAGTTAACATTAGACAAACTAGATAAAGCCTACGGAAAAGGTACCGTAATGAAGATGAGCGATGCAGCCGTAGAAGATGTCGATGCCATTTCCTCGGGATCGCTTGGACTAGATATTGCCTTAGGCGTAGGTGGTTATCCTAGAGGTAGAATTATTGAAATTTATGGACCAGAATCATCAGGTAAAACCACATTAACTTTACACGCTATTGCTGAAGCTCAAAAATCTGGCGGCATAGCTGCCTTTATTGATGCAGAACATGCTTTTGATAGATTTTATGCCGAAAAACTTAATGTAGATATAGACAACTTAATAATTTCCCAACCAGACAATGGTGAGCAGGCTCTTGAAATAGCCGATAACTTAATTCGTTCTGGTGCTATTGATATTGTTGTAATCGATTCTGTTGCCGCTTTAACGCCAAAAAGTGAGATTGAAGGCGAAATGGGAGATTCTAAAATGGGGCTCCATGCACGTTTAATGTCCCAAGCCTTAAGAAAGCTAACAGCCTCTATTAGCAAAACTAATTGTACTGTTATATTCATTAACCAGTTGCGTGAAAAAATTGGTGTTATGTTTGGTAACCCAGAAACTACAACTGGTGGTAATGCTTTAAAATTCTATGCTTCGGTTAGGTTAGACATAAGACGTTCAACACAAATAAAGAATACAGACGGTAGTGTTGCCGGTAACAAAACCAGAGTTAAAGTTGTAAAGAACAAGGTAGCGCCACCTTTTAAAATGGCCGAGTTCGATATCATGTATGGTGAAGGCGTTTCTAAGGTTGGTGAAATCTTAGATATAGCTGTAGATAACGAAATCATTAAGAAAAGTGGTTCTTGGTTTAGTTACGAAGACACCAAATTAGGGCAAGGAAGAGACGCTGTGAAAACACTCATAAAAGATAATCCTGAACTCATGGACGAACTCGAAGCTAAGGTTCGAGCCATTGTGACCGAATAAAACATTAAAAATCCCGATTTTATCGGGATTTTTTTATGCCCAAACGCAACCTTTTACTCCTCATAGCATCTAAGTATAAAAACGTGTATTAGTTACCCCAATTAAAGAATTGCTATGAAAAGAATTTTTTTATTTTGTTTGACACTAATATTATTTGCTTCATGTAACATAGATGATGATGGTTCAAACTTTAGCTATGAGATATTACCTGTTGAAAGTGTCGATATACCTGACGAGTTTACACTAGGAGAAGTGTATCCTATTACTATTTCATATTTTAGACCCTCGACTTGTTACGCTTTTAATGATTTTTATTATCTAAAAGACTTGAACGAGCGAACCGTAGCCCCTATTAATGTTGTTTTTAACCGAAACGACTGTGAAATTTTAGAAAATGAACTTGTTGAAGAAACTCTTAATTTTATGGTTACAAACACGGGGTCTTATATTTTCAAGTTCTGGCAAGGTGAAGACAATGATGGGGAAAGTCAATTTTTAACTATTGAAGTTCCCGTTACCAACTAAAAAATAGGAGTTTTAACTAATACATGTTTTAATTTGAGTTTAGATCAACTCATAGAAAATTGTAAAAACAATGATACTAAAGCACAAGGAGAACTGTACAAACTGTTTTCTAGTAAGCTATTCTCTGTTTGCTTAAAGTACTCGAGAAACTATGCTGAAGCAGAAGACAACCTGCAAGATGCGTTTCTTACAATTTTCAATAAGATAGAACAATACAAACATAAAGGTTCTTTCGAGGGGTGGTTAAAACGCATTACTGTAAACACCGTTTTACAGCGCTATAGAAATGAAAAAGTATTTGATATAATAAATGAAAATAGTGTTGAGGATAGTGAAGTAGAAATTGAAGAAGAAACGCTCTCGATAGATTTTCTATTACAGGTTATCCAAGAACTACCCGATAGGTACAGATTGGTTTTTAACCTCTATGTCCTAGACGGTTATTCGCATAAAGATATCGCTGAAATGCTGAGCATAAACGTAGGAACATCAAAATCTAATTTGGCAAGAGCTAGACAGATTTTAAAACAAAATATATTAGATTATAAGTCAGCACAGAGTGTGCAATCATTATAAATGAGTGAAAAAAAACACATAGACAGGTTATTTCAAGAAAGTTTCAAAGATTTTGAAGCGAAACCGAGCGATGCTGTTTGGAAACAAATTGAAGCTAACCTAAATAAGAAAAAGAAAAGACGAGTAATACCTATTTGGTGGCGCTACGCAGGTGTTGCAGCATTACTTTTATTGTTTTTCGCCCTTGGCAGCACGTTTTTCAAGGATGATAATATAGAGAATCCAAATAAAGTTGTGGAAACCGACAATTCCAACAATAATCCACCAGCTAACAACACCATTGTTTCTTACCCTGATGAAAAAGAAATAGATGAAGGTAAATCCAACAGTTCTCATTTCACCAATAAAAATACTTCAAAACAACGAGAACCATCGGTTGCTAAATCGTCACCACACAAAACTAACGAGGAAATTAAAGTAGAAAAAACACAAAATGTACTTTCTAATCAAACTCAAAATAATCCTGTAGTTGCTGATAACAGGGCTGTAAAAAACACCCATGAACAGAATGCAAACAATCAAAATATTGCTTCTGTGAATTCAGAAAAAAACGATACTCCTGCTAGCAGTGATCAAAATAAAATTTTGCAAACCAATTCTAATCATGCAATCGCAAAAAGCAAATCCGATTCAAATAACAATAACAATCAGGCCCTAGCCCTAAACGAAAAAGAAGAAAAAACGCTTACCATAGAGGAAGCCTTAAAAGAAAATAAAGACAACTCTGAAATAACTAAAAAAACCAACAGATGGGCAGTAGTGCCAAATGCAGCCCCGGTGTATTTTAATACGCTAGGTCAAGGGTCTTCCATAGACCCTCAATTTAACAATAATTCTAAGAGTGGCGAAGTTAATATGAGTTATGGTATTTCTGCCAGCTACGCATTAAATGATAAATTTAGTATTCGTTCGGGTATTCACAGAGTAAGTTTGGGGTACAACACAAACAACGTTGTAATATTACAAACCGCTGGTGTCTCATCTCAGAGTTCATTACGAAATATCAGAGAAAGTGGCCCAAGAAGTGTAGCTTCATCAAATAACCTTTCGGTTGCCAGTGAAGCAAACTTTAATGACGTTCCTTTAGCTTTCAACTCCACTAATTCAACACTTAATCAAGCGTTTGGATATATAGAAGTCCCTCTAGAAATTCAATATGCACTATCCAATAAAAAACTTGGTGTACATGTTATCGGTGGTTTTAGTTCTTTGTTTTTAAATAACAATGAAATATTTTCAGAATCTAAAAACGGCAATAGATTGTTTTTAGGAGAAGCTAGTAACTTAAACAAAGTAAGCTATAGTGCTAATTTTGGCCTAGGTTTCAACTATCACATTTCCAAAAGATTAGATTTGAATTTAGAACCTATGTTCAAATATCAGTTTAATGCATTTAATAATACTTCCGGTAATTTCACGCCTTTCTTTATTGGGGTGTATTCCGGATTCGCTATAAAATTCTAGGTTTTTGGTTAGATCTAGATAATTGGTTTTAGTAAGCTCAAAACCATTATCAAAAAAAACTGCTTCCTCCCCGGAGCAGTTTTTTTATTTGTTAAATTCCAGTAATTGATTTAAAATTAAAGTTCTGGATTTCTCATTCAAACTCTTAGTATCATCTATTGTTAAACTTTTAGTAGAAATGAATTTATGGATTCTAACGCGCATTTTTCCTGGACCGCCACTAAAAAAAGTATAAGAGAATCGTTTTTTATTGTCTGCAAAAGTAATAGGAACAATTGGTATTTGATGATTAATGGCTAATCGAAAAGCACCATCTTTAAAGTCATCTAATTCTATATGTTCCTCAGGCACGCCACCTTCTGGGAAAATGCAGATACTAAGTCCAGATTGTAACCGCCTTTGCGCCCTTAAAAAAACGGCCTGTCTGCTCTTGGCTGAACTTCTGTCAACTAAAATGCAGGTACGCTTATAGAAAAATCCAAATAACGGAATTTTGGCCAATTCCTTCTTCCCCACAAATACAAATGGATTTTTTACAGATACCAGCATGAGCATAATATCGGCCATAGAAGTGTGGTTTGCAATAAACATGTAACTCTTGCCTTTTTTAGGCACTTCATCTCTTTTTAAAACGTATCGAAAACCCATTCCTATTAAAATGAATTTAGCCCAAAAACGAGCCAACTTAAAAAAAAAAGGATACCATGATTCTTTAGAAATTGATATTAAAAGAACAGGAAACAAAATTATAATTGGAAATGCAACAAGAATGTAAAACCAAATACGATACAGTAACCAAAAAATGTATTTAAAAACAATCATTAGGGGTAAAAGTACATAATTGTATTGAGCAATTCTATTAAAAAAATTACCTTTGCCACCTCATAAAACTTACAATGGCAAGAATACTTACGGGCATACAAAGTACTGGAACACCACATTTAGGAAATATTTTAGGCGCTATACTGCCAGCAATAGAAATGGCACAAAAACCTGAAAACGATTCGTTTTTATTTATTGCAAACTTGCATACTTTAACACAAATTAAAGATGCCGAAACATTACGCACTAACACCTACTCTGTTGCAGCTACTTGGCTAGCCTTTGGTTTAGATATTGAAAAAACGGTATTTTACAGACAAAGCGACATACCACAAGTAACAGAATTATCATGGTATTTAAGCTGCTTTTTTCCATACCAACGCTTAACATTAGCACATAGTTTTAAAGATAAAGCCGATAGGTTAGAAGATGTAAACTCTGGATTGTTTACTTACCCAATGCTTATGGCTGCTGATATTTTATTATATGATGCCGAAATAATTCCGGTTGGTAAAGATCAGTTACAACATATTGAAATGACCAGAGATGTTGCCTCTAGATTTCATAGTAAAGTAGGTAATGTGTTTGTTTTACCCAAAGGAAAAATACAGGAGCAAACCAAACTTATTCCCGGTACCGATGGTGAAAAAATGAGTAAGAGTAGAAACAATACCATCAATATATTTTTAAATGATAAGAAGCTGCGCAAGCAAATCATGAGTATTCAGACCAATAGTACACCTTTAGAAGACCCTAAAGACTGGAGTACCTGTAATTGCTTTGCGATTTACAGCATTTTAGCTGACGAAGCACAGATAGAAACCATGAAAGCTAACTACGAAAAAGGTGGTTACGGTTACGGACATGCCAAACAGGCTTTATTTGAGTTAATCGTTGAAAAATTTGCGACTGCCCGCGAAAAGTACAACTATTACATGAATAACCTTGATGAGTTAGATAAAGCGCTGGCTATTGGTGCAGAAAAAGCTAAGACAGTTGCAGACGACGTATTGAGTAGGGTAAGAACCAAGGTAGGTTATTAAATAACTTCGAACATTTTCCCAGGAAGAGGTCTTAATACACCTTTTAATTCCATATTTAAAAGCGTACTAGACACTTTAAATATGGGCAGATTACAATGAATTGCAATAGCATCTAATTGTTGCTTTTCTTTTTCTTTTAAAAAGTTATAAATCAACTTTTCTGTGTCATCTAACGCAACAAATAACTGTTTTTGAATAGCAGGTTTCTGTTCGGCCTCAAATTGCCAGTTCAAGATATAAGGAACGTCCATAGGATCGCTCAACATCAAAGCCTTTTGGTGCTTAATTAAATTATTGCAACCTATACTTTGAGAATCTGTAACCCTTCCTGGAACTGCAAAAACTTCTCTATCGTAAGAGTTAGCAATATCTGCAGTAACTAGACTTCCGCCTTTTTCGGCAGATTCTACGACTATTGTGGCTTCACTTAAACCTGCAATAATTCTATTTCGCTTTAAGAAGTTGTTCCTATCGAAAGCATCCGAACTCCAAAAATCGGTTAAAAACCCACCGTTTTTTTCAACATCTACCATATACTTTTTATGAACCTTTGGGTAAATTTGGTTAAAACCATGAGCCAAACAACCTATGGTTTGCAATTCATTTTTTATAGCAGCTTTGTGTGCAGTTATATCGGTACCGTAGGCAAATCCAGAAATGATAACCGGATTGTAAGGCACTAATTTTTCAATGAGTGCCTCGCAAAAGGCTATACCACTTGTAGTGATTTTTCTTGTGCCCACAATACTAATTAACCTTTGATTCTCTAAATTAATATTTCCTGCTTGAAAAAGTAAAATAGGACCGTCTATACAATGCTTTAACTTTTCGGGATAATCTTTATCGGTGAAGTACGAAACCTTTACATTATTATCTCTTATAAATTGAATTTCCTGCTCGGCTGCTTTTAAATGTTTGGGGTTGTGAATATCCTGTAAAACATTTTGACCAATACCATCTATCTTTAAAAGGTTCTGCTTTTTTTCTTTAATTACGCGCTCTGGAGAACCACAGAACGAAATGAGTTTTTTAGCTGTTATATCACCTATTTTGGGCACATGTTGAAGCGCTAAAGCATAAAGCAAATCCGTTTCTGTCATTCTATATATTTGGTTTTTAAGGTGCAAGAAAAGAATTTTTACTATGTTAATAAATAGTTAAGTCGAAATTTCTTCCGGCAGGTTATTTTTTTAACTTTGTTTTCATGCAACTTGAGACCTATATAAGCGATTTACTTTACCGATACGAGTGCGTTACAATACCTAACTTTGGTGCTTTTTTAACACAAAGGGTATCTGCTTCAATTGATGCTACTACAGACACGTTTTTTGCACCCAGTAAAAGCTTATCGTTCAACGAACAAATTAACTCAAATGATGGGCTATTGGCACGTTATATCGCTGATGTTGAAAAGATTCCTTTCGAGGCTGCCAGCAAAAAAATTGCCAAACGCGTTAATGTTTTAAACTCCAGTTTAAAACAAGGGGAAACTCTACTTTTTAAAAATATTGGGGAAATCGTTTTGAGCTCTGAAGGAAAAATGTTGTTTGAGCCCTCGTACAAACTAAATTATTTAACAGATGCTTTCGGGTTATCCCAATTTGCCTCTCCAAGCATAAACAGAGAAACTTACAAAAAGGCCGTTGAAAATATTGAAAACACCACCCCAATTGTAATCTCTACTGAAAAACGCAAAACAAAATCTTATTTTAAATACGCAGCAGTTGCATTAATCGCATTGACTTTAGGAGGCTTTGGCGCTTCTAAGTTTTATGTAGATAAAATTGAATCTCATAACCAATTGGCTGAAAGAGAAGCCTATGAAAAACTAGATTCTCAAATCCAACAAGCTACTTTTAACCTTAATCCATTCCCTACCGTAACTTTAAATATTGCTAAGCAAACTGGTAACTACCATATTGTTGCAGGTGCGTTTAGAGTAGAAGAGAACTGCAAGAAAAAAGTAGAGCAATTAAAGGCCAAAGGGTATAAAGCCAGAAAGCTAGGTGTAAACAAATATGGTTTACATGAAGTGGTTTATGGTAGTTATGAAACAAGGAGCGAAGCAACCAATGCGCTCTACGACATTAGAAAAAACCACAACAAAGATGCTTGGTTAAAAAAGCAGATTATAGATAACAAGGTTTCTTCAAACCCGTCTGTGAGTACAACCAATACGGAAGTGCCACAAAATCCTGCAAAACGTATTGGCCCACCTGTCAGTCTTTCTTCAAACATTGATGAAAAATCAATTACAGAGAAAGGCCATTTCGTTTTTAATAACAACCCAAGTATAACACCTATCATTAAAGAAGTAGAGAATGTTAGCCCTGGTTTTTATACTGTTATAGGTGTTTTTCCTGATGTTTTGAAAAGAGACGAATACATTTTCAAACTTACCAAAGCTGGATATAAAAACATTGGTTTTTTCTTCGATAAAAAATCTCAAAACTATTTAATCTACAACGAGAAATTCCAAGATTTAGACTCTGCTAAAGCCGTTCTTTCTTCTAGTAAGAATGCTAAATTTAAAGGGAAGATTGGTGTTGTAAAGGTCGAGAACTAAGTCTTAAGACATTTTCCCTAGGTTTCTTTCTTAATTAATTAAAAGCGTATTACATTTACCGTAATTAAACGTGCAGTAATGAAAGCTAAAACGCCCGAAGAGTCTAAAACAGTACTTACAGATATGGTTTTACCTGGTGAAACCAATCCATTAAATAATTTATTTGGCGGTGAGCTTCTAGCAAGAATGGACCGTGCCGCCAGTATTTCGGCTAGGCGACATAGCAGACGTATTGTAGTTACAGCCTCTGTTAATCATGTGGCTTTTAGTAGAGCAGTTCCTCTTGGGAGTGTTGTTACTGTAGAAGCTAAAGTTTCTAGAGCTTTCAAGACTTCTATGGAGGTTTTTATTGATGTTTGGATGGAAGATCGCGAATCTGGTGAAAAGTCTAAAGCCAATGAAGCTATTTATACTTTTGTAGCCGTAGATGCTACGGGGCGCCCTATAACCATCCCAGAAATCATCCCAGAAACAGATCTTGAAAAAGAACGCTTTGATGCCGCTTTACGAAGAAAACAATTAAGCTTATTGTTGGCTGGAAAAATAAAACCTAGTGAGGCTACAGAGCTCAAAGCCTTGTTTGATAAATAAGCCCACCTGTTATTCCCTCGGAGGGCGGAATGACAAGTATTCCATAAAAAATCAATACTATATTCTCACGAAATCTAGTCTAGGTGATAAGAACCTAATAATACTATTTTGGAGATTCTTCGCTGCGCTCTGAATGACAAAAATTAAACTTTTACAGTTTATTAAAGTCTTAGTAGCATATAAACCCCAATTTATATTGCTATGAAAACTTTTGTTATTTTAATTTCAGCTATTTTATTATTGAACTTATCATCTTGTGCTACGCATGTAACTCCCAGAGCTGCTACTAAAGTTACTGTAATAAAAAAAGCTCCAAGACAATACAAAATTGTTACCCTAAACGGAAAACGCTACTACTTTTGGAACGGTAAACATTATCAAAAAACGAGACGAGGATACGTTTTGGTAAGAGTTTAGAACAGATTAGAAATAGAGACAAAGGAGATTCTGAAACAAGCTCAGGACGATACTTTGTATCACATTTTATCAATCCAGTTAGCGGGATTTTCTCTGTTCAATCCTTTTGAAATCACAAAAGTTAAAACGGTTTCTCCATCTGATGGATTGGTATAAACCTCACCAATAGCTTGACGAGTTTTTACTTTATCGCCTTTTTTAACGAAAATCTTAGAAAGGTTTTGGTAAATGGTGAGGTAATTTCCATGACGAATTGCCACCATAGGCCTAGAATTTTTAACTTTGATAATACTGCTCACTTCCCCGTTAAACACCGAAAATACCTGAGCACCTTTATTAGTAGATATACCAACGCCACTACTATTAATCGTTAGAGTTCTATCTATTTGAGATGGCTGACTTCCATATCTCCTACTTACTCTGCCTCGTTCAACAGGCCAAGGTAATCTGCCTTTGTTTGCTACAAAATTAGAGGCTAAAACTTTTTCAGCTGGTGTTAAAGCAAAACTTGTTGATGTGGCCGATTTTCCAGCAGCTTTATTGGAACTGGCAATCGCCGCTTTTATAATTCTATCTATTTCTCTGTCTATTCGCGCAGCTTCTCGTTGCTTATCTCTTATTTGATTGGTGTATTTAGATAAATTGCTCCTAATGGATTTCATTAGATTTTCATGCAACTTACGCTCTTCTTGTAACGATTTCTGTGTTACTCTGTTTTCGGCAATGAGTTCCTTTTTTTCTTCTTGTTGTTTTAAAAGATTTTTATTTAGTTCCTGTAATTCTAAAGTTTTGGCTTTTATGGCTTCGCCTTGCTGTTTTTGATGGTTTGCATACTGCTTAATATACTCAAGTCGCTTATAGGCTTGTTTAAAGTCTTCAGAAGACAGCAAAAACATGATTCTACTGTGCTGATTCTTGCTTTTGTATGACTTTACTACCATTGCGGCATAATCTTCCTTAAGCTGTTTTAATTCGCTTCTTAAATCGGTTATTTTCTTTTGGTTAGAATTAATTTCACGATTAATATAGTTAGCCTGTTGATTGGTAACCTTAATGAGGTTATCTAAAACACTAATTTTATAATTGTATTCTTCAATTTGAGATAACTCAGATTTTTCTTTAGACCTATTCTGAGCTCTAAGTTCTGTAATCTTTTTAATCTCTCTGCGAAGTTCCAGTCGCCTTGTTTCTAGCTCCTTTCGTTTGTTACCATTTTGGGCAAAAGTTAAGCAACCCGTTAATAGAACTATTAGAAACAGAAATGTTTTATATGAATTAAGTGGTCTTGCCATTAAAGTTTAATCTCTTTGTAACCAGACGGAATCTTAAAAGGGAAACGTAATTCCTCATTTAAAGATACGTTCTTAAATTCTAGACCGATAATGAGTTCTTCGTTGTTTTCAACAGCAATTACTTTAACCTTTTCGGGAAGAATTTGATTGCTCACCTCTTGGTGAGACAAATAATCTATCTGTAAATGCCTTAATTCTTTAGGCTGTGTTATTTGCTGCGATTTTACCTTAAAAATAGAAGGGTCTAAGAGAAAAAATATCTCAAAAAGCTCCCGTTGCTTTTTTGGTTGAAGAATATAAGAACCACTGTCTACCGAGACTTTATAATGGTCATCTTTTAGATTGAAAATGGTCTCGCCCATTAATAAATTCTGAACTTTTTGAAAGTCTAATTGCGTTCCTAGAAGGTTACTTAAATAATCGTAATCACCTTCAAAATAGGTTTTATCGAGTTTGTTGTAGAAACACACTTTTTTTGGTGTAATAAGTGCTTTTACAACAGAAAAGGCAGCACTCATCCAAAGTACTTCATCTCTTTTTCCCCTAAAACTAACGGAATGGGAATGTACTTTTTTACCATCATCGTAAGTAATCTTAACAGTAGATTTTAATGTTTGGTAAACTGGGCTTCTTTTGGAATTCTCTTTTATTAATTGCCTAGAGGACAAATTAAAATTAGCATCACCTCCCGCCACGGTTTTAGCCGATTTACAATTAAAAAGTAAAACGGCGCTAATTACTAGTAAGATTTGGGTTCGTAATTGCATTAATTTGTGTTTTGTAATTGTTTTGCTTTATCACTAAACGTTTTAGCTTTTTCTGTATTGTTTAAAAGCAGATAGGCTTTGCTTATTTGGTTGTAAAATTCAGATTCTAATTTCGCATCGTCTATTATATAATCCAGTCCTATTTCTAAAGTATCTACAGCCTTTTGCGGTTTATTTAGTTGATTAAACGAAATGCCATTAACTAAGTACAATAGTGGTTGCGATGGGTAATTTTCTATAGCCAATTCACTTTTTTTATTAGCTAAATCAAATTTATTTAAGTCTATATACAAGAGCAAGACATTTTTTAAAACAGCAAAATTATTAGGTTCAATTTTTAAAGCCGATTCGAAATTACTTAAAGCTTTAGGCTTATTATCCTTGGTGAGATAGTATTGTCCCAACTCAATAAGAGTCTTGCTGTTGTTAACCTTTTCTACTAAGGTGGTAGCTTCTACTAAATCGGCTTCATACTGGGGATTTTCACCAACAAAGGACACAAAATCTGTTAGCACTTTAAGTTTTGCTTCTGGGTGTATCTCACTACTCTTCACCACAATCTTCATAGATTCTATAGCTTTCTCTGTTTCATTATCTTCCAAATAAAACTTATATAAAGCTAAATGTACTTTATGGGAACTTGGGTTTATTTTTAAAAGCTCCTTAGCAGTTTCGAACGCTTTTTCTTTTTGGTTATTCTCACTGTATCGATAAATAAGCGCCAAGTAATTAGATTCTTTCTCTGGGTTACTGTCAACACGTTGTTCTAGATTTTCAATCTGGTCTTTTTTGCGTCCGGTGACTTCATAAATCTTATTTCTTAGTAAGTCTCTCGATACTGAAATACCATGTTTCTCATCCAATTCATCTAAGAGACTTAAGGCCTCATTGTACTTTTTCATTCTGAAATAAAGAGAAGCCAAATCTTCTTTATAATCTGGGTGATACTCTACAAGTTGTTTTATAGTTTTAACCGCTTGGTCATACTCATTTTGTGACATGTAATACCCGTATAACTCATCTAAAAACCACTCATTATCGGGGTCTTTGCTTACCGCCTTTTTCAAGGCATCTTCAGCAGCACCAAAATTTTTTAGTTTAACATAGCTTTTACCCAATTCGAAATATAAAACAGGGACATCTTTATTTAATTCAACACATTTTAAAAGGGACTCTATGGCTCTATCGAAGTTTTCAATCCCTTTTTGTTTCATGGCCTCATAGAAATGCTCCTGAAATTTATCTTCAACATCGCCTAAATCATCATCGGGTGTTTTATTAAAATCTACTTGGGCAATAGTCGACCAGGGAATAAAAACTATTCCAAAAAAGAAAACTAATATATAAATGCTATGCTTCATTTATTTCCAAAAGAGATTGCCTCGTCGCTTCTCTCCTCGCAATGACAACTATATTTTCATGCTATTCCAAAACAGAATAATCGCCAATACTAATACTTGTAAAGTTACCATCGTACTTTACATTATTGCCAATCATGGCATTATCTAAATTAGCATTTTTAATTAACGTATTGGTTTGGATTAAACTGTTTTTAACAGTTGAATCTTCAATAATAGTGCCATTCCCAACCGAAACATGGGGCCCGACAGTGGTGTTTTTAAGTACCACACCTTCACCTATAAAGCAGGGCTCTATGATTTGAGCATTTTCTATAGTGGCAGAAGAGGCTACTAGCTGTTCTTCACCATCGGCTTTCAAAAAGTCTAACATTCGTCCGTTGGTTTCTACTGTAATGGCCTTGTTTCCACAGTCCATCCATTCATCAACTGTTCCTGTTTTGAATATTTTACCGGCCGCCATCATGCGCTTAATGCCATCGTTTATTTGGTACTCACCACCATTCATAATATTTTCGTCGAGTACTTCCTGTAGTTTATTCTTGAGTACCGCAACATCTTTAAAATAATAGATCCCTATTACTGCTTGATCACTAACAAAAGTCTCTGGTTTTTCGACCAATTCGACTATTTCATTATCATCATTAAGTTTTACAACACCATAGGCCTCGGGGTTATCAACTTGTTTGGTCCAGATAACACTATCGGCTTTAGAATCCAAATCAAATTCAGCACGAATTAAAGTATCTGCATAAGCAATTACTGCAGATCCCGATAAAGATGGTTTAGCACACATGATAGCATGACCTGTTCCAAGAGGTTTATCCTGTCTGTAAATAGATGCTTTGGCACCTAAACCTTCAGCTAGTTCTTTTAAACTATCAACAACATCGTCTCCAAACCAAGCAGGGTCTCCTAATACAAAAGCAACCTCCTCTATGGGTTGCTTTAGAACTTTAGCGATGTCTTTTACTAAACGATGTACAATAGGTTGACCCGCAACTGGAATTAATGGTTTTGGTACGGTTAAACTATGAGGTCTTAATCGGGAACCTCTGCCCGCCATAGGTACTATTATTTTCATAACACATGCCTGCGAAAGCAGGTATCTTTTGGGTTAATATTTATATTCTCAGTCTATTAAAGTTCAGATTCCAATTTTCGGATAAATCTATCCAATTAGGATTCATTTCTTCAATTAGTTCTATCTTCCAATTTCTTTTCCACTTTTTGAATTGTCGTTCCCTTACTTCAGCTTCATTTCCGTTTTCAAACTCTTCAAAATAAACCAACTTATTACAATTATATCTTACTGTAAATGCTTTTGGATATATTTTTAATTTATGTTCTTTAACACGTTCATCAATATTATCGGTAACTCCAATGTATAAAACACCGTTTGGTTTATTTGTCATGATATAGACATACCAGTATTTCATACTCTAATGACTACGAAAGCAGGTAGCTCTTTTTTTAGGTTGTACTTCTTTTCCAAATTTGATAAAATCCATCTACGTTTATTTGCTTAGATACGGGCACCCCAATGTCAAACGTTTATTTATTATGAGATTCCTGCTTTCGCAGGAATTGGTTTACTTCACTCCTGTACTACCAAAACCACCTGCTCCTCTATCTGTAGAAGACAGTACATCAACTTCTTCCCATTCTGCACGCTCGTGTTTAGCAATGACCAACTGCGCAATGCGCTCTCCATTTTCAATGGTAAAGTCATCATTAGAAAGGTTTACCAAAATAACGCCTATTTCGCCTCTATAATCAGCATCTACAGTTCCGGGCGCATTGAGTACGGTAATTCCTTTTTTGGCTGCTAAACCACTTCTGGGACGCACCTGAGCCTCATATCCAATTGGTAATTCAATAAACAGCCCTGTCTTAACAATTGTTCTATCTAAAGGTTTTAACGTAATAGCATCTTCAATATTTGCTCGTAAATCCATTCCTGCCGAGGCAATGGTTTCGTAATGAGGTAAATCGTGACTCGATTTATTTATTATTTTAATTTTCATAAGTATATGTTGAGATGCTTCACTTATTCTGCTCTTGGTGCAGACTATTTCAGCACGACTTAATTTATCTTTTTATCAATTGTTTAATCTGATTTCTTTCTGAAAACGAGATAACACCCAAAAATACAATTAACATAGAAATACCAACTATATAATTGGCTCTAAATTGGTAGAATGAAAGTCCTGAAAAAAGAATCGATAAAACCAGATATAATCCTATCTTTTTTAAATTATATGGAATAGGGTAATATTTTCGCCCTAATAGGTATGACAACAGCATCATAATTCCATATGCAACCAAAGTTGCAATGGCTGAAGCCTTGTATCCGTAAGACTTTATGAACCCTAAATTAATTACAAGGGTTACTACAGCTCCAATAATGGAAATATAAGCTCCAAATTTGGTTCTATCTGTAATTTTATACCAAACGGATAGATTATGATAAATGCCTAAACAAAAATTAGCTAATAAGATAATTGGTACAACCCACATGGCTTCCCAATAATCCTCACTTCTAACAATAATGGGTTTTAAAATATCTGCAAAAACAACAACTCCCAATAAAATTACAGCACCTAGAGCTACAAAGAACTCTAATATCCTTGCGTAGTTTTTTTGCGGATTTTCAGTTTTTGCGTGGCTAAAGAAAAAGGGTTCTATACCCAATCTATAAGCTGTAGCAAAAAGGGTCATGAATAATGCCAGCTTATAACATGCCGAATACATCCCTATTTGTGTTTTTGCAATGTCTTTTGGAAGTAAATAGTCCAAAAGGATTCTATCGAAAGTTTCGTTAATCGAAAACGCTATACCTGCAATTAGGACAGGTAAAGCATATTTCATCATTCGTTTCCACAATTCTGAATTAAACTCGTAGTTCACTTTCACGTAAAACGGTAACATTAATAATAACGTAACAGCACTAGCAACTAAATTCGCAATAAAGATGTAATTGATTTCGAAGTTAGGTCTATAAATACCTTTAAAGATAGATTCTGGAGTTGCCAAGTCTTTTAAAGCTAAAAGGAAGAATAGATTTAAACCCAAATTAATGACAACATTCAATATTTTGATAACCGCATACCTCATTGGTCTTTGCGTTGCTCTTAACCAAGCAAATGGAATAATAACCAAAGCATCTAACAACAAAATCCAAATGACTAGATTAATGTATTTTGCAGATATATGTATTAATGAAGCTATTTCTTCTTGACACAATAAAGCAATTATGAAAAACCCTATTGAAGAAATAATCAAAGAAATCGCCGAAGTACCAATAACACTGTTTTTATCATCTTCCTTATTAAAAAACCTAAAAAAAGCGGTTTCCATACCATAAGCAAGTACAACATTGAACAAAACAAAATAGGAAAAAATCACTGAAACTTCACCATATTCGGATACCGAAGATAAAACGCCATTGGTTGTATATAGTGGCACCAATAAAAAACTCAACATTCTAGGAAGCACAGTGGCTAAACCATATATAAACGTTTGTTTGAATAATGTTTTAAGTGCGCTCAACGATTGACTCTTATAGGGCTAAAAATACGTTTTTAGTTAACGTAAACCAAAGATAAACTGTGCCTCTACATACGATGGTCTAATGTAGACTTTGCTTGTCGCTTTTTTATGTTTGGTAACTTAACGTATTTTGTTTTTTTACCTTCTTTGTAACTTATAACACATTCATCTTCTTTTAATTCGAAAGGAAACAACTTATTAATTTTCGGGAAAGCATTGCCATACTCAGCCTTAGGGTCTGAACTCATCACAATGTCCTGAGGTTTATTCTTTTCCGTTTCAAATTTACCCACGTAAACATTCTCCTTGGCATATTCCAATTTTACTTGCTTATTCCTGAAATAAACACTGTCTAAAGTGATTTCCTGATTAAAGTCTGAAGGTACAATTACATATAAATTCATTCCAGAACCTGTGTATCTTGCTGGATTTGACCATTCCTTATAAAACACTTCCTTAATATCTAATGTCGTTTCACTTTCTAGCTTTTTTGTACTTGCACATTGGGAAAAACTCATCATAACTAAAGATAATAAAGTGAAAAAAGTAATCTGTTTAATTAACTTCATAATATTCAATTCTGTTTTTTAAATATAACAATAACAAAATGGATGCCATAAAAAAAGCCTTACCAATATGGTAAGGCTTAATATTTCGAAATACTGAAACAAGTTCAGCATAATATTTAATTGTTTAATGCTTCCGCACCACCAACAATCTCTAAAATTTCGTTGGTAATTGCAGCCTGACGTGCTTTGTTGTAAGTTAATTTCAACTGGTCTCTTAACTCGGTTGCGTTATCGGTTGCTTTGTGCATAGCTGTCATACGAGCACCGTGTTCACTAGCAAACGAATCTCTTACAGCTTTGTACATTTGCGTTTTTAAAGACTTTGGAATCAACTGTTCTACAATCTCTACTTTAGAAGGTTCGAAGATATAATCTCCGCTAACACTCGATTCGCCTTCTACAGGTACAATCGGCAAGAACTGCTCGGTTGTTACTAATTGCGTGGCCGCATTTTTAAATCTGTTATAAACCAATTCGATTTTATCGAACTCACCTTCAACAAACTTATTCATTAAATCTTGAGCAATGTCAGCAACATTATCAAACGTTAAATCATCGAAAACATCACTATGATTTGCAATAATTTGACCTGTTTTCTTAAACGCATCGTTAGATTTTTTACCAACGGCCAAATAAGAAACCTCTTGATTAGCATAAGTTTCATTAGCTAACCTAGTTACTTCTTTAATAATGTTAGAGTTAAAAGCACCACATAAACCTCTATTAGAAGTAATAGCTACTATAAGCACTTTCTTTACTTCACGTTGCTCAGAAAACATACTTCCTGAATCAGCATCTAAACTTGCGCTTAAACTTTGTAAAAGCTCTGTTAATTTATCTGAATAAGGACGCATAGCAGTAATAGCATCTTGTGCTTTCTTTAACTTTGCAGCAGATACCATTTTCATGGCACTGGTTATCTGCATGGTTGAAGACACCGATGATATTCTGTTACGTATTTCTTTTAAATTCGCCATATTCTCTATTTGTCATTCTGAATTTATTTCAGAATCTATATTGAATAAATTATGAAATCCTGAAACGAGTTCAGGAAGACACATCTTTGATTACGCTTTGTACTTACCTGCTAAGTCCTTACAAACACTGGTTAAGGTATCTGTAACCTCATCAGTTAATTTTCCTGCTTTTAAAGTGTCTAAAACACCTCTATGCTTAGCATTTAAGAACTCTATGAAATCTCTTTCAAATTCTTTTACTTTATCTACAGGTACATCTTTTAATAAGTTTTTAGAACCTGCATAGATAATTGCAACTTGATCCTCAACAGTAAACGGGTCGTTTTGAGCTTGCTTTAAGATTTCAACATTTCGTTTACCTTTTTCTATTACATTTAAAGTCACAGCATCTAAATCTGATCCAAACTTAGCAAAAGCTTCTAACTCACGGAACTGCGCTTGATCTAATTTTAAAGTACCAGATACTTTCTTCATTGATTTAATCTGAGCATTACCACCAACACGAGATACAGAAATACCTACGTTAATAGCTGGACGTACACCAGAGTTAAATAAATCACCATCTAAGAATATCTGCCCGTCTGTAATAGAAATTACGTTTGTTGGAATATATGCTGATACATCACCTGCTTGTGTTTCAATAATTGGTAGAGCCGTTAAAGAACCTCCTCCTTTTACCATTGGTTTCAAAGAGTCTGGTAAATCGTTCATCTCTTTAGCAATATTATCATCATTGATAACTTTTGCAGAACGCTCTAATAATCTAGAGTGTAAGTAGAAAACGTCTCCAGGATACGCCTCACGTCCCGGTGGACGACGTAATAATAAAGATACCTCACGATATGCTACTGCTTGTTTAGATAAATCATCATAAATAATCAATGCTGGTCGACCAGTATCTCTAAAATACTCACCAATAGCGGCACCTGCCATAGGAGCATATACCTGCATTGGCGCAGGATCTGATGCATTTGCTGCAACAATAGTTGTATAAGCCAAAGCACCTCTTTCTTCTAATACTTTAGCTATACTTGCTACAGTAGATGCTTTTTGACCTACAGCAACATATATACAATATACAGGCTCACCTGCATCGTAAAACTCTTTTTGATTTAAGATAGTATCAATACAAACTGTTGTTTTACCAGTTTGACGGTCACCAATTACAAGCTCACGTTGACCACGACCTACAGGAATCATAGCATCAATAGATTTGATACCAGTTTGTAATGGTTCTGTTACTGGTTCTCTGTAAATAACCCCAGGAGCTTTACGCTCTAGTGGCATTTGATAAGTATCACCAACAATGGCTCCTTTACCATCGATAGGATTTCCTAATGTATCAACTACACGACCAACAATGCCTTCTCCAACATCTATGGAAGCAATTTTATCAGTACGTTTCACAGTAGACCCTTCCTTTACTCCTGTTGAAGCACCTAATAATACGATACCAACATTATCTTCTTCAAGGTTAAGTACAATACCTTCTAGTCCGCCTTCAAACTCCACTAACTCACCATACTGTGCGTTAGATAATCCGTATGCACGTACAATACCATCACCAACAGTTAACACAGTTCCTACTTCTTCTAACGAAGCAGTCGCCTCAAATCCTGCTAGTTGTTGCTTTAAGATTGCTGATACTTCAGCTGGTTTTACTTCTGCCATCTTTTTACTTATTTAGATAAAACTATCTTAGTTTAATGAAAATTCTCTTTTTAACTTGTTTAATTTGTTTTGGACACTAGCATTATACTGCTTGTCTCCTATACGTAGAACGAAGCCTCCAATAATGCTTTCGTCTACGATGTTTTCTAGCTCTACGGCTTTACTTGTAAGTTCCTTAATTTTAGCTAAAACCTTAATTTCAAGATCTTTGGTCATAGGAACCGCAGTAGTAACCTGAGCCACTTCTTTACCGTTAAGCTCATCAAATAATACGGTATATTTTTCAGCAACACTTCCTATAAGGTCAATTCTTTTATTTGATACTAAAACATCAAATAATCCTAAACTGATTTTATTAAGCTTTGGGAAAATCTTAGCTAATGCCGCACTCTTTACATCTGATTTGATGACAGAGCTCTTAAAAACTTGGTCTAATTCATCATTTTCAGAAATGGTCTTTGCAATAGCAACCATATCTTTATTCACAGCCTCGGCTGCTTTTTGATCGCTAGCTAAACTAAGTGCCGCCTTTGCGTAACGTATTGCTGCTCTAGTTCCTGCCATTATAAATTAGTTTAAAGTTGCTTCACCTAACATAGACTCAACCAATTTTACTTGTTTGTCTTTGTTAGATAATTCTTCACGTACTACTTTTTCAGCAATTTCTATTGATAAATTTGCCACTTGGGATTTTAACTCAGAAATAGCCGCTTTCTTTTCAGTTTCAATAGTTGCTTGAGCTTGAGCCATTAATTTAGAAGCTGCTTCATTTGCTTCTTCCTTAGCATCCTCAATCATTTTGTTCTTCATCTCTCTAGCTTCTTTAAGCATCTCCTCACGCTCTGCTCTGGCTTCATTTAGCAACTTTTGATTATCCGCCTGAAGGTTTTCCATTTCCTTTTTGGCATTCTCTGCTGCATCTAATGCATTTTGGATACCTTCTTCTCTATCATTTAAAGAGTTAAGAATTGGTTTCCAAGCAAATTTTACCATTAAAAAGATTAACCCTAACAATAAGATTGTTTGAACTGCAAATAATCCTGGTGAAAAATCGTTTAATAATGTTTCCATTTTATGTAACTAATTTATTTCCTTTAAAATATTGTTTAATTTAAAAACATGCCCTGCAACCAACCGTTGCAGGATCATGTTCTTTGTTTTTGATTCGGATTATTTTCCTAAGAATAATGCACCGAATGCTAAACCTTCTAAAAGTGCAGCGATAATAATCATTGCTGTTTGGATTTTACCAGTAGCCTCAGGCTGACGAGCAATACCTTCCATTGCTGATCCACCAATTTTACCTAAACCAATACCAGCTCCGATTACGATTAAACCGGCACCTACTAAATTTGGAACTGTCATTACAAATTAAATTTAAAATTAAACAAACTCTTTATATTAATGATGATCGTGCTCTGCTACAGCCATACCAATAAACAATGCCGATAGCATTGTGAAGATATAGGCTTGTAAGAAGGCCACTAACACCTCAATTAACGTTATAAAAAACGACAACACTAACGAAAGAGCAGTAGCTCCTCCAACTGTCAATTCACTTTTTAATGTGAACATGATAGCAATTAAACTCATTACAACGATATGTCCTGCAGAAATGTTTGCAAACAAACGCACTAATAATGAGAAAGGCTTAATTAAAAAGTGTCCCGCTAATTCTATTAAAGCCAAAACCGGCTTAACAAATAATGGAACACCTGGCATCCATAATACGTGACCCCAATATTCTTTGTTACCTTTAAATGTATATATGATCAATGTAAAGATGGCCAAGCAAGCTGTTACAGCTAACTGTCCAGTAACATTAAACCCAAGTGGTGTTAAACCCATAAGGTTTAATATCCATATGAAGAAGAATACAGTTAATAAGTACCCTGTAAATGCTCTATATTTTTTTTCACCAATATTTGGTTTGGCAATTTCGTCTCTTACATAAATTACTAATGGCTCTAAAACACGACCAAAACCAGTAGGAATCTTTTTTGATTTGTACTGTCTAGCCAAAGAAGAGAACCCTAAGAACATTAATAAACCTATTAGTAAAATACCAACTACACTTTTAGTGATTGATAAGTCAAAAACTTTATGTGCGTTAGTAGCGTGATGGTGGTCATCAAAACTTAATGCAGATGCGCCGTTATCAAGCTCAAATATTTTACCGTGAATCTTAGCCAATTTCACACCATTCTTTTCAACAAGAACATGACCATCATCATTGTGATGAAACTCTGAAGACATAAAAGACGTTAATCCATTGCTTGTCCATAGGATTACCGGTAAAGGAAAACCAACATGCTTTCTTTCGCCATGTGAATCTGTGTATGAAAACAAGTGAAAATCATGGGAGTCTTTGAGGTGATGAAGAATGTAGGCTTCTACTTCTTCTTTGGTGTCTACCTGACCTCCATCGTCTTGAGAATCGTGTTTTTTGTCTTCTCCTAGAGCAAAACAATTAACTGTAAATAGGGCTACAAGTACAATTGTAGCGATTAGATTAGATTTATAAGCAATCTTCATTGTAAAATTACGCTTTCTAAATTCTGCGCAAAAGTACGTAAATAAATGAAAAAACAACTATTTTTTTTGCTTTAATGCAATCTACTTTTTCTGTTGTAAAATTTTAGCAATAAAATACACTTCAACAAACAGAAAAATAAATAGAGGGATTAACAAATTTATGCTTTCAATCTTTGTTAAATCGGGTAAATCAAGCACCTCTTTTTTAAAAACAATTGAGAAAAAAATCATCTTCAAAACCAAAGTTCCTAAATAAATGAACCCTAATTGGTCTTTAGCCTTTTTTACCAGTCTTAAAAACTGAAAAACGACACATATAAATAACGAAAACAGTGAAAAAAAGATATAAACGGGCTTTAAGTCAAACCTGATTACAGATGAACTCCCGTCCAATATATATTGATGAAGGTAATTAGCTGAAAAAAAAAGTGTTACAAACACTATTAAGTAGATTAATAATGTTTTGCTCATTTGTCTTTAGATATTTTTAATACTTGAGAAATTACTTGGTACATGGCCAAAAAAACAGCAAACAAGGTTACCGTAGACTCCCAAAAGGTTTTGTCGTATTTAGAGTCTAGCCATTTACCCAACAGGTTGCCCAAATAAATGGTTATACCCATTTGAAAAGCTACAGATGTAAACCTAAGGTAAGGGTTAAGCTGTTTTTTCGGTTTGTTGTCTTCTTGTTTGCCCACTGTTATTTATTTCTTTAACAGTTCCTTTCATAACGCAAGTTACATTAAAAGTTGCTCCGGGTTCTACGGCAAGTTTACCAACTTCAACATCGCCATCTATTTGTGCAGAAGACTTTAGAGTTAATGTTCCGGATAATGATAACTTCCCAGAAAAAGCGCCTTCAAAATAAGCATCAGTTCCTTCTAGGGTACCTTTAATTAAACCCGATTTACCAACGACTACTTTGCCACTGGTTTTTACATTACCTTCTATTGTACCATCTATTCTAAAATCACCTTGACTAGAGAAGTCCCCAACGATAGTAGTGCCTTGAGCAATAATATTTTGACTCGATGTGTTTTCTACCATTTTATTTTTTTTATTTTCGGAAAACATAATGTGCTATTAATTGTTATATACGCTTAAAAAAGCATCTAGGTTCTTATGAATTTGAATAATTTGATAATTTGCCGAAGCCATGGCAAAATACGGTTCCCTGATTTTCTTTTTATTCTCTTTAGTCAGTAACTGTTCAAAGGTCTTGGCGACTTGGCCATTTTTTAAACCATGCACTATAACAAAAGATATATTCTCATTATACACATCCACCGACGAATGTAACTCATAGTATCCTATGGTACTCAGAACCTCATCTAAAGTTTTTCTAAACGACTGTATCTTTTCTGTTTTAGAACTATCAAACTTAAAAATGACCTTATAATGTGCAGTAATATTTGCCGTTTCGTCTATAAAATCTGAATTAGCCAACTTTGGCAATACTTTAGTTTCGATATTTTGAGCTTGAAGCCCCTCGTCTGTATTGGCATAAGTAACCGCTATGTAATTAATGGCTTCTTTGTAAGCTTCATAGCCATATAACCTTCCTGTTGCAGTAGCTTTTAAAAGCTCGAACTTAGGCACCATGGGTTCGCCATCATATAACTTAATATATTCTTCGCACTTTGCAATCACTTCTGCATATTCCTGATTTTCATGCTTTGCATAAAGTCCTTCGTATAAACTTTCCGGGCTATTTTCATCTTTAGCCGAAGCTAACTCTGGATTGCTAAGAATTGTTGCGTATCTCGATTCTGGATAGTCTTTAATAATTCCTTCTTTGGCAATTGCAGCTTCACCATTTTGCCCCAATGCCTCATAGATTTTATAAAGGTTGTATTTTGTTGGCAATACCAGTCGCTCTTCAGGATTACTTTTTAATAAATCCTGAAACTTATCCTTAGCCAAGACAAACTCCTTGAATTTCTCCTTATAAATAAGCCCGAGTTGATAATAGGCGTAGTTTCTTTCTTTAGAAATACTATCGATTTCCTTTTCTTCTGAAGGAATCTTGGATATGTAAAATTGAGGGTCGTACAATTCATCATCTGTAGCTGTTGCTAAAACATCAGAACCCGCACTAATATTTGTTCCTGAGGAAGCACTTCTACTAGACCATCGCCAATTCTCTTCCAAAGGTCTATCGCCCCATATTTTCACAAATTCATTTTTACCAAAGGCAACTGTTGTTGGATTATAAAAATAAAACACAGCTGCCTGACCGGGTAGTCCTCCCGGGGTATTTGGTCTCCATAGGTTATTATTTACGGTTACTAAACCGCTATTGCGCTTTAGGGCTTCCTGACGCTTCTGTTCTTTCTTTTCGACCTCTGCTTTTGCTTTTAGTTTTTCTATAAATGCTTCAAAATGGGTGATTCTCTGTTCATCTGGCATATTCACCAAATGCAAAATACTGTCATTTACTTGAGCAACGCCTTCATAGTAAATAACATCCTCTAGATTGTCTCTTTTCCGCTTAATAATACGATACGGTTTAGAGTTCAGTACTAAACTGGTCATGGTACTATCGTAATATAAACCAGCTTCACGATAAACAGATTTATCGAAATTCATATCGCCCAGAATTTCGTAATTTCTAGCATTAAGGGTTTTGTCTAAAGACTTTTCTCGTAGAGACTTATTAAAATACAGGGTCGCTAGGGAATCTGATTTATTCTTTAAATGAAACCCTCCTATTTCATGATAAATCTTGTCTAAAAACGGTCTGTTTTCTCTGTTTTTCTCTAAATCTGAAAGTAATTCTAAAACCGCCCACTTATCACCATTATCATAATCGAAGTTCTTCACTTTTTCGAGATGCGCGGTAATCATATAAATTCTTGGCGTTTTCCTGTTAAGATCAATAACCCTATCGAAAGCCATATTAGCGCTGTCTTTAAACCCTAATTCATTATATAATTGCCCCAGAATAAACCCATAACGCCCTCGCTCGTCATTACTTCTGGTAGCGGTTTCTGCAATCTTTAACTGCGTAATGGCACTATCTATAGATTTTGTGTTAATGTACGCCTGTGCCAACATTGAAGAGGCATCTGCCAAATCTTGATTTACCAAGTTCTCTCTAAACAGCAAACGTTTTAGGTTCTTAATAGCCAACTCGTTATTATCTAAACGGATATTGGTTTTCTCTTTCCATATCTTAGCTTGATTGATTTTATCGCTTGCTGGATATTTATAAAGAATGTAGTTGAAAGCTTCTAATGCAGGAATAAAACGTTGGTCAAAATATCTGGCCTTTCCTAGAAGTAAATAAGCCTCGTCCATTTGAGGGTTCTTTTCTTTCCCCTTAATGTTCATGCTGTGCTTTTGAATAGCTTTTACGGCCTTTTCCTCGGCACGTGTAAAGTTTTCGTTTTTCGATTGTCCTGGCAGCACAATTTCATCTGAAATCTGCATACGCTCTATGGGCAACACATTCCAGTAATCGTCGAAATAACTCTGGTTAAGATTTTCCCTGCCTTGCTCTAGTGCATTATAACCATTGTAAAGTGGGTTAAACTCTGCTGTTACAGCATGAAAATTTCTACTTACAAAATTGTCTTTTTTTCTTGAACAACTAACAATTAAAAAGGTCGAGAAAAGAACAACAAGAATAACTCTAAAAGATGTGCGCACTGTTGGTGTTTTTAGTCTAATACATAACTGATTACATTCAGCTAATATTATATACAACCGTAAAAATAAACATCTTTTCTAATAAACCTAATAAGATCTATCCGGCAAAATGAGCCTCTAGCTCTTTTAATGTAGCCTTACTAGTTACCAAATCCTTTACAACCTCCCCTTTTTCAAGAACCACAATACGCTCGCAAACATCTGTTACGTGCATTAAATCATGGCTGGAAATTAGCACCGTTACACCTTTGGTTTCGGCCAAATCCTTTATAATGCCTTTTAACCTTATTTGGGTGGTTGGATCTAGATTAGCAAAAGGTTCGTCTAAAATAATAACTTCAGGATTTCCTATTAAAGCGGCTACGATACCTGCCTTTTTCTGATTTCCCTTACTTAGGTCTCTCAGGTATTTCTTCTGATTTAAAATTTCACCGTGGAAAAAATCCTCAAATTGAGATACTAGCTTATCTACATCGGCTTTGTTTTGGCCACGCAGTTCGCCAATAAAATAGAAGTATTCTTCTGGGGTAAGATAGCCTATTAAAAAACTTTCGTCGATAAATGCCGAAGTAAAGGGTTTCCAATCCTCACTTTCATTAACTTTTATATCGTTGTTTACAATATTGCCAGTAGTTGGCTGTATTAAATCTAGCAGTAAACTAAAATAAGTGGTTTTACCTGCACCATTATTTCCAACAAGCCCAAAACTTTGACCCTTTGGAATGTCTAAGGTTTCTATCTTTAAAACTTCTTTGCTTTTATATTTTTTTGAAAGATTTGATGTTGTTATCATGGTATATTTTTTTAGTTATCTTGATCGAAAGCATCGATCATTATGTATTTAGATTTTAGGTACTTGGCCGTGATACCTTTCATAAGTTTTTGGTGGAAAACGAGACCAATAACGCCCATTGACCCTAAAACCGCACAGGCGATTTCAAAACTGAACAGAAAGTAAAACAAGGCAAACAAGCCCATTGGCACCAACATTAAAGGAATACCTATAAGCCACTGTACAGCTCCTGTGCCTTGATAATTAAAGGCGGCCTTTTGGTCGAGGTTTATTTTTTTTCTATTAAACGAGCCTCCCCACATTATAACATGGGTGTTCACACCAATATTATAAATCGCCGCGATGAAATGGGCCAATAAGACTTTCCATCCGAAATAAACGTAAGGAATACCAAGTACAAAAAGCCCCACCACACTAACGGCCATTAAAGTGAATTTAGATTTAAGATATTGCTCGTATTTTATGTTTTGGCTCATTAACAGCTTATAATAGCCACTATCCCAGGCTGGAATGAATTGACCAAAACTGATTAGGAAGATTCCGGTGGAAAAAATCCCGATTAGCATAAAAAACCATGGCATATTTTGGTATGTTGGCTGCGGATAAAAAAACAGCCCATAGAGTAGCCCCATTAACAAAATCCAAACTGAAGATTTTGTTCGTTTGTTTCTCCATATCATCTTTAAATCCAATTGAAGAAACGGTGCAATATCCCCAAAACTTTTGGTCCATTCCATATTTGAGGCATTTACCTCTTTAACTTTTTCTTTCAGTCCGCTATCTAAATACAGTTTTTTGAGTAGAATATTGAAATTTATGGAGTAAAGCGCTCCTAAAATAGCAATAGGAGTAATAATATAATATGGGTTTTCAGATATTCCCACTATCGCTTTAGACATTAAGTCGGCAAGGTCAAGAACACCAAAATGATTGAGCCCGTAAAGAGCACCTGTTATTAATATTACAGGAAGAAAGGATAATTCCTTTTCCGCTGAAAGACTTTCAATTATGAAATTAAGAAAATTATTAATGAGTATCAGTAGAATCAACACTACCCACCAAGCAATTACAATAGATGCACTTGTATGCCCTTTAACCATTAAGAGTATTCCAAAAGGGATTATAGACAATAGCGGTAAAAAGTTAATGAACGAAATCATCGATTTGCGTAGCACGTAATTCACTATCTGACTTCTATCTACAGGCAATATCAATAAAGGTCTTACAGTCATTACCGGTAGTTTCTGAAAGAAAAACCGAAAGATTAAATCACCCAAAAACCAAAAGAAAATAAAACTGTTAAAAAATAAAAAGGGATCGGTATCTGGTTGTTTTTTTTCTAGATACATAATTATTGCAAATCCAGAACCCGCAAAAATAAGCGCAAAATACAAAGCAAAAAAGCCCATGAATATTTTAATAGCTATACTTTTCCCTAACGTGGCAGATCTAAAGAAAGATTTCCATTCAAGGCTAATAAAATGCTTTATCATATTAAGATGGTTTGGTTATTTATGGATATTGGTATTTATACTCTCGATAAAGTTACATTTATTCTAAAGAAATTTATATTCTGGATATGTTTCTTTAAGAAGTTCATCTACTTTTTCTGGTAATATTTTTAGCGAAACGTAGGAAAACAAAATGAACAATGTGAATATAAATGACATTATTGACGCACCTAGCGGAAGGAAACTGTCCTCACGAATAAGATTAAAAACATTAAACAACTTAATGGCTATAAGTGCTGTATTCCAAGTTGTGATTGATAAAACCATTTCCTCAAGCATCCATTTTTTCCATTTTCTAGAAACCTTTGTTTATATTTTCTTTTCAATTTTAAAGCCAAAATGCTCCCAGTAACTAATAAAGCAAAAGATAAACTTAGAAGAATAGTTAGACCATGAGGCATCTGCAAAAACATGTACACAACTAAAAACAAACTTATTGAAAAGAGAATTTTAGGTAACTGAAACCATTCTTTTGTGTATCATAGTAAATGTTTAATATACAGTTTATTCATGGCCTTTTTTCGTTGCTCAACAATATCCATAAAACCAAAAACCCCAAATTTCTCAAAACTTCTTTGTTTGGCTTTTTCAAAGGGTAAATCCGGTTCTTTTAGCCAAACTTCTTCTATATCATTAGCCAAGTGATTCACAAGTTCCGTTTGCACATCATAGTGTTCCACAAAGTGGCTTTGAGTAAATTGGTAAAGACTGTTAACTTGAGAATTGTTTAACTTCTTCATTTTACTCAAATCTAAATTTAGGGTTAACTAAAGCGCGCATATTTTTAATGTAGTTCTCAAGCTCTGCCAGCTTGTTAACTGTTTCTTTGGTGCCTTTTTCGGTAAGCCTGTAATATTTTCTGAGCCTATTGCCTATTTTAACAATCTCCACATCTAGTAAGCCTTCGGCCTTTAATTTGTGTAACGAAGGATAAAGCGCACCCTCGGTTATTTTTAGTTCGTTTTTAGTGATTTCTTTTACTCTTTGTGTAATTTCGTAGCCATACATCCTATCATGCTCATTTAAAAGTTTTAAGATGATAGTCGCTAAACTGCCCTTGTATAATTTCTGATTACTCATGTTTACAAATATACATAAAATAGTTATGCATATAAATCTTATGCATGTATTTAACCTGTAAATATGGGTTATATATCTTAAGTCTTCCTTATTTTTGCCAAAAACAATCGCATGGCATCATTTCATAATCTTAGTATTAAAAACATCCATAGAGAAACTAATAAATCGGTCAGCATTAGTTTCAACTTACCAGAAAATTTAAAAGATGAGTTTAGTTTTAAAGCCGGACAATATATTACGCTAAAAACGACCATTAACGGTAATGAAGTGCGACGTGATTATTCGTTGTGTGTTTCTCCAAAAAGTGATGAACTCAAGGTGGCGGTTAAAGAAGTGGTAGATGGTACATTTTCATCTTATGCCAACACTAAATTACAAGCGGGAGACACCCTAGAGGTTGCGCCACCCAAAGGCCGTTTTATTTTTGAGCCCAACGATAAAAAAACAAAAAATATAGCGCTTTTTGCTGCTGGTAGTGGTATCACACCTGTTCTTAGTATTATAAAATGCGCCTTAGAGGAAGAAGTTCACAGTAAGGTTATTTTGGTTTATGGAAATAAAACAACTCAAGACACTATGTTCTTAAACGAACTTCTTGAACTTCAACACAAATATAAAGACCGTTTTTCAATTCAATTTGTTTTTAGCCAAAAAGATGAAGACCATGCTCTCTTTGGCCGAATTGAAAAAAGTACGGTAAACTACGTCATGAAGAATAAGCACAAACACGTTGAAGTAGATGCGTTTTACCTATGCGGTCCCGAAGCCATGATTCATACTGTAAAAGATGTGCTTACTGAAAACGGTATTAACGAGGAACGTATTCATTTTGAACTTTTCAAAGCGGCTAAACCTGCAGAAATAAAAAATGAGCCCACAGCCAATAACGGACAAACAAATATTACTGTGGTGGTGGACGATGAAGAAACTTCTTTTGAAATGTCCCAAAAACAAACCATACTAGAAGCGGCACTCGATAAAGATTTAGATGCTCCTTACTCTTGCCAAGGCGGAATCTGTAGCAGTTGTATAGCCAGAATTACTGAAGGCGAAGCAACCATGATACAGAACAATATTCTTACCGATAATGAAGTCGCCGAAGGTTTAATACTTACTTGCCAAGCCAAGCCAACAACGCCTAAAATAGTTGTTGACTATGATGATGTATAAGGCGCTGCGAAAAACAACTTAAATAATAGATTTCACCTTATTTATTATTGTATTCGGGGTAATACTACCAGCTGCATTTTTATAGCTATCAGGATATTTATTGCCATAAACCGACGTTGGAATTTTTGGGAATTTTGCCCTCTCCGGCAATAAATCATGATCATCAGGCTGATTAAAAGGTTTAAAACCAGAATAAGGGTGTGTCACCCCCCAAATAGTTAACACTTTAACGCCTAATGACGCGGCAATATGCCCGTTACCAGAGTCCATGGCAATCATGAGGTCCAAATTAGAAATAACATCGAGTTCTTGGTCTAAAGATAATTTACCTGCAACACTAACTGCATTTTTAAATGAAGAGGCTATACCGTTCAATAGTGCCACCTCTTTATCTCCTCCTCCAAATAAAATAACCTGATGTTCTTTAGAAAGCACCTCAATAACGTCTTTCATTAGGTTTAAAGGATACATTTTACCCTCATGTGCTGCGAATGGTGCAATACCTATTCTAGACTTAAGCTTTGTTTTTAAAAGCGTTTCTGTTTCGCTATTTAAAACTGCTTTTTCAGGAAATTCTAAATGATTTAAGTCTATTTTAAAACCTAGTTTCTCAAAAACCTCAACATAGCGCTGGGGTGTTGTTTTTAGAGGTTCAAAACGTTTACCAGAAATCAAATCTTGTTTTTCTTTTCTGCCCTTATCTATTTGAAAAAACGGATAACCAATTAAAAAAAACTTTAAGATTTTACTTCTAAGTACGTTGTGCAAATCGGCTACCGCATCGATATTTAAACCCTTAATTTCTTTAGACAATCTGTACAGGCCAAAAACACCCTTGTGCTTATCTTTAACCTGAGCAGATAACACATTTACATTATTCAAACTTCTAAAAAACGGTTTAAAAAACGCTTTGGTAAGAACTGTAATCCTTACATCGGGATATTGTCTGGTAAACGCATTAAGAATTGGAATTGCCATTGCCACATCTCCCATGGCAGAAAGACGTATTACTAAAATATGTTTAGGCAATTTTGGCATCTCAACTTAAGGTGAGAAGATTAGCTATAATTTATTTCTGCGAACGCAATACAGGGTTTAATTCATCGTCGTTGTACATCTTCATTTGCTTGTACACCTTCATGTATTTATCCCCGTTTTCAATATCACTAAGCAACGTATCAATGGCAGTAGACAAATCAACTCTTTGCTCTAGTAAAACATCCAATTTACTTTTACAGGCCTGTTTGTGCTCTTCAGAAGCATCGTTTCTAGTAGCTTCTTCATTCATATGGTAAACCTTTAGAGCCAATATCGACAATCTATCGACACCCCAAGCCGGACTTTCAGTGTTAATAGTTGCGCCATCTTTAACGCTTACGTCCTTGTACTTCTCTAAAAAGTAACTATCGATGTACTCTACCATATCGGTTCTATCTTGATTTGAAGCATCTATTTGACGTTTCAATGTCAAGGCAGCCACTGGATCTATTTGTGGGTCTCTAATAATGTCCTCATAATGCCACTGCACAGTGTCTATCCAGCATTTTCTGTATAACAAATGTTCTATTAAATTATCCTTTCCATAAGGATTTTCGAAAGGTTGATCAACCGAATCGATTTTATGATAATCTTCAATAACCTGCTGAAAAATTTTATTGGCCTTTGTGGTAAACATGATAAAAAATTTAATGGGCAAATATACTTTAATTTAATAACTTTACTTAGGAACTAACCCCGACTTTTATGCAAATTCATAACATATCTAAGCAGAATTCTATACTTAATGTTTTCCTTTCGGAAATAAGACATATCTCTACTCAAAAAGACCGAATGCGCTTTAGAAGAAATATTGAACGTATAGGTGAAATCCTTGGATATGAGCTTAGTAAATCATTATCGTATAAACCATTTACTATTGAAACCCCTTTAGGAGAAACCCATACCAATTTACCAAATAATGATGTTGTGCTATGCTCTATATTAAGAGCTGGAGTTCCTTTACATAATGGACTTTTAAACTACTTCGACATGGCCGAAAATGCTTTTATTTCTGCTTACAGGCACCATAAAGATAATCCTGAAAGTTTCGAAATTGTTGTAGAATATTTGGCTTGCCCTAATCTTGAAGGCAAAACGCTTATACTTGCAGACCCTATGCTAGCCACTGGACAATCTATGATTGCCACTTTTGAGGCCTTAAAACCCTTTGGCGTACCTAAAGCCATTCATTTAGTGAGTGTTATTGGAGCTAAAAAAGGGGTTGAGTTTGTAAGTCAAAATTTTGATGAAAACACTCACCTTTGGATAGCCGCTATCGATGACCAACTAAACGATAAAGGTTACATTATTCCTGGGTTAGGTGATGCAGGCGATTTAGCCTTTGGAGAAAAGTTGCAACACTAACAAAACCAAAGGAACAACAACTAAAGTCGACAAAAATATTTCCCTAAACAGTTTTTCTTTTATGGTTTGAACATAGTTAGCAATAATTATACACAAAGGAGCAAACAGAAACAAAAATTCACTTCCGTTTTTTTGTGGCGCTTGAAACACAATAACAGCTGCGATCACCAACGCAAGTATTACCACTTTAAATGATGCCCTGTAGGCGCGTTTCTGTTTCTTTATATTCTGTAAATAGAAAATCGAAGACCAAGTTCCGAAGGATAAAATCAATGTCATCGCAACAATAAACCTTAACGAATTGTAACTACTAAAATCGTAATTAAACCCTGGAAAAGTTTTAAAAACACCGAAAAAAGAATCGTTTAAAATAATAGAAACCGCAACAGATATAACAAAAACTGTAGTGACACCTACAAAGGGTATAATCCAATGCCTAACATTATTGTTGGAGTATAAGGCTAAAGTAATTGGTATTAGTGCAAAGAATAAAATAGCCCAAAAGTAAAACAAAGATGCAATAGAAATCCAGATGGCAGCTTCAAAAAGTTTCTTTTTTTCACTCCTCTGGGTTCTAAGGCTCACAATCCGCCTCATAGCCAGTAAAATGAAAAAATTAGAAAAGATAATTTCGGCGTCTAAGGTTGCAGAAGGTATCAATAATAAAAATAGGCTAAAAAACAGTATCTCGTAGTTGTTACGTTTGGTTAAGCTGTTTTTACTAACAATGAAGTTTAAAAGTAAAATTGAAGCATAACAGACAAAAACCGACATAAATTTCTTCGAAACAAAAGCCCATATACTAGATGCTATTGAGGCTTCGAAACTAGCCATAAAAAAAGCCAAAAGCATCACAAAGAAAACAATCACGAAATTTATTGGCTTTGATTTACTAAAAATACTTGTTATCATTAACTGTTTTTGTATTTTTGCTCTGTAAATATACTAACTCTAAAACGGTTAGAAAACTATTAGAAAACACATGAAAGATTTCTTCTACGCAATACAAGATTTGTTTGTTAACGTTCTTTTTGCTCCGTATGATGCATTAAGAGCTTTAGAACTAGACAATTGGTGGCTAGCCAACGCTATATCTTGGATTTTTATGATTATTTGTATGGTTGCTATTGTTTACTGGATGAAGCAACTAAAGATATTCAACGACAACAACGAAGAGGATAAGAGTATTTCTTCGCACTCTTTCTTATAGGTCGAAGCCTATATCCTTTCTATAATACATCTTATCAAAGTTTAGTTTATCTATACTTTGGTAAGATTTTTTTATGGCCTCTTGATAGGTCTCTCCGTAAGATGTAATTGAAATTACACGACCACCAGACGTTACCACTTTACCATCTTGCAATTGTGCGCCCGCATGAAAAGGAATGGAATCTTTGATATTGGCTATTCCTGTAATTTCTTTTCCTTTTTCATAAGCCTCAGGATAACCTCCAGACACCACCATAATGGTTGTTGCTGCACGGTGATCAATATCCAAATCTATGGTATCTAAAGTGCCGCTAGCCATAGCTTGAAGCACCTCTACCAAATCGTTTTTAAGTCTAGGGAAAACAACTTCGGTTTCTGGGTCGCCCATTCTTACATTGTACTCAATCACTTTAGGGTCATCTCCTACTTTAATTAACCCAATGAAGACGAAACCAACATATGGTAGTCTATCTTTTTTAAAACCTTCAATAGTAGGTTTAACGATACGCTCTTCAATTTTATTTAAAAATTCATCTGTAGCGAAAGGTACTGGCGATACAGCGCCCATACCTCCCGTATTTAAGCCCGTATCGCCTTCTCCAATACGTTTATAATCTTTTGCTGTTGGAAGAATTTTGTAATTCTTGCCATCGGTAAGTACAAAACAGCTTAACTCAATACCATCTAAAAACTCCTCGATAACTACTTTGGTGCTTGCGCTACCAAATTTGGCATCGACCAACATGCTCTTTAACTCAGCCTTAGCCTCGTCTATATCATTTAAAATTACCACACCCTTTCCTGCTGCCAATCCATCTGCTTTTAAAACATAGGGCGGATTTAGAGATTCTAAAAATTCGTAGCCAGCTTCTACAGTTTCTTTTGTGAAACTTTCGTAAGCTGCCGTTGGAATTTTATGACGATACATGAATTCTTTGGCAAATTCTTTACTACCCTCTAACTCTGCTGCTGCTTTTTGTGGTCCTATTACCGGAATATGTTTGATGGTATCATCCTTCAAAAAGAAATCGTGAACACCTTGCACTAAAGGATCTTCTGGTCCTACAACGACCAAATCAATCTGCTTGTCCAACACAAGTTCTTTTATGGACTCAAAATCGGTAACACCAATATTAACATTCGTGGCCACTTCTGCCGTACCTGAGTTACCAGGTGCTACGTACAACGCATTGCATAACGGACTTTGAGCTATTTTCCAAGCAAATGTATGTTCTCTTCCTCCAGAGCCTAAAACTAAGATATTCATGGTGTTACTTTTTATTCCACGTTTATGTGGGAATGATAGATTATTGTTGTTTCAATATAAACTTCAAAAAGCATTTTTTCAATTGCAAAAATAGAATTAATGCCACGAATACACGAATATTTTTTAGTTACTTTACAAATATTTGTCGACTCGTGAATTTATTTAATTTATCATTAAAACTTAAAGGCTTTCCACTGGAAAAAGCTAAAAAACGATTAATTGATATTCAGAAAATTAATGAAAATGAGTATTCGGCATATATCGAACAACAAAAAAAAGATATTGTTGCTTACCACTTAAAACACAACACGTTTTATAAAACCTTTGCCAAAAATGTTAATCTTGAGGATTGGAACTCTGTACCTGTAATTACTAAATTAGATTTACAAAAGCCCTTAGGTGACAAACTATCTAACGGTTTCTCATTAAAAAACACCTATGTAAATAAAACGTCTGGATCTTCTGGTACACCATTGATTTTTGCAAAGGATAAATTTTGCCATGCTCTAACTTGGGCCAACTTTATGGATAGGTATAATTGGTTCAATATAGATGTTAACACCTCCAAACAAGCTAGATTTTATGGCATCCCATTAGATAAAATAGGATACTATAAAGAACGATTAAAAGATTTTCTCGGGAATAGATTTAGATTTTCGGTTTTCGACATGAGCGACAAAGCACTTGAAAATAATTTGAAAAAATTCAGTAGAACTAAATTTGATTACATTAATGGTTATGCCAGTGCAATTGTTCAGTTCGCAAAATTCCTAAAAAAGAACAATGTTGTTCTTAAAGATATTTGCCCAACCCTGAATGCCTGTATCGTTACTGCTGAAATTTTATTCGAAAACGATAAGGAACTATTAGAAAAGCAACTTGGTGTTCCAATTATTAACGAATACGGTTGTGCTGAAGTTGGACTCATCGCCTTTAATAATAATGAAGGAGATTGGGTTGTAAACAATGAAGACTTATTCATTGAAGTTTTAGGAGAAAACAATGAACCCCTCCAGCTTGGAGAAGAAGGTAAAATAGTAGTGACATCACTCCACAATAAAGCACATCCTTTTATTAGATATGAACTGGGAGATTATGGCGCTTTATCTAAAAATAGCTCAGCAAAAAAAACTATTCTCAAAACATTAGTTGGTAGAACCAACGACTTTGCCCTATTGCCCAGCGGAAAAAAGGCAGCAGGCTTAACTTTTTATTATATAACCAAAACGGTAATTGAAGATAACGCTAATGTTAAAGAGTTTGTCGTTGAGCAATTAAAAATAGATACTTTCAAGATTATTTATACCAGCGCAGAAATACTTTCTGAAGCTAAAATAGAAGCCATTAAAGATGCTTTGAACAAATATCTTGAACCAGGTCTTAAAGTACTTTTTGAACGAAAAGAGGCGATAAAAAGAACCAAAGCGGGCAAATTAAAACAATTTACGTCTTTAGTGAATCGATAGTTTGCTTCGGCTTTACAAAAAAGTACTCAAAAAAGAATATCGTCATCCTGTAAACCGATTTAGCTGCGGAAAATCCTAAGCCTTTATTATATATCCAATAATTATATTTCAACAAATCAAATTTATTCGAGGATATGGAGTTTTCCCTAACTCTATAAATTGCTAAAGATTCTTTCATACCCATAGCTGGACTTTTACTTCGCTTTACCGCTTCTAACCACATTAACCAGTCTTGTCTTTTCCTGAGGTTAGGTGCGTATATCTTGCCAAGTGTCTTTGCATTATAAACACCTGTTAAATTGCCTATATAATTACATTTTAAGAATTTCTTATAAGAGAGCACGGGTAATGCTTGGATTGTTTTATTTAAACTAATTCCTGCTTCATTCATTAAGTCGTAACTACTAAAGCAAATGTCTGCATTATGCTTTAACATGAACTTAACTTGCTTTTCTAGCTTATGGGGTTTCCATATATCATCACCGTCTAAAAATGCAATAAAATCTCCAGTGGCAGATTCTACTCCTCGATTTCTAGTTACAGCAGCACCTCGGTTTGTTTTATTCTTTAAAATGGAAATTTTATCTGGATAAAGCGAAACTAAGCCTTCAACGATATTTACAGTATCATCGCCTGAAGCATCATCTATAATGATTAATTCCCAATTATTATGTGATTGAGAAATAACACTTTTAATAGTACTCTCAATAAAATTTTCTGAATTATAAGTAGCGGTAATGATTGACACTTTCATATTAATATGCCTTTTCTTCACCTTTTAGTGCGTTTACAAAGGTTTGCACAATTATCTTTAAATCTAACAACAGAGACCAATTCTCAACATAAAAAATATCGTATTTAACCCGATTGACGATATCTTTATCTTGCTCTATTTCCCCTCGATAACCACTTGTTTGCGCTAAACCTGTTATACCAGGTTTCACAAAATGACGCACCATAAATTTATCTACTCTTTGTGCGTACATGTTGGTATGGCTTACCATATGAGGTCTTGGACCTACTACAGACATATCTCCAAAAAGAACATTGAAAAACTGTGGTAGTTCGTCTATACTTGTTTTTCTTATGAAAGCTCCCACTTTTGTAATTCTATTGTCTCCTTTAGTGGCCTGATTTAGATGTGCATCTTTGTTAGGAGTCATTGATCTAAATTTATAACAGTGAAACTCTTCGTAGTTAAAACCATTACGAGATTGTTTAAAAAACACAGGTCCTTTAGACTCTAACTTTATTATGATGGCAAGAATTGGTGTTAACCAGGATAAAACAAAAAAAATTATAATAGATGATAATAATATATCGAATAACCTTTTTAAGAACTTATTAATTGGCTCTTGAAGCGAAATATTTCTCAAAGATAAAATTGGAATATAATCATAATATTCATATTTAATTTTTTTTGAAAAAATTTCCTTATTGTCTGGAATAAACTTTAGCTCTCTTAGGTTGTTGTCTGCAAAATCTATTAAATGATTAATCTGCTGGTTATTTAATTCTGCTATTGAGAAATAAATCTCATGTATATCATTCTCAATAACATAATTAAAACAATCCTCTAAAGAAAAATTATCATTTTTAGAATCAAATTGTTTTTTAAATTTATATCCAAAATCAGATCTAACATTAAACGTATTAATTAGTTGTCTTGTTTTTTCATTTTCTCCAATAACAACTACATTCCTGAAATTACCACCAAAAGCACTCCTGTATTTATTGAGTAAAAAGTAAATTAAAAATTTAAAAAAAGACAATACAAAGAAAACATAAATCAAATAGTTACCTAAATTAAGCCTGCTTAAATGAGGTTGCTTAAAAAAGCCTATATAAGCGTAAATTATTATGGAGAATAGAATTATCTGCTTGATTAGAAGCGATATTATTTGAATTATCCTAGTAAATCTGTAGACTTCATAAAACTTGTTATGGAAGGATAAGATTAACCAAAATAACGATACATAAATATGAAATGGATAGGGGTGTATAAGATTTATTTGAAATAAATAAACCATATAGTTTAAAACTAATAAATCGAATAAACACGATATAGGTTTAATGAAACCCGAATATCTACCTTTTTTAAATTTGGTCAAATGTCGCTTTTTTGTTTAAACTTCTTATTTAATCTAGTTTTCGGTTTTCCAATCCGAATTATAGTTTTGCAATTTATTGAAAATACAGTGAATAATGATAAAGAAAAATAACCCTCTTTGAACCCAAAGAACGGATTCGGTTAAAAACCAAACAGTCATGATGATGGAAAAACTTAAAAACAGGTATGATTTTCTTTGAATTGATAAAACTATATTTAGTAACAAAATACCAAATAAAATGGAAAAACCTAAAACCCCAGTTTCAGAAAGTATTTGGGCATACATATTATGATAATTGTAACTATGATAACCAGGATAAGTACCAAAACTCTTGTGCCTATTCGATAAATTCTCTCTTGAAGCAAATAAACCAAAACCGGTAATAAAAATATTATCTTCCTGAATTTGATTATGTAAAAATCTCAATTGCAACAACCTTATTGTTGTTCCGGTCCATGGGTAAGTATGATTGGTATCTTTCATGGCAAGAACTTCTTCAATATTAGAATTACCTTCAGAAATAAATCTACTAACTACATGTTGAGATATCAACAAAAAGATTAGTGAGGATATGATAAAAACTATTATGTTTTTTTTAAAAAGCTTTTTAAAACCTGACCTTAAAAAAGAATAGATAATTAATAATATAAGTAAACAAGCAATTATAGTCTTTGATGAAAGTAAAATAATAAACCCTAAAAAAACTATTGCTACCCATATGTCAAACCTACTTTTTTTACTTTTTTGGATGATATAAATTAGATTCAAAGCAAAATAAACCGATACGTAAATAGCATTTAAATCTAATATTGAAACCAACTCGTGATAACTAAAAACAGCTAAATTAGATGTAGAAATGAAACGATATATAGCATAAAACAAGAAAAACTTGCAGAAAATAAGGTTTGAAACAGTAAAAATCTTAAATATTTTAGTTATGTCTTTACTATTTAAGCTAGGTAAACACATAAAGCTCAAAGGAATAACAAACAAAGTTACCGTTCTCCCAATTCCCTTCAACGTTAGTTCTTTGTTTACTGACCAAAACATTGAAACTACAAATAATACATATAATAAAATTGGTAAGGTAAGTCTGTAATTGAATTTAAAACTCGAGGGATTAAAGAAAAGACGAAATATGGAAGAAACCACTAGAGCGCCAACTAATATACTGCTCAAAGCATAACCCAACATTAAAGAAGATAATATACAACCTAATAATATCGGTAAGTAATTCTCTCTTTTTAGTTTATTTTTGAAAAATATATTAGTAAAGGCATTCATTGAAAAAGTCCAGATATGATTTGTTTATCAATTCCCAATTGTAATTGTTGTTGATTGTTTCCAGAGCATTCTCTACTTTTTTATGATGATTCTCTTTTCTAACTTCATTTAATATTTTTTTTATTTCCTCACTATTATTAAAGAAAAAACCATCACTTCCTATAACCGATTTATTGAACTCATTATCATGAGCTACTATCAAAGTATTAGAAGCCATTGCTTCTAATAAAGACGGATTTGTTCCACCCACAGAATGCCCATGAAAATATAAATTTGAAAAATATCTTAAATTATTCAAATGTTCCAAGTTATAAACGCCTCCAATAAATCTTATATTTCTAAGGTTCTTAAATTTTTCTTTTAAATATCTTCCAAAATCATTGGTATCATGCTTACCTATAACCAAAAATGTTTCTGCCTTACTTGCACCAGCCACGCCATCTAAGATTGTTTCTAAATTATTCTCAGGTTCAAACCTTGCAATTAGTAAATTGTAACTAAATGCTTTAACATTATACTTCTCTAAAATATCCATATTAGGATTCAGAAAGACATTTGCACCGTAGGCAATAAACTTGGAATCTAAATTGTAAGTTCTTTTTATATAGTTTTGAATTCCGATTGAATCTGCTACTAAAAAGTCACTAAACTTTACGGCCAGCTTTTCAGCATATTTTAAAAAACGCCTTACCTTTTCTGAGTATTTGGAACGTCTCCACTCAAGACCATCCATATTAGTAATGACAACAGAACTCTTAGGAAAAAGCCTACTCCAAACAGAACTACTTGTGTATCCTAACTGTAGGATAATATCAAAATTTCTTTTTCTTGAGTCTAAAATACAGTTAAAATCATAAACAAACTGTCCGGCTGTACCTATTCTATTTTCTGGATCTGAACAAGTTATTATATTTACCCCCTTAAAATATCTATCTTTATAAGGGTGGTTGCTTGAATTATAAACATAGACATCATGCCCACGCTCAGCTAAAAAAACAGAAAAAAATTCTGCAAATTGCTCAAAACCACCATGATAATTTGGAATCCCTCTGGTTCCTATTATTCCTATACGCATACTTTGTTGATTAGTTTAGCATCTTTTTAAATTCTATCGCCGATTTTTCCCAAGAATACCTCTCAAGAATAGTTTTATTGATATAATTGTAAGGATAGTTATTATCATTTAACGCTTCAGTGATAGCTTTTTCAAACTCAATTTGATTAAGAGGGTTGACATGATAGGGGAAAAAATTAAAACTAGACATTGCGGTTAAATTTGAACAAACCACTTTCTTTTTTAAAACACCAGCCTCTAATGGTGGTATACCAAAACCTTCAGCTATAGAAGGATATAAAACTAAATCTGCATGTTTATATAATTCATAAAGTTCCGAATCATTTACCTTGTTAAAAATAAAAAAATCATTTTTTAGATACTCCTCATTATCTTGAATATATTTATTAAGTTTTGAAGAAGTAATATCTTGACTTCCAACAAAAATAATTTTAAAAAAGTTCTCTTTAAGTTTTAAGTTTTTATAAGCTCTTAAAATGGAAATATGATTTTTTCTTGGTTCTATTCGGCTTACGTAGAGCAGATAATTACTTTTAATGATTTCTTTAATATTTTTTCCTGTCTTTTCTTTAGTATTAAGAGTGTTGAATTCAATTGCATTGTGAGTAACCCCTATACGATTAATTGGAATGTTGTATATTTCATTTAACTTACCCTTAGAATACTCAGAAACGGTTAGTAATACGTCTGCCCTCTTTGCCGAGAGCCTAAACAATGGCCCTTTTATATATCTGTATAAAAATGGGAAAAAATGTTTAAATCTTGTTTCCTCAAATAATATATCATGATTAGTTACTATATGTTTTCCAAATTTAAATAAGGGTGAAATGTACTGAAAATGGCTATAATCTATATTTAACTTTCGATTTAAGAGTGGAAACTCAAAAATTAATTGAAAAGCTCGATTACTATATTTATATTCTAAGAAATTTACGTTGTCACTATTAATGAATTGATTACTTAGGTTGTTTTTATCATTAGATATGAAATAAAAGGTCCATGATTTATTTTTTAATATTAATTCATTATATAGACCTTTTATATAAGTTCGTGTGCCTTGGTATTTTCCATCGAATACATGAGCGTCAACTAATATTTTCATTTAAATTCTGCTTTTAACTGATAAACCTTTCTTCCACATATACTTAAAATGGCACCAAAAATTAATGTTGTTAAATCGCCTTGATTGTAGATGCCTGTAATTACGAATGAAGTTAAAAAATAAAATGAAGCTAAAGCTAAAGCTAAAGATGAACATATTTTATGGTCCCTATCTATATAGTCTCTTCTGTTAAGATTTTTATATAATCCATAGAAAAAAAACAAATACAATATTAGGCCAAAAATTCCTGTCTTAAACAAAACATAAACATAACCATTGTGTAAAACTGGAATATATTGAAGTTTATCCCCATGAAAATCCATTTCAAAACCTAAATCCACTAATGCTCCAAAACCATTTCCAAAAAAGAAATTTATTCCATTTAATTGTTCTATTGCCCTTGAAGCCTCGAAACCTCTCCAGTGATCATAAAGATATCTTAAGTCTTTAAAGGCAATATTCTTGACGTCTATATTACCATTATAGAATATTTCTGATGGGGCCATTCTAATTTTATACAAAAACCCTTCAACTCCAGTAGCTCCTATACTTAATTCAATTGAAAACAAGTACCAATAAAAAAGAATTACAAAAACAAAAATTGAAACAACTATGTATATTCCTTTTTTACTCAACCTATGATAACCCATTGCAAATAAATACATTACCCCGAGAGATAATAGCATGGTTCTGGAAAAGTACATCGCAAAAGAGACAAATAGAATAACAAAAAAAAACCTGGTCCTAACTCTCGAAAAGATTTGAATATTGTTTTTCCTCAAAACCAAAAAAATCAAGATTGATAACATCTCGATAAAATTATTTAACCCAGCTTGAGCCCTAATAGTATGAATTGATTGAGAAAATAAATTAGAAACTGAAAGGACAGAAAATAAATGAAAAACAGCAAAAATAACTCCCAAAATTATAATAGTTCTATATATATTCCTGGGCTCTAAAGAAGAAAAAAGTAAGAAACCAAATGTTATAGCAAAAATTGGTTTTAAGAAATAAACTACATCCTTAAATATGTCATAAATCGAATTTCCTGAAGTTAATGACATCAAAAAACCAATACAAAAAACCAAAAATAAAGAGCTGGTTAGGTTTATAATAAAACCAGTATTTTTTCTTTGACTGAAGATAATTAGTCCCAGAAAAAAAACACAAATATTAATCTCTATCCTGTTAACAAAATAAAGTGCTAATATTAAAAACACAATGAAATAAACATAAACTTTTTGAAGACTAATAATCATCTACGGTGAGATTCACTACTTTTATTAATTAGTTTTTATTCATTAATCAAATTTAACTTTTTTGATTAAAATTCATATCCGTTTTTGAGTTAATCAGTTATTTCTGGTAATACTGGACTTTATTACCTTAAACAATATGATAATTCGAGAAAATTGACCTCGCAAAATCCTATTTAAAGGAAAACCAAGAAATAATAATGGAAAAACAAACCATTTATATTTTTCAAAAAATTTATTAGTAACCAAAAATTTTCCTCTTAAATAATAGTAATCTGCTAACTTACTGTTTTTACCTGTTGAAGCTCCTCCTTTGTGATATACTATATTATCAATTAAAAAGGCGGGAGTAAACCCACTTTTTATTCCTCTCATAACCCAATCTAATTCTTCAAAATAAAGAAAATATTTTTCCTCCATCTCCCCTACTTTTTCAAGAAATTCCCTAGAAATAACCATAGATGCCCCATTGGGGTATTTTATTAATTTAGATTGTTCAAATTCTTTCCATCTGGTAGTGGCAATTAGTTTTGTTGTTAAGGGGTTGTATAGGCCTCCTATAACTTGAATTTTACTTCGGTCATAATACTCCATTAAAGAGGTTCCTATGATTCCTGCCTTTTTATTACTAGAATAAAAACGAACAATTTTATTTATGGAATCTGGGCTAATGACAGTATCTGTATTAAGTAACCAATATATGGCTTCTTCTTTTTTATCCCTAAGGTAATTTAAAATGATGTTATTTGCTGATGCAAAACCTTTGTTCTTTTTAGCTTTAATAAGAACAACTTTTTCATCTCTGAAACCGGGTTCGTTTAAATACTTTTCTTCTAAAAATGCGAAAGATAAGGGTTTTGTATTTAGTGGGTAAACATATTCAGGATAGTGGGAAGTAATCTTCTCTTTTATTTTTCCCTTAGCCCATGTCTTTATTTTTTCAACAGTACCAAGTTCTGTAGAGTTATCTACTAAGAAAATTTGAAAATTTAAGTATTCTTGCTTAATAATACTTTCCATACACTCTATAGTATCTTCTGTAGTATTAAAGTTTACTAAAATTATATTGACTTTAACTTCATTCATTTAAAAGCTCCTTCCATTTTACATATAAATTTTCTGGAAAATACTTGTTAGATTCATTTTTCGCATTCTTTTTTAGAGCAGGTAGGTTCCCTAATTTATTCATAAGAATGTGTCTGGCATTATCAACCAAATTTTTATCATCAGGAATAAGAAAGCCATTAATCGAATCTTCTATTATTTCTTCAGGGCCAGAATGCTGTGTAGAAATGGTTATTACTCCTTGAGACATAGCCTCAGTTATAACCATACCAAAGAGTTCTTCCCAATACATCGACTTACGAGAAAAAAGAAGTTGAATATCATGCCCCTTATATAAGTCAAAAAGGTCCTTCTTGGAAGATACAAATCCTTTATAGTAAATATTAGTATACCTTTCAGAGTAAGACTTCGCTAAATGTGCCAATTTACCATCACCAACAATTGTTAAAGAAAATTTTTCTGGATTTATTTTTTTTAATAATTCAAACATTTCGAAGATTCCTTTTTCCTTTACAAGTCTACCAACATAAATTAACTTTATTACACTTACTTTTTCAGTTTCTTTGTCTTCATTCAATTCGAACTTTTCAACGGAATGCCCTACAACGTTATAAGGACAGTTTATATTATAATTGTTTTTTAAATTTTGTAGACCTGTACTGGTTACACAAAACAGTCCATCTATGGTTTCTTCTAAAAACAATTTCCATACATTTCTTATCAAAGGAGTATTCTCAAACTTTTTTTTTGGGAAAAAGGTTCCATCCCAACAGGTCCAGGAGGTGAAATACAAAACTTTATGTTTTTTTAATAAAAAATTAAAGACAAGCAATCTCCAATCAAGAGGTGCAATTCCTAAGATAATTGTCTTATCTTTTGAAAATATAAGGTTAACGATAAAACAACTATTTATAACCTGTTTATAAAAAAGCGAAATATCGAGTCTTAAAATGCTTTTCAACATGAAACGAATAATGGAAAACTCCCTGTAAATAATAGTTTTACCAAATCTTTCACCATAGTACTCAAGAGCAATAAAGTGAGATTTCGCACCTCTTTCATGTAATACATAGATATTACCTAACTTCATTCTATATTAATCGTTGTTTCTTTTTAAATACCTAATTAAAACTATTGAAGCAAAAGTTAAATTTAACACCTGGGTTATTACATTAGATAAAGCAGCTGCAATAGCAGCTGATTCCATTATTAATAACAAAGTAAAAAGAGCAACAAAATTGAATAATCCGCCAAATAAATAAATTCTCATGGTGTATCTCTCTAGAGATAACGACAAATAAACCACATTAAAAATAAAATAAGTCACTGGTGTAATTAATATTAAAACAGAGAAAATATAAAATATGTCGATACCTTTTAAATATTCTTTACCTAAAATTAAAGTAATAATATCCTGCGCAAAAAAAACAATTAAACAAAAAAGAATTAACCCAAAAATAAGTGAGCCAAAAATACCTAGCTTCATTTCTTTTAGTGCCTTCGATTTATGTTTTACTGTTAATTGTGCAAAATAGGGGTATGTAGCATTAAAAACAGGCGAAAATAAAAACTTAATAGGTTGTATCAGTTTTTCAACACTACCATAATATCCCATAATACTGTCACTAACTATATTACCTAAAATAAACGCATTAGTGCTAGTATATGTGGTAATGCTCAAATTCGACACAAAAATATTAAATCCATTTTTTAATTGGTCTTTTATTTCTTTCCAAAGAACAAGAGTAATTGATACTCCATATTTAGATTTTATTAGAAAAAACCCAATGGTACCAGCCAGGATATAACCAATAGAATTCAAAAGAGGGACCACAATAAAGTCTTCTTGAGAATTAACGACAAAAAATATTGATAACGTAAATGTGAATTTTGCAAAAAAGTTGAGAATAGTAATGTATTTCATTTCTTCCATACCTTGAAAAAACCAAGTTGGTAGAAGTATGTTACCTATCACCATACCATAGGTGTAGAAATAAATTTCTTTATCTTCCTCAAACCTGTTAAAGCTAAAAACAACAATTAAAAGAATTAGAAAGCCTAGTATTCCTAAAATCAAACGAAGGCTGTATATAGAAGATACTATGCTGTTTAGCTTTGTTTTATTATCTCTATTTTGAGCTACTTGTCTAACACCAATAAAATTAAAGCCATAATCTGACAATATCATAAAATAATTGATAAATACTTGTGCAAAAAAAACAATTCCGAATTTTTCTGGACCTAAAACTCTTGTTAAATGGGGTAAAACAATAAGAGGCAACAAGTAATTTGTTGCCTGCATTACAGTTAAAGAAAAAGCATTCTTTAAAACTATCTTTTTTTCTTTACCAACATTTCCGAATATCCTCTTCATTATTGAGCAAAGTGATATGTGTGATTATTTAATTTCAATCTTCTTGTCGGTTAAATTAAAATACTCTTTGTCATTATGATTGATTAAAACACCCAAACTATAAATCCCTTTTTCTAAATATACTTTTTTTACGCTACATCTAAAACCTGAATTATCATAATTAAAACCTCCTTGATTTTTAAAGTATATACTCACATCTTCTCTCGAAATCTTTTCCGTATCGATAAGGTAGTTCATATTGTTTCCTGTTAAAAGAATTTTAATTTCGGAACCAGATGCATTTCTATTTTTTACAGCCGCCCAACCTTGGATTAATATATCTTTAGAATTTACATCTACCCTTTCAACATTCTTTATTATGCTTCCTATTAATTCCGGTATGTTTTTAACTTTTTTTGGTGGTGTGCTTGTTGATAAGTTAGAGAAACCACCTGTATTTAGAAAGTTAAAAGCCCATTTGTTATCTTTTGTTTTTACACCTATCCCTAGCCTATAGTTATCTATCTTTAAATCCTCCTTGAAAATTGTTACAGAGTAACCACAATTTATCAAACCTTTATCATTAAAAACTTCTACAACATCGGGTCTCTCTCTTATTTTGGTTTTGTATAAATAAGTATTGTTTTTACCTTGTAAAAAAAGATAAATAGAATCAGAGACATTATCTGGACTATTTTCTAAAAAAGCCCACCCTCTTAATTGAATAACCTCATCATTATCAATTCTTCTTCCTAAGCCATTTTTTATATTATCGCGTTCTGTTATTATGGGGGGAGTATCTAATTTCTTTTTAAAATTAGTGTGTTTTATATCTTTTTTTAGCTTGTCTAGTTGACTTAATTCTGCTCTCGATTTGGCTATTTGGAAATCATTCTTTTTTTTAAGGCTGTGAATAAAATAAAAATTATCCAAAAACCTAACTTCCATTTCATTTCTTTCCAAGACATAATAAAAATTAGATATTTCCTCGGGAGAAACAATATATATAGCTTCTTCATTAAAACGTCCTTTACTTATATCTAAATCTATACTTTCAAGGTATTTTTTGTTTTCGTTTCGAGTCTCTCTGGCAACATAACCACATGTTATTGGTAAATTGTTTTTTAAAGCTATAAGACACAAATCTTGATAGGACATCTTGTATCCTAAATGATTGTTAAAAGGCTTGTATGTAATTATTTTATCAAATCCAGAGGTCAATTTGATCCAAATCTCTTCAGAAAATTTAGTGATTTTATACTCTCCAAAAGGTAAAGTTCTCGAGAATAAAAGCCGATTGGTATCAACAATCTGAACTATAAAAACACATACAACTATAATTGTTTTTATTTTTAAATTTATTTTAGATTTTGTTAAAACGACTATTGAATAAAATAACATTAAATAATATAATACCCATACAAATCGACCACTAGCCCTGAAAACACTACCTAATCGACTTACATAACTAGGCAAATAGTATTCAAATAATACTTGTTCTCCATATGATACACTATTTGTAATCGAAAACAAAAAATATCCAAAGCATAGTAAATATAATGGGAGTAACTCTTTTTTCTTTAAGACCACAGTATTTAACTTGGTAAAGTAAATAATAACTGTGGAGACAATCAGAACTATAAATCCTAAACCTAGATAACCAAAACCTTCGTATTGATGATTTGTTACTTTTTTGAGACCAGGTAAGAACTTTGAAAAGCCATCTGGATTCCAAAAAGAATTCAAATTAAAGCTGTACAGCCCATAACTATTGGAGACCTCCATGTCTACATTAGAATTAAAAGAGATCATCCCAATTGTATACCAAGATAACAAAACCAATACTATCGGAACAAACAGATAAAACAGGAATAATTTTAAAGAAATTTTGTTATGGATGTAATAAGCCTTTATTGGAAGAATAAAACCAAATCCAACTACAATAAAAAACAAATATGGGTTAACCAGAGCGCTAAATACGGTTAAAACCAATTGTCTGTTTAATGCTTTAAAAACACCTATCTCACTAAAAGATAAATAATAATAGGTTGAGGCTAGTATCAACCAATGAGCACATAAAGCCGGGTGCATACATCTGTAAACTAAAACCGGATTGTAAGTTATCAAGATTGCAAAAAGCAGAATCTGAATTGTACTTACCTTAAACCTACTTAGAATTTTAATACTAAAAAAAGCAGTTAATAAATGATTTGATAAAAGCCATAAACCAAAATATTGAAAATTTTCTGGAATAACCGAAGAGAAAGTTTTAAAAATAATTGCCAAAACAGGAATAGAATCTGTAAAACCTACATTTGTTCCCGCAGGATAATTGAAATTTTCAATATAACCTATAGGGAAATGCCATTCCTCATTCCTGAAAAAAGCCCATCCTAAATAATGTTGACCCCAATCGTGGTAAGCAGACATCAACCAATTTATATTATTTGGAATAATTATTTGAAGACCATAAACAAAATGAAAACCAACCAAAGTCAGTAAACTAATTAATAAATATTTATTCTTAATTAAATTTTTGAACATCTCTTATGAAATTTAGGTAGACCTTTGATGTTGGCTTGTTAATGTTTTTTCTATAACTCAATTGAAGAAGCAACACAATTAATGTAACAGAAAAAAGTTGTAAAATTATTCCGGAAATAATCAATATTAAACTTGAAGCCCAGCCAGGGATGGCTGTATCAGTAAAAAACTTCTTAAGCAATATATAGCATATAGATATTATACTGGCAATTATTCCGTAAAAAGAATACTTTAATATTTTTAAAGATAAATAGTCAAAATATACGGCAATAGAGCTTAAGCCATGTAAAGTTAAACTATAAAAATTCATTTTAGAGCTCCCTTTATACCTCTTTCCCCTATCTAAGAGTACTTTATCAAAGGGGATTTTGGATTGTATAATTCCCCCTGAAAAATGGTTCCATATATTATCAAGGTACACTACACTAGTCAACAAATCTTTTGGGATAACACAAAAATTCCCAAAGCTAATCTTTTGACCCGTCAAAAAATTGAATAATTTTTTATAAAAAAAGTAGCCAGTTTTAAACAACGACGATTCTTGTCTTTTCTTTCTTTGAGCAAAAATAATCTTATTGAAATCTTCTGTTTTGGCTTTTTCTAAAAGGTGAATAATATGCTCTGGCTTATCCTCTCCATCGCTATCCATAACTACAACACATTCAATCTTTTCTGTTTCATTGAAAACGTACTGTAAACCTATGGCAATTGCTCTTTGATGCCCAACATTTGTTTTTAAATTAAGGATTCTATGTTCAATATTTGTTTTTAGAATGGTCATTTCTTCAGTTGACCCATCATTGACAATTACAGCTGAAAACAAATATTCATTCGAATAAGCTTCTTGGCTTTTTTCTAAATTTTCCAGTAAAATTTCGAGACTTTCCCAATCATTATAAACTGGCAAGACACAAAATACTCTTTTTTGCATATGTAAAATTCTAAATTTTTATTGGCTAATTTATCCAGAAATGAATCATTACAGGTTTAGGCCCCTGCTCAAAAATACCCTTTACATAATACTGATACTCTGGGACATAACTAAGTATTAAGTTAATAATTTCTTCAGGATTATTCTCTGTATGATAAGTTGTTATGGCTATTTTTGGTTTATTATTTTTTATAGTTATTTCAGCACCTTTTAACATATTATATTCAAAACCTTCTATATCTGCTTTCAAATATGTTATTTTCTGATTAGGTGGAATAATCGAATCTATTTTTTTAACGGGAATTGAAGAATCCGTTTCAGACTTATTTTTTTCAACCATACCACTTAATGATGCTTCATTGAAGTTTATCATTCCGTCTTCATCACCAACGGCTACTTTATGGATAGTCACTTTTTTTTCAAATGATTCAAAGGTTTTTTCTAAACATTTGTTAAACAGTCTATTGGGTTCAACTAAAAATATTTTATCACATTGGTCTGCGACAACTAAAGAGAAGAGTCCTTCGGCTGCACCTATATCCAATAAAATCTCTCCAGCTTCTACTTCCGTATACTTTTTTCTGTAATAATGCCAATCTGAAGTATCGAATGTTTCAGAAACTACTTGATGTATACCTTCTTTATCAAACTCGATTGGCCAAAAAAGTTTATTGGGGATTGTTTTGAATGAAACTTCGTAAGAAGTCTTTTTTTCAATTTTATCAATGTATTTACTAGCTATTTTTGCTAAGGTAGGTTTTAACAAAAAACTTACAAGCTCCATAAACCCAACATTGTTCTTAGTGCCTGTTATCCAAAAAAATAAAATTCTTAATCTTCTCATGTTTTGATAGTAATCGATTTATTAAAGTATAATTAAGTTAAGCTAGCTAAATTAGTTTTGTATCAATTCTTATAAAGAATTGTCATGTGAAAAATCATAATAAAACCACTATAAGTATTATCACAATTTTTAAGCAAAGACTCAGTTAAACATACCCTTTCTTGATTCGTAAAATCTAATATTAATGCTCCTTTGTGAAAAATAACTTGTTGTCAAAAACTTTTTATTAATTTATATAGAGCTGAGATAACAGTTTTTACTTAATGCTTTTATAATTTCTTACTCTCCGCCTCTAAATATTTGCTTAGACCTAGTAAGAAAAATGCCATTAGTGTTAAAGAAAATAGAGCAATAGGTAATAAATACCTATACTTGTCAGACCATGTTTTAATATCATAACCTGTTTCAGGAAACATAGCCAAAACATTAACTACATTTTTCTTCAGAGCCCTTTCTGTGTTAATTGATCTTTTTTGATTTTCTAAAACAAGTATCTTATCAATAACCTTAGATTCATCTACTAAAACACTTTCTGACTGAGAGCCTCCCATATACAAATTTGTTCCAGCCCCAGGAATAGGTTCTTTTTCCGATTCATTAATTCTTATTTTCAAATACTCATTAACTAATGAATCTGTTTTGATAACCTGTTTTGATAAACTTTTTTCTCTTTCATCTAAATTTTCTGTGTTAGCCTCTAATAAATCTGACAAGTATTGATTATTGGCAAGCTGTAGAGCAAATCTCTTTTCAATTTTTTTGTAAATATCTTTATTTGTAGATGCAACTCCTATTTTATGAATAGAGTAATTATATGGTGTAAGGGATTTTTTATATCTATCGTAATTCATTTCTAATCTAGAAATTGAATCGAGTTTAGTGTAAAAACTAGAATACATTTCTACAATATCATTTTCGTCTAAATCAGGTTCAATATAAAAGCCTTTTAAACTTGCCGCTTCTGAAACACTAATACCCAGAATATCAGCCAATTTGATAGAGTCATTATCAGTTTCTGTCAACTCATGTAAATTGTTTATATTTTCATAGACTTGTCTTGCAGAATTAAAATTAGTTTCAATAAACATATTGGCTCCATATAGTTTATCTGATTTTGAGTCCATTACATATCCAATTGATAACCCAACTAAGAGAGATAAAGCATACCAAACTCTTCTTTTGTGAAAGTGAATTAAAACTATCAAAACAAGCCCATATAGACCTTTAAAAAAGCTAACAAAAAACTTAATAAAATTGTTAAAAGCATTCCCTATCATTTTAAACAGCTGTCCTAAATCCACTTCTTCAGATTGTGATGTTTGCTGAGAATCTTTACTCATAGTATTTAATTTAATATTTGTTCTAAAATTGTTCTTGTTATTAAATATGTAGGCTTAACCCCTGTTGTTCCCAAGCCTCCTGAAGCTAATGTTGCTCCTGTCTTTAAAGGGTTGTCACTAGCATAATAGGCGTATCTTACTTTTACATCAGATTTTATACTACCTCGAACCTTAGAGGCAGATTGTATGGCCTTGTGATAATGCGCTCCTTCCATTTCTAACCCAATAACTTTCCATGTTGAATTGTAAAAAAACTTTAAAATATCTTTATTCTGTAAAGAGGTTCCTAAAACCGTTATCATAGCCCCTTCATAAACATCAATGCCTTGGCCTTCTAAATCTTGTTTTTTTAGTTCATTTTCAAAAGGATAGTTATCGGCTGTCCCTTCAAAAATATGCGCAGAAGGAATCATAATATCGCCCTTTTCGCCTTCTAAAATGCCTGCTTTACCCATTATGGAAATCGATTCAATATTCATGTAAATATCCTCTTCGTTCTTTTTGTAGGGCTTTAGCAACTCGTCTATGGTTTCGTAGGCCTGCTCTCCAAACGCATAATCCATCACTAAAATAATAGGTTTTTCCTCTTTTAACTGATTATTGTTCACTTTTAAATCTATTCGGGATAAATCTATCTTGCTTGTGTCAAAAATTTGGACATCGATATTAGTTCCAGAAGTATCTTTCACATAGAGCATACCATGTCTTAAAGCTTCGTTACTTACCTTTTTACGTAAATCTTCATTTTCGCTTTTACTTAATGTTTCATAGACTTCAAAAATATCTTTTTTAGAAGCTAGTGTTTTAAGTGCTGAAGGTGCAAAAATACCATTCATAACACTGTGCATATTTGCACTTATAATATGAATTGGACGTTGAAGAAGTGAATTTTTATATAAGACCCCTTTAATATTATCGGCCCATATTTCACCATGAATATGATGGCCGATTCGTTCTCTTAAGACTGGACTAAAAGTAACAGTCCTTTTATTATTTTTAACTTCTTCTTCAATAGCTAATTTCCCTAACCAATAGATAATGTGTAAGAACCTTTCTGGTTGTTTATCTGAAGCAAAATCATCATATATACACCTGAGCTCATCAAAAGTTCTACCTAGAATATTTGCTGTATGGGTTATAGCAATCTCACGTTCTTCTTTAGTAAGTTTCTTTTTGGATAAAACGGCTTTTTCTAGTTTTTCCCAATCTCTAGTCGTTGTACCTTGCTCGTCATCAATTAAAACACGTTTGCTTATTTTATGAGACTCTACAAAAAGAAAAGTAAGATGCGTTAAAATATCATAGATTTCAGAGCGCCCTCTGGTTATCTCAATATTCATCTGTTCTGCATCAATCCGGTAACAGTTTCTACGCCTTTTTTCAGGGATTATGGGTTTAAAATGAGAATTTGAATAACCCTCGTCACTTGTTAGATTTATGAAAGTACATTCTTCTATGCCTTCTGGAAGTCTGTCTATAACGTAAAGAAGGCCTTCTAGTTCGGCTTTTTCATCACCTATAGACCCATAGATTTCTGGCCTTAAAAGAAGTAATGAATTACGAAGCATTTCACCAGAAACCCCCATAGGTTTGTAGAAACCCCGAATAAATAAATGCCGCATGGTAATATACATCCTCTCAATAGCACTAGAGCTCTCTTGAGCACGTGTTCTTTCATGATGTTTTAAATTACCCATTAGCATATTTTTTCAGATCCAAAGATAGTATTATTTGACTTAATAAGTGTCTGGTAATTCCTCAACTATTTTACGGTCGTTAGAAAGCCTGGGGATTTTATTTTGCCCACCTAACTTCCCTACAGATTTCATATAATTCTTAAAGCCATCTTTCTTTACTCTGGTAATCTTTAACGTTTGCAAAACCTTACCTTCTATTAAATCGAAATAATAAACATTTTGTTTCTGTAAAGACTTATCTATTTTGTTTGCTAAACTCGAAATATCTTCGGGCTCTTTCTCAAATTCAATAAACCATTCGTGATATGGTAACCCTTCTTTTGGATTAATTTGAGGAGCAACCGTAAACTCTGTAATACTAATATCTGTTTCTGCAATTGCCTCCTGCATAGCTTGCTCCACCTCTTTACCAATAACATGTTCTCCAAAAGCTGAAATGAAGTGTTTTATCCTTCCTGAAACAATTACTCTATACGGACTGGTTGAAGTAAACTCTACCGTATCTCCAATATTATACGCCCATAAACCTGCATTTGTAGAGATTATCATAACGTAATTTACACCTACCTCAACATCTTTAATCGTTAGTCGCTTAGGGTTTTCATTAAAAAATTCATCCGCTTTTATAAATTCATAGAAAATCCCGGAATTTAACTGGAGCAACATACCTTTTTTATTCTGTTTATCTTGGAAAGCAAAAAACCCTTCACTGGCCGGATATAACTCTATACTATCGACCTTTCTACCTATTAAACTTTCAAATTTTGCGCGATAGGGTTCGTAATTTACGCCTCCAAAAATGAACAGTTTGAAGTTTTTAAAAACCTTGCCAACGGGTTTATTTGTTTTTTGAATGAGTTTTTCAAAATACATTTGAACCCACGATGGGATTCCAGATATAACAGTCATATTCTCTGGTAAGGTTTCCTCGACAATAGCATCGACCTTTGTCTCCCAATCATCAATACAATTCGTTTCCCAAGAAGGTAATCTATTTTTCTGAAGGTATTTTGGAACGTAATGCGCCACGATTCCAGAAAGCCTGCCTAGTTTAACGCCATTTTGTTCTTTCAAAATAGGGCTTCCTTGAAGAAAAATCATCTTACCATTTACGAATTTCGCATTGCCCGTTTCGTGAATGTACATTAAAATAGCATTCCTTGCTGCCTCGATATGAGACGGCATACTTTCTTTAGTCAAGGGAATGTATTTAGCGCCAGAAGTTGTACCCGAAGTTTTAGCAAAATATAGTGGCTTGCCTATCCATAAGACATCTTCTTCTCCCTCAACGACCTTATCTACATAAGGTCTTAAAGCCTCATAATCTCTTATAGGGACACGCCTTACAAAATCTTCATGAGTATTAATGCTTACAAAGTCATGGTCTTGTCCGAATTGTGTTTTTGTAGCCGTGGCTATTAAATCTTGGAAAACGTTTTCTTGAGTCTTAATAGGGTCTTTAGCCCATTTTTGAATCTTTTTATGAACGCGTTTTGAAAATGGCTTGGCTAAGACAGATTTTATTGATAACATTACTTAAAATCTATAAAATTTGTTGGATTAATGGGATACCCATCGTTCCAAAGTTCAAAATGTAAATGTGGTCCTGTAGAAAGCTCGCCGGTATTTCCAGCAGTTGCGATAACCTCACCAGCTTTAACCAAATCGCCTTGAGATTTGGTAAGTTTAGCATTGTGCTTATAAACCGAAATAAGTCCATAGCTATGTTCCATAATAATTACATAACCGGTCTCGACAGTCCACTCTGCAAAAATAACAATACCGTCTGCAGTCGCCTTAACAGGCGTGTCTTTTGGTACAACTATATCAACCGCATAATGTTTCTCTTCTAAATTATAATGGTCGCTAATAGTTCCGCTAACAGGCGGGAAAAGCACAAAATTGGTAGCGGTAGTTGCAGATTCGAATAAGTTATATTTATCTTCCTTATCTACTTTTTCTCTAAGTAAAGAATCTTCTGCAGTTGGTGTAAAATCAACTTCACTTGCCTCCAGCTTTACAGCTTCGATAATAGAATCTCTATTAAAATCCACAGAACTTACATCTCCGGTTAATACTTTTCGAATTGAACTGTAATAGGCTTTCCTAACGGCTAATTCTGTTTGTAATGAATCTACCCTTAAAGCCAAATCGATGGCATCCTTTTTAAGTTTGGCAGATGCATAACCTGGAACGTACTCTCTTAGTGGTGTAAAAGCAATAATCAAATAGGTTAGTGTAATTAAGAAAATAGCAGATAAAGATCCCAGAACGAAAACATTAAGCCTAGTTAATTTAAGAGACAAACGCTCTTCGAAAGTTAGCTCGTTAAGTATAACCAATTTATACCTGTCTAACAGTTTCTTCTTTATCTTTTTAGGCTTCTTTTTTTTATTCATGCAAAGCAAAAATAAAGAATTTACTAAAACCTATTGTGTCTAAAACGACTTCAATAAACATAGTTTCTCAATCCAATTGATTTAGGTGGCTAAAAACAACATATTAATTACTGGATTCCTACCTCCGTAGGAATGACACAACTTTATCATATAATACTAAAGTTATGCTTTAAACGATATTATTAAACTTTAATTATTAACTTTGTGCTTTAAATAAATTATTATGAGTTTATATATGTTGCCTTTAGCTATTGGACCATGGCAAATAGCATTAATTGTTGTTGTTGTGTTGTTATTGTTTGGTGGGAAGAAAATTCCAGAATTAATGCGTGGTTTAGGAAGTGGTATTAAAGAGTTTAAAGATGCCAGTAAAGAGGAAAACGGAGACATTAAGGAAAAAGAATAATCATTGTTTTTCTATATCAAAAAAGCCGATGTAATACTGCATCGGCTTTTTTGATTTTATTATTTTAGGTTTTATTCAATCTTTACAGATTGCATAATAGATTCAAGCTCCAACATATAGTTGCGTTTTTCTACAGATGGTGCAAAAACAAACCCTTCTACGCCTACCCAACGCTTATTCACTTTATCTTCTATGGTAAAGTTTATAAAAGGACCTCCCATAAAATCGTTTGTCAATTCCCATACTCCTTTAGTTTCGAATGCAGGCTTGTTATCTACAATCGTTTCTCCATGAAAGGGTGTATAAGCATCTTCGGTAACCATGTAAGAACTAATTTTATTGCCATCTGCCCCTACAGTTTCATCTAAACGGCCTTTAAAATATTGTTGCCCCAAAGAATCCCTAATCTTAATGATTTGATTTATCGTACTATCATTTCGGGTAATAGCCTCATAAGGAATCTCGTAAATCATAATATGGGCGTGGCCTGTTGTTATATTTTTTCTGAACCAGAAGAAATTTTCGCGCACTTTGGCTACCTCGTATATGGATGGAAATTGAATGGTCAAACCTAAATTCTCTTTTATTGCGGTGTACTTGTGCTGCGATTTAGACATTTGGCGTTGTCTCTCGGCGATTTCCATAGCTCTAAAGGTCTCGACAATTTTCTCGGAGTTTTGGGTAACAATTTCAATAATATCTTCTTTTGTTTTTCCTGTTAAAACAATAACTTTTTGAGGCTTGGCAAAAGCATCATCCTTAAAGTGAATACCTGGTTCTTTGCCCATTTCAACTTTAAGAATCGTACGGTTTTTGGTTACAAAACCAGAAAACACTTTTGGCGGAATCTGGCTTAAGGTAAACATGGGTTCATCTTGTGGCAAACCATAAATTGGTTGTGTTAAAACATCCCTAATGGCATCACCAACCCTGCCGTCCCAAACATCATTCTCTAAAACCACAGACACATGGTTTATATTTCCAGAAGAATCTTGAATAAATCTCTCGGAGCTACCTTTTTTCTCTTTACAAGACATTACAACCAATAAAAATAAGGTTGATAGAAGAATATGTTTCATAAGTTCTTAATTTTTACAAGGAATTACCCTTTGGATATTTTTAGCTTCATTCCCGGTTTTAAATTACTACCACTAATACCGTTCCAATCTCGAATATTTTGAATAGAAACTCCAGAAAATTTTTGGGAAATGCTCCATAACGAATCGCCACTCTTCACGGTGTAGATAACAACATCGCCCGAAAGTGGTTTGGTTATGGTTTTCTTTTTAACTATTGATGAAGATGATGCTACCGAAGGTGTATACGGTTTACGCGGATAAATAGTAAGCCTTTGGCCAATTTGCAAATCATTACTTCTCATTCCGTTCCACCGTTTAATTTGGTTTACTCTTACTCCATAACGCCTAGCAATTTTACCTAAGTAATCGCCAGAGCGTACTTTATAACGTATCCTATCTGTGGCATTAAAAAACTGAGGTAATGGCTTTTCTCTTTTGGCAAATTCCTCTTTTACAAAAGCATATATTTTTTCTTCATTATTTACAAAAGTCCCCACAACCTCTCTTGGTAATCTTAGATAATAATTCTCGCCTTTTATTACGGGAATGATATCTAATTTATACGAAGGATTTAAAAACTGAAGCTGTTCTATTGGTGTTCCTGTTACTTCGGCAACTTGGTCTAAAGTAATCATCTGTTTTACAAGCACCGTATCTGTTTCTTTAAGAGCAAACTCTGGTTTTGTCTTCTTAAAACCGTGGGCTTCAGCATATTCAAAAATGTACATATTAGCTAAAAAAGCAGGTAAATAGCCGGCTGTTTCCCTTGGTAGATTTTGCCTAATATTCCAATAGTTTTTGTAACCTCCAGAGCGACGAATCGCTTTCGTTACATTTCCTGGACCAGAATTATAGGACGCCAAGGCCAAATCCCAATCCCCAAAAATCTCATATAATTTTGCCAAATATTTAGTAGCCGCTTTAGTAGATTTTATAGGGTCGCTACGTTCGTCTACATAGCTACTAACATCTAACCCATACATTTTTCCAGTGCTGAACATAAACTGCCACAACCCTGTAGCGCCTACTCTAGATTTTGCCCTAGGCTTTAAAGCTGATTCTACAATGGCCAAATATTTTATCTCTAGAGGAATATTGGCATTATCTAGTTCCCGTTCAAACATGGGGAAATAGAATTCACTTAAAGTAAGCAGTCTTTGAATAAGGTTTCTTCTATGTTTTAAATAAGATTTGATTACACTCTCTAAAGACGGATTATACTCCACATTAAAAGGCGTTCTAGCATTTAGTTCTGCTAGTCTAGCTTTTAGTGTGTCTGTTGGTAATTCTGGATATTCAACCGATTTAAAATCTAAATCCGAAACCGATTTATAAACAGTGTCAAACAGGTTGTTACTGTACAATTCCTGAAGCCATTTTTCGTCTATACTTGCCGCCAATTCATGGTCTTCCAGTTTTTTAATATCTGTACTGTCTGTAACGGCTTTAATAGGTTCAATGTTTGGTTTGCCATCAACCAATGTGTCTTTGACAGCCACCGACAACGAATCGACTTCATTCTGAGCATGTAACAAACAAAATGAAAGACTAAAAAAGAGTGTGAGTATATAAAAACGAAAAGCCATAATATCTATTCCAAGTGAACGATAGTATGGCTAAAATCGTGTTTTTTAAGTGAAATAAAAAATTTCATTTCTCAACTTAAGAAATCTTTTATTTCAGATTCCCGTTTTCACGAGAATGACAACTTCAATAGAAACCACAAGGCAAGCCTTGTAGAGCAGTTTTCCAATTTGAAAACTTAATTCAAATTATTCCAATATAGCAGCAATTCCAGGAAGCGTTTTACCTTCTAAGCTCTCTAACATGGCCCCACCACCAGTACTTACGTAACTTACTTTATCTTGGAAACCAAATTGTTTTACCGCAGCAACAGAATCGCCGCCACCAACAAGTGAGAACGCACCGTTTTTAGTAGCTTCGGCAATAGAATTTCCAAGTTCGATGGTTCCACCCGCAAAACTTTCCATTTCAAAAACGCCTAATGGCCCATTCCAAAGAATGGTTTTAGATTGTTTTACCACGGCATCAAACTGTGCTCTAGATTTTGGTCCGGCATCAACTCCTTCCCATCCATCAGGAATGGCATTGATATCACAAATTTGTGTATTGGCATCGTTACTAAAATCGTCTGCAGCAATAGTATCTACCGGAATATGAATCTGTACATTTTTTTCTTTGGCTTGCTTTAAAATCTCTAAAGCCAGTTCTTGTTTATCATCTTCACAAATAGAGTTACCAATGCTTCCGCCTTGCGCTTTTACAAAAGTAAAGGCCATACCACCACCAATAATTAAGTGGTCTACCTTATCTAATATATTTTCTATAATTGTAATTTTAGAGGATACCTTAGCACCACCAAGTATTGCTAAAACAGGTTTTTCACCAGTTTCCATAACTTTCTTTATACTATCAATTTCCTGAGCTAGTAAGCTACCAAAACATTTATCTTCTGGGAAGAACTGCGCCACAATAGTCGTAGAAGCATGTGCTCTATGTGCTGTTCCAAAAGCATCATTTACGTAGATGTCTCCTAATTTAGAAAGCTTTTCAGCAAAGCCTTCGTCACCAGCAGTTTCCTCTTTGTAATAGCGTAAGTTTTCCAACAATAAAATTTGGCCTGGTTCTAAGCTCGCCGCTGCAGCTTCAACATCTGCTCCAATACAGTCGGGAACGAACTTAACCTCAACTCCTAAAACATCTTGAACTTTTTCAACGATATGCTTTAACGAAAACTCATCTTGAAATCCTTTAGGGCGCCCTAAATGCGACATCAAAATACAGCTACCGCCATCTTCTAAAATTTTAATAATAGTTGGTTTAGCAGAAATGATTCTTGTAGCATCGGTTACTTCAAAGTTTTCGTTTAATGGTACATTAAAATCGACACGGATAAGTGCCTTTTTATTTTCGAAATTGAAATCGTTAAGCGTCTTCATTTTTATGGAATTATATCAATTAGAACACAAATGTAACCAATTAAATAGCTTAAAAAAATGACTTTTTTACGAAAACGTTTGAAGTGGTAAAGAATTTTAAAAAAATGACTGTCTTCCTTAAAAACAGGGGTTTGCATATGGGTTTTATTCAAAATATTGAATTTTGAAATATCTTAAATTGTAAGATTATTAGTGATTTCCGCTCCTGATAACCCAATGTAATACAACCTCTTTACTTTTTACCTCCTTCTCATCTTGACTAAACATCTAATAATATTTTAGTATCTTAACTTGGTTATGGAAATTTTCAATTTCCATGTAAACGGAAAACATATGAAGAGAATACTCCTTATTACCCTAGTGTTATCTTGTCTTTCTATGGGAAAGAAAGTAGAAAAAGAACTTCCCATCTTAGGAATAGCACATGTGGCATTTCAAATATCAAGTTTAGAGGAATCGCAAGCTTTCTATTCGGGGTTTTATGGATTTGAATTTGCCTTTGCAGATTACGAATACCAAGAGGCTTGGTATTTAAAAATTAACGACGACCAGTTCCTGAAGTTAGTTTCAAAGCCCGATGGAACAGATGATAATAGGTTAGTAGAAGTCGCATTTCAGGTTTCGGATATCGAAACTACCATCGCTATGCTTCAGGAGAGAGGGCTCAACCCATCACCTGTGGAAAAAAGACCCGATGGCACTTTAGCAAGCGTTGTAATAGACCCTAACGGACATAACCTTGTTTTTGTTGAATACACTCCCGGTTCTAAGCAAACGCTGGCAAGAGGTAAGCATTTAGGAGCAAGACGGGTTTCTGATCGTTTGCTTCATGTGGGCCTCACTATTACAGACGAAGAGGCCGCCAACAAATTGTATCAAGACGCTTTAGGTTTTCAAGAGATTTGGAGAGGCTCACGTGAGGATGGAGGCCCAGATGCTTGGGTAAATATGCAGATGCCGGGAAAAAGGGGTGACTACGTTGAATATATTCTTGTAAACGATATGAAGTTGACTCGGAAGCAAAAGGGAACAATGCATCATATGTGCCTTCTAACAGACGATATAAGAAAGGCGCATAGCGATATGTTATCTAATACCTTGCCTGATCTTGAACGGTACAAGCCCATAATTGCCAGAAACAATCGTTGGGTTTTTAATATACACGACCTGGACGGTACACGATGCGAGGTAATGGAATCAAAAGATGCTGTAACTAAATGATAAATGTAAAAGCTTGATATTCCTGCCTACTTAATAATTCCAATAAAAAAATATCGATGCTATTTTTGGAGATATGAATTTGTTTTCTTTGATGGTTTCAATTTCCAAAAGAAAAAAATTCATGTACTTTTGTTTGCGATGCTTTTCTCTGATATTTTAGGTCAAGAACATATAAAAAGTCACCTTACCACAAGTGCAGACCATGGTAGAATTCCGCATGCACAACTTTTTGTAGGCCCAGAGGGTTCTGGCACATTACCTATGGCCATAGCTTATGCGCAATACTTATTGTGTAAAAACAGTAATGGTGAAAATAATTCTGGGAACGAAGCTTGCAACCTTAAGTTTAATAATATCTCCCATCCCGATTTGCATTTTGCTTTTCCGGTAACTACCAGCGATAAAGCCAAGAGTCACCCTGTCTCAAATCATTACTTGGAGGAATGGCGGCAACTAATCAAGGAACAACCTTACGGCAACCTTTTTGATTGGTACAAACTCTTAGGGGTTGATAATAAACAGGGACAAATTGGGGTTGATGAAGCTCAGGATATCGTAAAGGCCTTATCATTAAAATCATACGAAGGTGGTTATAAGGTGATGCTCATCTGGATGGCCGAAAAAATGAATATAGCTTGTGCCAACAAGCTCCTTAAACTCATTGAAGAGCCACCAAACAAGACCATTTTTATTTTAATTGCCGAAGACGAGGAACAAATTATAAACACCATTAGGTCGCGTTGCCAATTGTTACATTTTCCGCCTTTGGCCGAAGATGTTATTAAAGAAGCGCTTTTAAAAAACTACCAAATTGATGAAGGTATCGCTACAAAAATTGCTCACCAATCTAATGGCAATTACAACAAAGCCTGCGACTTGGTTTATCACGACTCTGAAGATATTCAATTTGAAGAATGGTTTATCTTCTGGGTACGCAGTGCGTTTAAAGCCAAAGGGAACAAAGCTGCTATTCACGACTTAATTTCTTGGAGCGAAAACATTGCCAAGACTGGTCGTGAAACCCAAAAGCAGTTTCTTAATTTCTGTATCGACTTTTTTAGGCAAGCCCTTCTCCTAAATTACAATGCCACAGATTTGGTTTTTTTTGAACCCAAAACCGAAAAATTTAAACTGGAGAACTTTGCCCCTTTTGTACACGGTGGCAATATTCTGGAAATTAGCAACGAACTTCAGGATGCTATTTACCATATAGAACGTAATGGCAACTCAAAAATTATTTTAACCGATTTATCGATAAAACTAACGCGTTTGTTACACAAAAAAGCCGGTTAAAAATTATCCTTTACTTTCTTTTTTCTTCCCATATTAAAGATACCGACCTTTAAACCTATACCTACAGAAAACCCATTTAAATCTCCTGTTTTATATGGCTGTTCGTAGTCGCTGGTAAACCTATATCTTAAGCCAGTTTCTAACTGGGTATATCGAGAAAAGTTATAGAGTATGTTAATTCCTGGCTCCACGATGAAGAATTTATCATAGTCATCGGTTTCAAAATCGTCGTCGAGGTCTTCGTAATTATTAGAAAAGTTATTGCCAAAAAAACCAACCGCACCACCTCCTACTAACACAGGAAAAGACACACTAACAAAGCGTTTACCAAACAAAATAGGTTCTAAATGTAACCCGCCATAGGCACCAAACATTCCAATTTTATCGCCATTAAATAAATCTGGTCTGTCATTGGGCCTTTCATTAAAGAAAACGGTACCACCAAAGCCCACCTCCATCTTTCTGTTAGCTACATAGGCAAACTTAAAGTTTCCAAACCCAGTATCTCTATTATCTAATTTCCCGTAATGCAAATTGAAAGCCAGATAAACACCGTGAACAACGTTTTTTCTATCATCGAATTCCACATAGTCTTGATCTTGTTCTTTCTGTGCAAATACTAACGAATTAACTGTGATTAACAGTAGAAGCACTACTACTTTTTTCATGTTTTGATTGATTTTAAAGTTCCTTAAATATAATTATGCCTTTATATCCTGTTATGTCAATAATACCTTGGTTTTTGTTTCCATAAGCTGCTCTAATTTGCCTAATTTTATTCTTTTCATCTATCACCTTGCTGTTTATGCTATGCATGGATTTAGGTAATCTTAAAAGACCTTGTTCTAATTCTGCACTAAAATTAAAACTGGTTTCAGAAATATTTACATAAACCTCCGAAGACTTTTGATTTAGATTTATAACTGGTGCCTTTGCATCGAGTTTCTTTAATCTAAGTTCTGCAAGATTTAGATTTAAATTCACCTTAGAACCAACATGGTTTAAAGTCATTTGGGAATATTTTAAAGTGCCATGGATATGGTCTACAGTATTAATTTCTATATCATCTTTGTTGGAGTTAATATCTAAATTTCCAACAGTTTCTATGGTCATTATTGATCCATCGGATTCTAGTTTTAAAACTTCAGATTCATCAAAAGATACCGTCGCATTCTTAGATTCAATACGACTATTTTTAAGTACATTGGCTCTTAAATTACCATATTTTATAGCTATTTTGGAGTCGTCTAAATCATTGGTTATTCTTAAATCGCCGTGCTCTAAATTGGCATTCAATTTTCCATACCAATCTGAGATAATAACATCGCCATATTTATTGGTAATCTCTACGGCAGCATTCTTAGGAAGATATATGATATAGTTTATATCGCTATTTGTTTTTTCACTATTTAAAGGGCCTATTTTTTTAAAATATTTATTGAAAACCGAGGCATTTTTTTCCTCTATTTCGGTTTTAACTATTAATTGTGAATTGGTATTAATAAATGTGGGATTGATTCTTTTTAAAAGATCCTTGGCCTTGTCTAGGTTCTTTCCTTTTACTTCTACCGAAACTTCTAATTGAATCGATGCTTTGTCCCAACCATTTATAAATACATTCCCATATTTATTCTCTAGATAAAGTGCGCCTTCACTCTTAAGAGGAAATGTCTTTTTTATGTCTTTACTAAGCTTGTCCTGAGCAAAAACAATGCTCGAAAACAATGCTGTAATCGTAAAAACCAACAGTTTATAATGTATATGCCTCATCTTCAAAATCTGTTTTTATAGGATACGATCGCTCTAGCAAATCTTCCATAAGTTTTATCTTCTTTCTATAATTGTTAATTATGGCTTCAATAATTTTTTCGTTATTGATGCCCAATTTAAGTTCGCTTTTTAGTGTTTTATATTCTTCATCTAAATCGTCTATTAGCGATAGAAAATCGTCTTGATCTTCTTTAGAGATATGTAAGCTCTGCTTTATTAATGCTACTTGATTATTTACCAAAAGTTGATAATGGCCGTCTATTTCGTTTAGCTCTTCATTAACTATTTGTATATCCTCTTGTGTGTTATCTAATTGTAGAAAGAACAAGGAAAATCCAAGTAAGACAACAATACTGGCAGCTATTCTAAAAGCTGATCTTCTCCACAACGGAATAACCTTTACGGGAGCTTCGGGTAATTCTGCTACAATATCTCCCCATAGCCTTAGTTTGTCCACTTCATCTAAATGATGTGTATCAAACTGTGTGTTGTTCTCCTGTGTATATTTTTTTAATTTATCCATGCAATCAATTCATCAATGCTATTAATTTCTTTTTTGCTCTATGATATTGAGATTTTGAAGTAGAACTACTAATTCCTAAAATTTCTCCGATCTCAACATGATCGTAACCTTCAATTAAATATAAATTGATAATGGTCTGGTACCCTGCAGGCAGTTGTTTTATGGCTGCGATAATCGCATCTACGTTAAGATGCTCATCGGTAATGTCTGTATCTTCCTCTGGCTCTGGGGTATTATTCTGAAAATCGTCTACAGCAACCAGAGGAATGCGCTTTAACTTTAAATGATTAATACTTTTATTAATAACTATACGCTTTAGCCAAGACCCAAAAGTGCTCTCGTAACGAAAACTATTTAGATTTTTAAAAGCCTCTATAAAACTATCTTGCAAAATATCTTCGGCATCCTCTTTAGATTTCACCATTCTAATACACACATTAAACATACCATTCACGTAAAGTGAATACAGTTTGTATTGCGCTTGTCGGTCGCCTAATTTGCTTTTTTCGACAAAATCTTTATGTGTGAATACTACTTGGTTAGTCACTACACTATATTGTGGAATCGGTTATGCTTTATGTTTCTATTTTTATAGACAATAGAAAATTAAAAGGGTTGCACGAAAGTTACAATTATTATAAAACAAGAACGTTTAATTCGTGTTAATTACAGCCCCATCGCTACTTGTGGAAACATTAACTATGGGGTTGCCTTTATAAAACACCACAGCATCGCTCGATACATTGCCTTGTAATTCTTCTAAACAATGAATTGCCACCGATGCATCTGATGAACAATTAACATTACAGGTATTAGCGATAAAATTAAAACCTTCAATTTTTGCGTCGCTACTGGCATCAATATTAACGCTATTTGCAGACCCCGTTAACCTTATGAATGCATCACTGGATACCTTTACCTGTAATGTTTCTAAGTTCTCAAAACCAGAACATACACCATAACTATCTGCCAATAGTTCTAAGCTGGTAAGATTGGGCATCACAATGTCTAACTTAAGCTCATGTAACCTCCTTATATTTCCAGAAAGGCTTGCGATTAACCTACCGTTTTCCACCCTAGTGCGTACTTGTTCTATTATATTATCGCTAGTTGTTATTTTAACCGAATGCTCTGTACCTTTTTTAATTACAACTTCGATATCATTGGATATTTGTACTTCGCTAAAGTTCGTTAAGGTTCGTTCTTCTGTAATTATGGTATTCGATGCTTTAATGCTTTCCACAGAACACGAGCTAAGCAAGATTGTGAAAGCAAAAACCATATAAATAACGTGTATTGTTTTCATAATGTTTTTATTTAATGGATCCATTTTGATTTTTGTTTTGAACCAAAAATGTGTTCAATTATTGAAAGGTATAGGTTACGGTATCATATTCCGATAACCTGAAGTAACCAAAAGCATAGTTATCTGAGTTGTCTATATTAATACAATTGCCCCTTAATTGCCCTGGAATAGTACTAAATGGGTCGCCGGCACTATCGTACTGCTCAATGAGTAGACTTATATAATTATCGTACTGTTTTGAAATCCCGTAAAGGCTAATTTCTACAACATCGCCGGGGTTAAATTCCGCAGAAGAATCGTCGTCGTCATCCTCTTTTTCAAAAAAGGTGTCCAGCTCATTGCCATCTACGAATTCATCGGGATAATCTTCATAAATAGGTACTACGTCGCCTGATTCAATAAACCTAATAAGATAGTAGTTCTCTATACCTACAGGGTCATTCCAGAAGATGGAAACATCTAAAAGTTCTTCGTCGAAACCACCTTCAACAGATTGTTCCACACGGTTTATGGGTGAAACCGAAATAAAGGTTTCAGTTGCCGAATAACGCTCGTTATTATAGAGTATTTCTAGTTCGTAAGTATGGCCAATAACAGGTTCAAAATTAGTGACGGCATACGTGCCATCATTCTGGTTCGCGAAATTATAAACTACGCCGTTATCTTTATTTGTAACGGTTACTATGGCAGTATTCACTGGACTTGTTCTATTAGTATCAAAATAAGGCGTTGATGTGCTTAATTTGATTTCTTGATTGCTTCCATCGGTCCCTTTTTGCCAGTCTAAAGACGCTTGAACAACAAGTCTTGGTGAAGCCGTTGGAACGGTAACATCTATAACATCTTCGCAAGCCGTGGTAATGACTAACAGTAAAAGTGCAATTGATTTTATATAGGTTTTCATCTGTTTAAAATTTAAAGTTGTAAGTAATTGACGGAATGGCTCCAAAAACGGATAATCTAGTGGCCTCATTTAAACCTGTATCTTGATTTTGAAGGAAGGAAATTGAAGCGGCATTTCTTCGGTTATAAACGTTATAAATACCAAATACCCATTCCCCTTGAAGTTTTCGGTTTAAATTCTTTTTGGGCTTGTATGTTGCTGATAAATCTAACCTGTGATAAGCAGGGAGACGGCTCGCATTACGGTCGCTAAAACTAGCTATTGATAGGCCTTCATATTCATATTGGCTATCAGGATACGTAACTGGTCTACCTGTTTGGAAAACCGCATTGGCACTAAAACTCCACTTGTTGTTTAGCTTGTAGATACCCGTTAGAGACACATCGTGTGTTCTATCGTAAGGTGTATTGTACCAGTCACCATTATTTATCCCAGACCCTCCGGCAATGCCGCCGGGAGTTCTTTGTTCGGATTTAGATAAGGTATAGGCCAACCAACCGGTTAATTTTCCTTTGTTCTTTCTTAATAGAAATTCAAGTCCGTAGGCTCTAGATTCCCCATTTAGTATCTCGGTTTCTATATTGTTATTCCCTATTAAATCTGAACCATCTATATAATCAATTCTATTATCAACATTCTTATAATAGGCTTCTAATTCCAGAGAATACTTTTTATTCTTAAAGTTCCTGTAATAGCCTATGGCATATTGGTTAGATAACTGCGGCTCTATAAACGCTCCACTGGGAGTCCAAACATCTAAAGGAGTCACCGAAGTGGTATTTGAAAGCAAGTGCAAATATTGCGCCGACCTTGTATAACTCGCCTTTAACGATGACGATTCGTTTAACTGATATGATAGCCCCAATCTAGGCTCTAAATTATTGAAGGTTTTAATACTTTCATTCTTTTTAAAAGCAGTTTCACCAATCGCTGTACCTGTTTCATAAATACCTAAAGCGCTATTGTAAACTACAGGTTTATTATCTTGATAATTCGTGATATTTACACCGCCCAAACGGTTAAATCTACTCAATCTAAGCCCGTATTGCGCGGTAAATTTATCGGTGATTTTATGTTCGGCACTCACATAAATGCCGCTTTCCAATGCTCTTTTTTCATCCAGCTTTAAAAAATTTATTGGTGAAGAAGCTGAGGTCGGTTTTACTTCACCCGGATTAAGGTTATAGAGGATACTACTAAAGCCAAAATCCAGTTTTAAATTATTGTTCAAGTAGTACTTAAAGTCATATTTAAGATTGTAATTTGTGATATCGGCATCCCAATCTAATTTCACAAAATCTAATATAATTTGGTAATCATATTTGCTATAAATCAATGATAAATTAGAAAACAACTTATCGTTAAAAATGTGATTCCAACGTAAGTTTCCTGAAGCATTTCCGTAGTTGGTTCTTATAAAACTATTAATGTCGAAAACATCGCGTCCAAAATAACCCGATAGGTAAATCTTGTTATTTTTATTTATGTTGTAATTCGTTTTAAGGTTAAGGTCGTAAAAAGAAATTTTATCATCTTTTACCTCTTCAATACTTTTCATTAAAAGATGTGCGTAAGACGATCGACCAGCAATTAAAAAGGAACCTTTGTCTTTAAATAATGGTGCCTCTGCCGTTAACCTACTTGAAATCAAACCTATACCTCCACTCAATTCGAATTCTTTACTGTTACCATCTTTTTGATGCACGTCTAAAACAGAAGACACCCTGCCTCCAAAATTAGCAGGAATGTCACCTTTGTAGAGCTTAACATCTTTAATAGCATCGTTGTTAAACACCGAAAAGAACCCAAAGAAATGCGAGGTATTGTAAATAATAGCCTCGTCCAATAAAACTAAGTTTTGGTCTACAGCTCCTCCTCTAACATTAAATCCTGGAGCGCCTTCGCCATTATTGGTAACACCAGGCAGCATTTGAATAGATTTAATAACATCTACCTCACCAAGTACGGCTGGCATTTGCTTGATAGTAGAAGCGTTGAGCTTAGACACACTCATCTGTGGTTTTTTTACACTAATTTGCTCAGGTTCTTCTGCTGTTATTATAACTTCCTCTAGTGTTTGAGAAAGCTCTTGTAATTCAAAATTAAGTTCTAGATTTTCGTTAAGGTTAACCTCTTTAGTAATGTCCTGATAGCCCATGTAGGACACAATTAGGGTGTAATTTCCATGGCTTGCCGTAAGTGAATAAAACCCGTAATTATTAGTAACAGCACCACTACTTGTTCCTTTTAAAAATACTGTGGCACCCATGAGGGTTTCGCCGTTTTTGGCGTCTTTAACCTTGCCTCTTATTGTGTAATTTTGAGCACATATTAAAGATGAGAATAATAGGCCTAAACCTAATAAAGTATATTTCATACTGTTCGTTTTTTTGATTATCACTTTTATTGACAAACAAAAAAACGAAGGGTTGCATTGGATCAAAAAAATAAGTTTTATTAACCAAATTATTTCAACCAAAAAACCCTGTTAATATTATATTAACAGGGTTTAAATTACTGATTACAAGTATTTTATATTGTTTTATTTTTTGTATTCGGCATCTATAGCTTCTAAAATAATTTGAGTTAAATTATTCTCATCGGTTCCATAAAGTACAGACGAAGCACCGTCACTTGTACCTAAAATATAGGTATAACCATTAGTTTTTCCGTAGTCTTTAACAAAGCCTTTAACCTTGTTAATTAAAGAATCGATTTCAGATTGATACAGTTGGGTTAACTGTTGCTCTTCGAATTGCATTTGTTGATTTACCAATCCCCACTTCTTTTGAAACTCCACACTACCCTCTTGTTGCTTTTGCCTAGATAATTTACTCAACTTTAATTCTGTAGCCTGAGCATCTAAACTGTATGCTTGCGAAATACTATCGCGCTTTTTATTAAATGTGTCTTGCTTACCTTTTATCTTGGTTTCTAAATCCTTTTTTTCCTGGATTTCATTAATAAGTGTAGAATTATCTACATAGCCAATTTTTGCTTGTTCTTGACAAGATGTAAAAGTTAGTACTAAGACAATGATGTAAAAAATATGTTTCATCTGTTTTTAAAGTTTTTAATTCTGAAATTTTAAAAATCTGAATTCTTAAATCGATATAATAAATTCTTCAATTTTTGAATTCGGACAAATGTACATGAATTTTTTTCTTTTGTAAATTTACCAAGCCCATAGAGATTTAAAATATTCCTATTTTTTTAATATAAACAAAATTTATAGAAATAAAAATAAGTATTGTTTTAAATTATTAGTTTGTGGTTTAAATAAAGCGTTTTAAGAGGTTTTTGAAAACCGCATGTGTATTTGTACAAAATCTATGCTAAAGCTAAATGAAACCGCCTTGTTTTTAATTTTTTGTGTTTTTTAGGATATAAATTAATGAAGAAGCCTCTTTTGTTCTTAAAGATTTTAAGTTTGAAAGCAAACCAAACCAAAATCCTTTAACGGGATTCATTGTTCCTGTTTTATACTTTTCCGAAAGTAGGCTAACATAAAATGCATCGAACCACATGGGTTTGATTTTAATTAAATCCAACGAAAATTTAGAAAACAGTTTTTTAATCGACGTTTTATTAAAATGCCATAAATGTCTTGGTACATCATAAGCCGCCCAAAACTTTTTATAGTGCTTTGCATCAAAACTATAATAATTTGGAACAGCAACTACAATAATACCATTAGGTTTTAAAATTTTTCTAAAAATTTCAATTTGTTCTTCTAAATCAGTTAAATGTTCTAAAACATGCCAAAGGGTTATGACATCAAAACTGGATACTTCAAATTTTAAAAGAGCATTGGTCTCAAAAACGGAGTTGTTAGTTTTTTTATTTGCAATTTCCCTAGCTTGTTCATTTGGTTCAATCCCAGAAACTGTCCATCCATTTTCTTTAGCCGCCATTAAAAAATCTCCTGTCCCACATCCAACGTCCAAAAGATTTTTATTTTCAGAATTAAAAGAATTAATGAGACCCAATTTCTTTTCAAGGGCAAATACGCGGACACTGTGGTAAATCTTTTCAAACAGATTACGTTTGGCGTCTGTATGGGAAATATAATCTTCACTTTGATAATACGCTGGTAATTTATCCTTAGAAGGTTGAGGTTTGGTTTCTAAAAAACCGTATTCTGGATTTTCTACCAATTGAAATGACTCACCCGAAACCGAGTAATCCTTAACTGTTAAAATAACATCATCGTTATTCATTTAAAACACTTGTTTAATAATACTTGGAAAAATTACTTTTTACCTCGTTTTAAAAGTTTCTTCTTACCTGCTTTGAAATTTTTAGAAATAACAGCACTATCGTAAACTTCACCCAAAGCGGTATAAGCCACATAGCTTAGCTTATTGTCTTCAATTGTTATCACCTGATAGAATTGCGTTTGCTCCGCAGTAATATCCATTTGGTAACCCTCAGCGGCATAAGTTTTCAATTGTTTGGGATCCACTTCATATTGTTTTGGTCCGCTTACAGAAGTGACATAGATAGTCCCTAGACTATTGGTTTGTTTTCCTGAAGTGGTTCTGATTGGTACATGACCTCTAGCATAAGTATGATCATGTCCGTTTAACACCAAGTCTACATTATATTTATCAAGTAAAGGTTTCCAATGCTCACGTGCGAATTTAAAATCACGTCCCTTTGCTGGAGAGAAAACAGAATGATGGCAGGTAATTATTTTCCATTTAGCCGTACAATTCTGTAATTGCTTTTCAATGTATTTGGTTTGGGCTTCCAATTTATTGTTAGAGTTCAAAACTATAATTCGAACATCTTGGTAATCTACCGTATAAACTGTTTCGTGTAAATCGGCGTTTAAATCTTTTTCAACCGGAAGCGTAAACTGAGGACGCCACTGTATGGAAAGTTTTCTAGGCTCACCTTTTTTTAAGGATAAAAACTCATGATTTCCAACAACAGGAATGGCCGTCCACTGACTATGAATGAAACCTCCTGCTTTATACCATTGTGCCCACTCAAAATCTCTATGCGCTTTATTAATTAGATCTCCTGCATGAATGACAAATGAGGCGTTGGGAGCTGTTTGATATGCTTTACGAATCACACGTGACCAATGTGCCAAAACATCATTTTGAGCATCACCAAAATATACAAATTGTGTGGGTGCATAACCTACTTTTGCTGTGCGAAACTGAATCCACTCAGACCAATGCGATTTGCCATCACCCACTCTGTAAGCATAAATTTTATCTGGTTTAAGACCTTTAAATACAACACTATGGTAATTGACAATAAGAGAATTATTGCCTTTATACAATCCTAAATTAAAAGGTTCGGTAACTGCATCTACATTAATAGCGTTCTTGGTAAACTTGGAATTGACGGTTGCCTCAGCAATTTGAGCAACTGCTTTAGTTATGCTCACATCTGTGCGCCAAGTAACAGCTCTAGTTGTAGAAGCATCACCATAAAATGTTAGCATGATTCGATCTGGGTCTTTACTCGGAATTTCCCAATGGTGAAGACCATCGTGATTATGATGATGTTGAGCAAAACCAAAAAACACCGAAAGACTCAATAAAACGAATACTATTAAACTTTGGATGGTAGAATTAAAACAAATGAAAGGTTTTGTTTTTTGATTAATTGGCAGGGTGTTTTTATTTCTCATCTATTAATATGATTTAGTGTTCCACGTGGAACACTAAAATTTATCGCCCCATGTAAACTAACAAAACAGAAATATCATTTGGTGAAACTCCGCTAATTCTTGATGCTTGAGACACGGTTGTAGGCTGTATTTTTTTAAGTTTTTCCCTTGCTTCAAAACTCATAGATTTAATTTTAGAATAGTCAAAATTTTCAGGGATTTTCACATACTCCAATCTATTTAATTTGTCGGCATTATTCTTTTCCTTAGCAATATAACCTGCATATTTTACCTGAATATAGGTTTGCTCTACCACTTCCCTATCCAAATTATTATCTTGAATGTAAGACTCCACACTTTCAACTTTTCTAATATCTTCCATTTCGATATTAGGTCTTGCAAACACCTTAAATAACTTTCCAGATTGTTTTACAGGAGAAGAGTTTTTAGATTCTAATATGGGGTTTATTTCTTCGGGTTTAACACTTGTGGTTTGAAAAAAGGACACAAATTCTTTTGCTGCTTCGTGCTTTTCTTCCATACGTCTTAAACGTTTTTCGGAAGCTAAACCTAAATCATATCCTTTTGGCGTTAACCTTAAATCGGCATTATCTTGTCTTAACAATGTTCTATACTCTGCTCGTGACGTAAACATCCTATATGGCTCTTCTGTGCCTTTAGTGATTAAGTCATCGATTAAAACACCAATATAAGCCTCGTCTCTTTTAAGAGTAAAAGCCTCTTTCTCTTGAACTTTTAAACTGGCATTTATACCCGCCATTAGACCTTGAGATGCAGCTTCTTCATAGCCTGTGGTACCATTAATCTGTCCGGCAAAATAAAGACCCTCTATGATTTTGGTTTCTAAGGTGTGTTTTAATTGCGTTGGCGGGAAATAATCATACTCTATAGCATAACCTGGTCTGAAGAATTTCACGTTTTCAAAACCTACAACAGAACGCAACGCTTTAAACTGAACGTCTTCTGGTAACGAAGTAGAGAAGCCGTTTATATAATATTCTACGGTACTCCAGCCCTCTGGCTCAACGAACAATTGATGTCTGTCCTTATCTGCAAAACGATTAATTTTATCTTCTATAGAAGGACAATATCTTGGTCCCAAACTTTTAATTCTACCATTAAACATAGGCGACCTATCGAAGCCTTCGCGAAGCAAATCATGGACTAATGTGCTTGTATAAGACATGTGACAAGCGCGTTGTTTTTGCAACGGTTTTGTAATGTCTAAATAAGAAAACTTTTCTGGGTTTTCATCACCCGGTTGTTCAATCATTTTAGAAAAATCCAACGATCTTCCGTCAACCCTTGGCGGCGTCCCTGTTTTCATTCTTCCGGAATCAAAACCTAAATCAACGAGTTGTTCAGTGATACCCGTTGCCGGTTTCTCTCCTGCTCTTCCGCCTCCAAAATTCTTATCACCAATATGTATTAATCCGTTTAAGAAAGTTCCATTGGTCAAAACGACCGATTTCGCTTTTACCTCAACACCCAATGATGTTTTAACGCCTACAATTTTATTGCCTTCAATCAACAAACCTGAAACCATTTCTTGGTAGAAATCTAAGTTTTCTGTTTGTTCCAAAAGCATTCTCCAGTCTTCAGCGAAACGCATTCTATCGCTCTGTACCCTGGGGCTCCACATGGCAGGTCCCTTAGATTTATTTAGCATTTTAAACTGAATAGCAGAGGTGTCAGAAACAATACCGCTATAACCACCTAAAGCATCTATTTCGCGTACAATTTGCCCTTTAGCAATACCTCCCATAGCAGGGTTGCACGACATTTGGGCAATGTTTTGAAGATTCATTGTAACCAACAAAGTCTTGCTTCCCATGTTTGCAGCAGCAGCAGCGGCTTCGCTACCGGCGTGACCGCCTCCAACAACAATTACATCATAAACTTCGTTAAACATACCTACTTCTTATTAAGATGTTCCACGTGGAACACGTTTCTAATAGGTTGCAAATATAAGCCGAAATCTTGACTCTAGCTAAGTTGATTTAAATAGTAGTTTTCTTTGTTTCTCATGGCTTTAGCATCATCTTCAGTCTTGTCTTTGTAACCACAATAATGTAGTATGCCGTGAATGATAACCCTGGTCAGTTCCTCTTGAAAAGTTACACCAAAATCTTTAGCATTATCGGCAACCCTTTCAATAGAAATAAAGATGTCTCCCTGTATAATTTTACCAACGGTGTAGTCGAAACTAATAATATCTGTGAGGGTGTCGTGGTTAAGGAATTCCACGTTCAATTTGTGTAGATACTCGTCATCACAGAATACATAATTTACCTCCTCTATTTTGAATCCTTCAGCTTTAATAGTCGATAAAATCCAGTTTGAGATAACCTTTTCATCGGTTAAACTAAACACTGTTTCGTAATTGAAATTAATCATTAATCTGTTTGAAATACTCTTGAACTTTCTTCCTGTAAATTTGGTGCAAAGGTAGGGCTTGTTTGTCTAATATTTCAATAGTATTGAAATACGATTTAGCCGTTGGTATTTGATTGTTCGGGTTGTTATTGAAATTATCAGTATTGGTTTTGGACTCTCTTTTATCATCCTCTCCTTGTTCTTGTGACGCGTTTTCTAATTTAAGTAATTGATGTTTTAACTCCATCATTTTTTGAAGCACTCTATTGGTGAATCCTTTGTTTAATAATTCTAATTCTATGTCTTCCATATCCCTTACCAACTTATCACCTTTATAGCCTAATCCTTCCTTAGCTATTTTATCTTGGAGCGCTTGTTTTAATTCTTGTTGCCTTTGATAAATCTCAAATAACATGCCATTTAACTCTTCACTGTTTCCTTCACCTTCGCCTTCTTTTTGTTGCCCGTCTTTACCTTTTTTGTCTTGGCCTTCTCCCTGTTCTTTTTTTCCTTCCCCCTTTTTGTTCTCACCATCGCCTTGTTTTTCCTCTTGGGATTGCTTCATACCCTTTTGCATCATCTTGTTCAGTTCTTCTTGGCTCATTATAATATCTGGTAACTGCATGTCTCCTTGACCTTGGCCGGCAGACATACTCATACTTTCTTGCATATTGTCGAGAATGTCGCTTAAGAAATCTGCCAAATTATTGGCTGCTGTAATTGCGAATTGCTGGTTGGAAACACCTTGATATATTTGATTCTCTGCCAATAAATCGATAGCCTTATCTACGTTGAAATAAACTTCGGTGATTTCTTTATTTACTTTTTCGGATAGTTTTGGTTGACGAAGCGACAAGGCGAACAAACTATCATCTACATGCTCAAAATGCTCTTTAAGGGTATGCTGCTTACGTAAATAGGAAGCGTACTTGCTATGATCTACATCTATAGACTTAAAGTTGTTCATAAGTGCCTCTTCATCAAAAGAAAACAATACCAAATTATCTAAAACCTGTCTCAGCATTTCCATATCTTCTTGCATTTGCTCTCCGCCATTGGCCTGCATAGTCTGTTGCATTTTAGCAGCCATTTGTTTCATTTTCTTTGCGGATTTCTTTTGGCTGGATTTGGCATTTTGAGAGTTCTGATTCTCGTTTTGACCATCCTGATTCCCTTCACTATTTTCTTGTTTTCCGGCTTCCTTCTGTAATTCTTCGGAAGCTTTTTGCTGTTCCCTTTTTATTTCATTCTCTTCTAATTTATCCTGTGGGATATCTATGGGTTTTTTAAGCGCATCACTATCCTTTTTTAAGTCTTCAAGTTCTTTGGTAAAATTGTTAAAATCTTCATTCAGCTCCTCTTGTTTTTCTTTGGTGTTTTTATCATTAGACTCTTTGGAAAGTTGCTCCTGGTCGTCAGCTATATTTTTCAAGTCATCTGCCAACTTATTTAGCTTCTGCTCTACATAGTAGCGCTTCGTTAATTCAAGTAATTGTTGTAAGCTGCGTTTCTTATTTTTGTTTTGTTTGGCCAGTTCTTCTAACTTGTTTACTAAATCTTCTTTACTTATTTTTTCCTTGAGCTTCTCTAGTTCTTCTAAGAGCTTTTCATCTTTCTGTAACTGTGCTTCGTTCTCTTTTAAACGTTTTTTCAGGTCTTTTTTAAATTCATCATCTCGAGTATTTTCCTGATCTAGATTCTCAAGGTTATCCATTAGTTTTTTATTGAAGTTTTTCATCATCTCATCTTGTTGCTTCTGGCGCTTTAGAAATGATTCTAACTTCTTCTTATCATTAAAACTAAGACTTGGCTTTTCCTTTTGCGTTTTGGTAATTTCTTCTAAACTCTTGTTTTGTTCATCAAACTTCTTTAATGATTTATTCAAGTTATTGATGGTTTTACTCTGTTCTTGTAACTGTTTATTAACTTCTTCCTCTTTTGTACGTTTTCTGTAAAAAAAGGTGTTACTCTTTACGCCTTTATAGGAGTTAACTACATCATTATCAAATACTTGAAAATATAAATTGTATTGCACACCTTCCTTGATGCTTAAATTATTTGGAAAAGCGCTAATAAATTCCATGATGTTGGAATTAGAAATCTCAAGACGCTTATATTGCTTGTCTGCTTCATTGTTCGCAGGGTAATACACCAACTGCAATTTATTGAAACCATAATCGTCGCTGGCCTGACCAAAAAAGTAAAGCGTTTGTTGGTCTAAACTATCTATCTGCATTTTAACATTCAGTTCTGGATATTGGTCCTTTACAACGTCTATCCTAAACGATAAGTTTTCATAATCCTGAAGGTTATTATTGCTAGTGCTAAAGCTATAGTTAAACGGTCTTAGAATTCTTTTGGAGCTAGAAAACACCCCATTATCTTTAGTGCTTAACTTTACAGTGTCTTGAGAATAGATAGTTACAAAATCGGTAGCTTTTGTGTTGAGTTTCCATGTCACCCGAGTACCTTCTGGAACTAATGCATTACCTGTACTCTTTAATGTTTCGTTACGTTTTTTTGTGTAGTTGGGATAATCTAAAACCATATCGAAGCCCAACAATGTGGGCGCATCAATAATGCTTAAAGCATAGGTTTTAGATGTGACCTCGTTAGCCGTTAAATTAAATTCTATTTCAGACTTAGGTTGGGTAAACACGTATTCAAACTCACCTACTCCTGTGTGGTGTAAAAAATAAGTTTCGTTATTATACTCAATTTGTACGGTTTCTGGAATAAGCTCTCCCTGTGTTTTAACCTTTAATTTGAAGTCTTTGTTCTCTACAGTCTCAAGATTTTCGTTTACTACAAAAAACTGAAAAGGCGCAGGAGGTTCGTAAGCTGTTTTGTAATGCACTACCCTATCGTAACTATTACTAAACCAATTTAAATTATCGGTTATTAAGGTTACCAGAATTATTAAAATCGGGATGGCTGCATACTTTAGATACTTAACATTCTGTTTAAAATTAACAGCTAGTTTAAAAGGAATTGGTTTTAACTCAATAGATTTTTGTTCAATACTTGCCAGCAATAAATCCGATTGATTTGAACTACCTTTCAGCTGAAGTACGTTTAAAAGTTTATCGCTTACCTCAGGAAAATGGTTGCCAATAATTCGGGAGGCATCTTCATAATTAATCCCGTCTTTCAACTTTAATAATTTGGCCAATGGCAAAAAGATAAATTTGACCAGCAAACCTAATTCAACCGCCACAAATAACCAGAACAAAACTGTACGCGCTTTAGTGTTTAACCAAAGCACATGTTCCACAAAAAGGGTGATTAAAAAATAAAGCAGCCCAATAGCAAAAAATAAAATGGCACCTTTAAGCAATTCATTGGTGTAGTATCGCCTAATAAAGCCTTCCAGCTTGCCCTTAATCACTTCAAAACTTTGCATAATACTAAACTACAATTTTATTTACTACATCATTTATAATTATGTGTTAATTGTATCTTTGCTGTCACATTCTGAGAACAAATTCACGATGTGATGATTTCGAATACAGCGATACTTTAAGGCTTAAAATATCATATTGAGCACAGTCGAAATATCTCTGTGAAATCAAATAGATTGTTCTTTGTTTTCAAAATGACAAACTAAATTAATATTGATTACATGACCAAAAACGTTCGTGTGCGTTTTGCACCAAGCCCAACAGGACCATTACATATTGGTGGCGTAAGAACTGCCCTTTTTAACTATTTGTTTGCTAAAAAACACGGTGGCGAATTTATTTTACGAATAGAAGACACCGATCAAAACCGCTACGTTGAAGGCGCCGAACAATATATTATCGACTCCTTAAATTGGTGCGGTATTCCGTTTGATGAAGGCCCAAATAAAAGAGAAAAATTTGGTCCATACAGACAGAGCGAACGCAAAGCGCTTTATAAAACATACGCCGAACAACTTATTGAAAGCGGTAATGCTTATTATGCTTTTGATACTGCTGAAGAACTAGATTTTCATAGAAAAGACCACGAGGCAAAGGGCAAAACTTTTATCTACAATTGGCATAACCGATTAAAGCTAAATAACTCTCTTGCGCTTTCTGACGACGAAGTGAAAACAAAAATTGATGCTGGTGAAGATTATGTAATCCGATTTAAATCACCTCAAGATGAAACGTTACACTTAAAAGATATCATTCGAGGGAATATAAAAATAGACACCAATATTCTTGACGACAAGGTGTTGTTTAAGAGTGACGGTATGCCTACCTATCACCTAGCCAATATTGTGGATGACCACTTAATGGAAATTACACATGTAATTAGAGGTGAAGAGTGGCTGCCCTCTTTGGCATTACATTATCAATTATACCAGGCTTTTGGATGGGAAGCTCCAGAATTTGCACATTTACCATTAATTCTAAAACCCACAGGAAAAGGAAAACTAAGTAAACGTGATGGCGATAAATTAGGCTTTCCTGTTTTTCCTTTGGAATGGAAGGATCCAAAAACAAACGAAGTTTCCAGAGGTTACAAAGAAGATGGATACTTCTCAGAATCGGTTGTTAACTTTTTGGCATTTCTGGGTTGGAATCCAGGAACAGAACAAGAAATTTTTAGTCTTGAGCAACTTATTGAGGCTTTCGATTTAGCCAAAGTAAATAAAGCCGGCGCAAGATTCGATCCCGATAAAATTAAATGGTTCAATCACCATTACATGCAAGAACAGGATAACTTAAGTATTGCTGAAAGTTTTAAAGCTTCTAGAGCTGAATTGGCTGATATTGACGTGAACTATATTGAAATGGTAGTGGCTTCTGTTAAAGAGCGTGCCTCGTTTGTAAATGAGCTTTGGGACTTGAGTCATTTCTTCTTTGTCGCTCCCGAAAGTTATGATGAAAAAGCCTCTAAAAAAGCATTCAAGGAAGGTACTAAAGAGATTCTTTCTACTGTTTTAGAATTGGTAAACAACACCGAATACTTTACAGTTGAAAACCTTCAAACTAACATTAAAGGTTGGATTACCTCTAACAAGATTGGTTTTGGAAAAGTGATGATGCCTTTACGTTTAGCATTGGTTGGTGCTTTACAAGGTCCTGATGTTTTTGATATTATGTACATGATTGGGAAGGATGAAACAGCAAAAAGAATTGAGGCGGTAATTAATACGCTTTAACCAAAATGGAGTTTGAAAAAGCTAAAACAGAACTCCAAGAACTTGGATATTCCATTTTAGCCAATATTTATTCTGAAAATGAAGTTTCCGAAATTTTTAAATGTTTAGAAAAGTCAAAACCTAATAGTGATAAAACCCAAGATAACAAGGATGTATTCGCTATTAGGCAACTCATAAACCAGGTTCCAGAGCTTTCTAAAGTACTATTTAATAAGAACCTCATACAATTATTAAACACCCTTTTTGATTCCCATTACTTTTTAACAAAAGCCATATACTTTGACAAACCTCCAAAATCAAATTGGTTTGTTTCTTATCACCAAGATTTAAGTATTTCGGTCAATAAAAAAGTAGAAGTAGAAAATTATATTAATTGGACGTTTAAAAAAGGGCAATATGGTGTTCAACCTCCTGCGAAAATATTAGAGGATACCAACACCATCAGGATACATTTAGATGATACAGGTGCCAATAATGGTGCACTAAAAGTAATTCCTAAATCGCATTCTAAGGGTATTATTAGACATGATTCCAAAGGTTGGGGTTTAGAAAACGAACACACCTGTAATGTTAATAAAGGCGGGGTTATGCTCATGAAACCCTTAACATTACACTCTTCAAATAGAACAACCAACAACAAAAGAAGGCGTGTAATTCATCTAGAATTTAATAATCAAGATTTAGAAACTCCTCTAAATTGGTTGGAAAAAGTCAAGATAACTAACTAATTTGTTTAGTTCCCTAATTCTAGTTTTTCTATTTATTAAAACGAGATTATTTTCATAAAACTAAAAATAGATTTATGCAAAAATTTCTCATAATACTTTTGGTCTTTGGAATAAACTATTATCTAAGTGGACAAACCATAATAATGGGAACCACCTCTGATCATTACGATTTTGAAAATTTAGGAGTTCCTGGAGTAAGTGTTTATTTAGATAATAATAAAATTTTTACTCATTCCGATTTTGATGGCAACTTCAAACTTATAATTCCTAAAAATATAAGAAAGGGAGACATAATAATCAGTAATCTAGATTTAAAAGTTAAAATAATAAATATGGAGTTTAATGGTAAACTTATAAATCTTGGAAGAATAGCTCTACCCTACTTAAAATCAATTGGCATAAAGGAATATCTAAACTTAACCAAAGAAGAACAAAAAAAATGTAAACCTATTTATTGCTGGGCCCAATTATTAGGATATTTGAAAAGCGATGAATTAGAGCAAAATAATATTACATTTAATAATTGTAATAAGAAAACAGAAAACTATTCAACTGATAATCAAGTAATAACTTTAGATTATTCTGAACTAAAGGATTGCATCAAAACGAAGCAATAACGCCTAAAACCAACATATTCGTATTTCCCTTTAATCGTGCATCGCCACCCGAAGTATCTAAATTAGAGCTTTCCAGTTTATTAAATATATTGGTAAAACCATAAACATATTGAGCTCTTAATTTAAAATGCTTAATACCCAATGAAGCTCCAATGGCACCATTAATATTAAACCTAGAAATATCGGCGATATCTGTAGCCGTTAAATTTGTGTAGTTGTTTATAACATAGTTTTCCTGGGTGTTGTCTTTCAACTCTAACCTACTGTTGTACTGAAGCATGGGGCCAAAATCTATAGTAAAGTGGTCTTCTATCACCTTGGCATTTACCAAAAACGCAAATTGTGCTGCAAACAGTTTATAATCTATAAATTCATTAGGGGTACTTGGAGCTGATTGAGATGGCCTGGCAGAAATGCCTATAGAATTTTCAGAAAACTGAATCCCAAAACTAATGTTATACCACTTATGAGGAATATCTACAGTAGATAGAAAACCGCCAGCAAATCCGCTGCCTTGGTCTGTGATAAAATTATCTGTAGCAATGTTAAATTGACTGATACCTCCTGCAACAGAAAATCCATTGGTGATTCTGTAATTTCCACGTTGCGCAAAACCACTTGTAACAAAAACTAAAGAAAAGCATACTAATAAAGTAGTTATATTTTTTTTCATGGTATTTTAGGGTTAAGACCCAAAAGTAAATATTTTTTCTTTCTAGGGTTTCAACACTGCTTAAGAAAAACAAATATTTGAGAACTGGTGCAGCGAAACTCGTTAACGCACTACCCTAAGTGTAAAGCTAAGTTTTGTGTATATTTTAACCAAAATTTATTCTATACAGAAGAAATATAACTTAATTTAGTAACAGATAATTTTAACCATTTAACATATAATTATGGGCTCTTATTTAATTTATCCTATCATTTTTTTCGGATTAATCATTTTAATCTCCGCATTCTTTATTGTAAAACAACAAACCGCTGCCGTTATTGAACGCTTTGGTAAATTTCAAAGTATTCGACATGCTGGCTTAAGATTTAAAATTCCTTTAGTAGATCGAATTGCAGGCAAACTAAGTTTAAAAATTCAACAGTTAGATGTTATTGTGGAAACAAAAACTCTAGATGATGTGTTTGTTAAGCTAAAAGTATCAGTTCAATATTTAGTTATCAAAGAAAAAGTTTATGACGCCTTTTATAAGTTAGAATATCCGCATGATCAAATCACCTCTTTTGTTTTTGATGTGGTTCGTGCCGAAGTACCAAAAATGAAACTGGATGACGTATTCGTTAAAAAAGATGATATTGCCATTGCCGTAAAACGCGAACTACAAGAATATATGTCTGAGTACGGTTATGATATTATTAAAACACTCGTTACCGATATCGACCCAGATGCTCAAGTAAAAGAGGCCATGAATAGAATTAACGCTTCAGAACGTGAAAAAATTGCGGCTCAGTTCGAAGGAGATGCACAACGTATTTTAATTGTTGAAAAAGCCAAGGCAGAAGCAGAGAGTAAGCGCTTGCAAGGACAAGGTATTGCCGATCAGCGTAGAGAAATTGCTCGCGGTTTAGAAGAGTCTGTAGAGGTTCTTAACAGAGTAGGTATCAACAGTCAAGAAGCTTCGGCTTTAATTGTTGTTACCCAACATTATGATACCCTCCAGTCTTTAGGAGAAGAAACCAATAGCAACTTGATTCTTTTACCTAACGCACCTCAAGCAGGTAGCAATATGTTAAACGATATGGTCGCTAGCTTTACGGCAAGCAATCAAATAGGAGAGGCTATGAAAAACGCAGATAAAAACAAAAACAATGATAATGAATAAATTTAAAACCTTTTTAATCCTACTTCTAATTAGTGGGATGTCTTTTGCCCAATCCAATGAACAATTAAAAGAAGCGGCATTAAGGGACGCCAAATTGATAACCGAGGCCACGCTTAAATATGATTTTAGAACCATTTTTACATACACCTACCCCTCTGTAATTGAAATGATGGGAGGCAAAGAGGCCGCAGCACAAATGTTGGAGTCTACATTCGATAAAATGAAAAGTGAAGGTTTTGAATTCGAAAGTGCTGAAATTATCTCAGCTTCTGATGTTGTTTTTGAAAACGACGAATACCGCTGTTACATTGAAAGCTTTATTCAAATGAAAATGCCGAATATGCGCATTAAAACAAAAAGCTACAGTCTAGGGATTTATAACTCTGAAGACGAAATATGGCAATTTATAGAAGCCAAGCAACTCAAGAACCCAGCCATGGCAGATTTAGTGCTCCCAGACTTTACCACAAGTCTAGAAATTCCAGATGATGAAATGACCACAGAACAATTATAAATTAGAAAGCCCATTTTAAAATGGGCTTTTTTTATAGCTTTCTAAAATTCTGTTTATTTAATTTTTTTGGCTCCTCCTCTTTTTCTGAAACCCTACCTGGGAACGTTAATTCTGAACTCGAGAATGTTGTGCCAAAATTTATATTAGCATTAAAAACTTGAAGTACCGCATCCTTAACTTGACTTTCTGAAAGTTCTTTGAGCGGGTGAATAAATACCGACCATAGCACACCATCTGATACCGCATACTTTACATCTAGAGCCGTATGGAAATTTGCTACCAAACAGGCTTTTATAAGGTCATCATTTAAACTATTAGAATCTGCAATAGGCGATATTATTCGCATCCTATTGTTATTAACATCTGTAAGACTGATAAGCGGTACGTCCTTAATGTAAAATTGCCACCTACCGTTTTCTCCTTGAATGGAATCGCTTAACGAGGTATAGATATCATCAAGTTTATCATTTGTCATCTGTTGTGAAAAAACGAAAAAAGGAACCAGTAAAAAGAAATACAATATAGTTTTCATATGTAGCATAGTATTAATTCTACATTTCAGTCGTAAAAACTTAGAGAACTAACCTTAAACTGTTTTAAACGGGTGTCTTTCTTCCCATTGTCTTATAGGGTTCATATACTTTACCACACACTTCATAACCGTATTGGCAATAAAGTTATTGGTATGGGTTAAATACACATCCATAGTATGAGGTTTGGCTCCAATAGAGCTCTTAATTTCCATTGCTGTTCTTGCAAAAACAACTGTTTTAAAATGGTTTTCTATACCAAAACAGGCCATGTTAAATAGCATGTTTAAATACATTTGGTATTTATGTTGAAGTGCTTTGTTATAGCCTAAAAAATAAGTTTCTAGTCTATCGTTATTTAAGATAAGTGTGTAAAAACCGATCAACGCTTCATTTAAAAAATACCCGAAGACTTTAAACTCATCCTTTAGGCTTTTTTTTAAGCTCAAGAAATGGTTTTCAGAAAGTTTAAAAGAGTTTATCCCGGCATTATCTGAAACCGTCTCGTAGAGCCTAAAAAGGTCTTTAGAGTGCTTTTCTATGTAATTTTCATCTAATTCTTTACAAACTAAATCTTTACTTTTCTTTCGGGCAGTCCTGTAACGTCTTTTATATTTTTTATTGAAAGATGAGATATAATCTTCTTGACTTTTCCAAGTGTTGGAAATCTCAAAAATCATATTGGGTTGTACTTGAATTTTATAAAGGTTTTGCTCCTTAAAGAAAGTAGTGCAATCGTGAATGGCATCATCCTGAAAATAGTCCTTGAAAACAATGATTCGAATCTTCTTGTTAAACTTTTCTTTAATTTCGAGAGTAATATCCTTTATCGCTTTTTGAATGCTGTTCAAAAATTCATTTTGGGTAATTTCAGCGGCATCATAGTACATACCATGTTGCCCCGTATGCATTAAATTACCAGCAACAAGCGCATTTCCCCTCACAAAACTAGACACCAATTGTTTGCCTGTTTGTTTAATAAAGCTATTGGTGTTTCGACGAAATACATCATCTAAATACATTTGCACGCGCTGAATAATGGCTATACCAACGAGCTTATCTGCCTTAAAAACACCAACATAGTATGAAGAAATATTACTAGGAGTAGATGCTTCCAGTCCTTTTAAAAAGGGGGTTTTCAAAAACACATCGTTGCTAGGTAACCTATCCCAATCTGAAGGAATTTCGTGAGTAGCGCTGTATATTTTATGAGCAATCAATAATCTAAGTTTAAGGGTATAAGTAGTAAAAAAAAGACCGAAGTTACATACCTCAGTCTTTTTTTTGTATTAATTATTTTAGTGGGCTATACCCAACCGCTAATTATAGAACCCATAATAGCCAAAGCTACTGTCCAATACCCTGCGTTAATAAATGTAAGTTTCCAGCTCTTACGCTCAAACAAACCGTTGGTTGCCATTACAGGAAAAACAAACATAATACCGGCAAATGCTCCATGTATTGCTCCATGTCCAAAACTTCTATATTTTCCAGCCCATTCTGCTAGGAATGCTTTCACTGTTTCTCCTTCTAATTGTCCCTCTGTCATTCCCATAACGCCCATTTCATGAACGACCAAAAATTGAGTAAAGAAGGATAAAACAACCGACAATAATAAGGATATACCAAAAATGACCGGCATATTGCCACTTTTCATTTTTTCTTCGGTGACCCCCGATTCTTTCATCCAGGCTTTTTGAAATAACATGGGGCCATACCAAATAAAACCGAGTATCATTGGTACTAATGCTGCAACAAGAATTGCAATAAAGTTAAATTCCATAATAATTTAATTTATAGTTAGTATTTAAATATAACTAAAAATATAATACGGAAAGTTTATTCCCTCAAAAGATGGGCTTAAAGCTGTTCTGCTTCAGCGACTAAAAGCGCGTTTTTATCCTCAAGAGCTTTAGCTATAAAACTATTGATAGCTTCATTTTTTTCTAAACCATTTTTAAGCAAAACACCTAAAGCAATTACTGTGGCAATACGCGTCCCTACTTTTTTAACTGCAGTTGCAAAAAGCGGCTCTAAATCTTCGTAACAAACGTTTTCTGCTAGTTGAAGAATGTCTTCTTTGGCTTTTTGCTGTTTTTCTTCTGGTAAATTGGTGTACTTTTTTCCTAGCTGTTTAATCACATCAATAGGCTTTCGTTGCGATTGTTGTTGTTTAGGTTTTGGTTGATTCTGATTGTTCGCTTGTGGTTTTTTCTTTGCCCAAGTATCACGTAAACCAACAGTTTTATTGAAAATAAGGCTTTCGGCTGTTGCATCATCATCCACATTGAAATATCCCAAACGTTGGAACTGGAACCTGTCTCCCACCTTCGCTTCTTTTAAACTAGGCTCAACAAAAGCTTCAATAGTTTTTAAGGAATTCGGATTAATAAAATCCATAAAGTCTTTATCCTGATGCCCGTCTGGAGCTTCGTCCATAAACAATCTATCGTATTCTCTAACCTCAGCTTTAACAGCATGTTCAATTGATACCCAATGAAGAGTTCCTTTAACACGTCTTGAAGTATCTTCGGAATAGGTACAATGAATTTCGGTAATATTACCTTCAGCATCTTTCACAACGCTTTCGGCTTTGATAATATAGGCATTCTTTAAACGCACCTCGCCTCCTAATTTTAATCTGAAAAACTTATTACCAGCTTCCTCTTTAAAATCTTCTTTTTCAATGTAAAGTGCTTTTGAAAACGGCACTTTTCTAGAACCAGCCGATGCGTCTTCTGGATTATTTTCGGCATCAAACCATTCTACCTTATCCTCGGGGTAATTGGTAATAACCAATTTTATAGGATCCAAAACCCCCATAACCCTTGGTGCCGTTTTATTTAAATCCTCACGGATACAAAACTCTAAAAGCGATACATCGATTACATTATCGCGCTTGGCTACACCAGCGGTTTCTACAAACTTTCTAAGGGCATTAGGTGTGTATCCTCTTCGGCGTAAACCAGAAATGGTTGGCATTCTCGGGTCATCCCATCCATTCACCACGCCCTCGTTTACTAATTGGAGCAACTTACGCTTGCTCATAATAGTATAACTTAGGTTTAAACGTGCAAACTCACGCTGCTTTGGTGGTAAGGGCAACCTATCTGCGCTGTAACCATGTACAATATCCTTGAACCAATCATAGAGTTTTCTGTGTGGTTTAAATTCCAAAGAACACAATGAATGTGAAATTTGCTCTATATAGTCGCTTTCGCCATGCGTCCAATCGTACATAGGGTAAATACACCAATCGTCTCCCGTTCTGTGGTGATGCGCATACATGATACGATACATAATAGGATCTCGCATGAGCATATTGGGGTCTTCCATGTCTATTTTGGCGCGTAGAACATGAGTTCCAGCTTCGAACTCCCCGTTTTTCATACGCGTAAATAAATCTAGGTTTTCATCAATACTCCTGTCTCTAAACGGACTATTGGTTCCAACCTGAGTAGGGGTTCCCTTTTGTTCGGCCATAGCTTCACTGGTTTGTGAATCTACGTAAGCCTTACCGTCTTTAATCATTAATAAGGCCCAATCGTATAATTGCTGAAAATAATCTGAAGAGTATAGTTCCTTATCCCATTGGTAACCCAACCAAGCCACATCGCGCTTAATGGCATCTACATATTCCTGCTCTTCTTTAGCGGGGTTGGTATCATCAAATCTAAGATTTACAGGAGCGTTGTACTTCTCGCCCAACCCAAAACTAATACCTATGGCTTTAGTATGGCCAATGTGTAAATAGCCATTGGGTTCTGGTGGAAATCTAAAACGTAATTTGTCTACCGACAAACCGTTTGCGATATCTTCCTCTATTATTTGCTCAATAAAATTGAGTGGTTTTTTCTCTTCAGACATTTTCTGATGTATTTCAACTAAACAAGCCCCAAAAATACGTGAATTTTTTCATTTGGTTTTACGATTTATTAAATGAAAAAATAGAGTTTGCTTAAAATCATCAACAGATTTTTCGCTTATAATTTGCTTTAATGTGTAACACTTGCCGCGTTCAACACACTTATTTAGTAAAACCAAAATTATGCAACATAAAAACTACGAATGCCCGAAATGCCATTATCATTCTTATACCGTTGGACAAATGCGCGCCACAGGTGGAACACTATCAAAAATATTCGATGTACAAACCGAAAAATTTACTTCTGTTACCTGCGATAACTGTACCTATACCGAATTCTATAAAGCCAAAACCAGTGCCATTAGCAACATATTCGATTTGTTTACAAATTAAATAATAATGGTATAAATAAACCTATATGGGTTTTAAATGCATGTTTTTTAAAAAGTATAATGTTTTATTTAAACGCTAGATTGTCATTACTGTGAATGCAGGAATCCAAGAGAAAAACTAGATTCCGCATCAAGTGCGGAATGACAAATCGATTAAAAAAAGTTTATTAAAAGTGAATGGAAAAGACTTTCAAGGTTTTGACCTTGAACTGTGATATAAATCAACTTATAAATGGATAGAGGATTTATAACGACTTAGCTATATTTGCGGCATGGGAACAATTAGAGTTGAAAATATTAGGGTGTACGCTTACCACGGCTGTTTAAAAGAAGAAACAAAAACAGGTAGTGACTATCGTGTAGATTTAGAAGTAAAAGCAGATTTACTGACCTCTGCCAAATCTGATGATTTAATGGATACGGTAGATTATGTGTTCTTAAACAAAATCATTAAAGAAGAAATGGCCATAGCCTCTAAACTACTGGAAACTGTTGCCAAACGGATATTAGATCGCATCTTTTCTGAAGACAATATGGTTAAAAAAGCAACGGTTTGGGTAAGTAAAATTAACCCACCAATAGGCGGTGATGTAGAGGCTGTAACCATAAAAATGACAGATAGGCGTAAAAAATAATTTTAACTTAAAAAAAGTAATAAATTTTTTTACTTTTGTGCTCTAATGAAGCAGATTTCTGCTTTCGCAGGAAAAGGGCGTCGTGGCCGAGGGGCTTAGGCACAGGTCTGCAAAACCTGCTACAGCGGTTCGAATCCGCTCGACGCCTCAACAAAAGAGATACTTTTTAAGTGTCTCTTTTTTTATGTTCTAAATTGACTTTGTAAAAAAATTCAGCTACCTTCGTTTACTTGTGCTGAACTTGTTTCAGTAACGTTGGGTATCAGATATTGAAACGTCGCATATCCACAAGTTGTGTATAATCTTGGAATGACTGAAATTTTAGAAAAATTATCGAAAGAATCCTTAAGTGGAACTGAAATAGGCGAAATCTTCGGAAATCCATCTGATTTTCCGAATGAATTAGTTGAAAACTTGTCCGTCAAAACAGCTGTTGATTTTTGGAATGGGGAAATAGACTTTGAAGATGGTGATATGATTATGAACAATCTTCAAACATTTTGGGTTACGAATGAACATTTTGTTAAGAATTTTGGTTTCGGAGAAGTCTCATGGATTTGTTACGAGGCTTTTGACGCTGGAGAATATATCAGACCGACTGACCATCCAAATACTGATCCAATTGAGAAGTATACAAAACCAATACTTGAAAATCTATTAAGAGAGCTAAATAAAATTGAATAAAATCTATATGACATTACGAGAATTATTAAACATAGCAAAATCGGAATTAAAGGAAATGTCTTCTTTAGACAATCCCGACTTTCGATTAGAACAGGCTGAATATAAACAAGATGAGAATATTTGGGATATTGTGGTATCGTACCTTGTGGAAAATACTAATCCAAGAAATTCACCTTTATCAGCGATAACATCGGATTTTAAATATCATCGGATTTACAAGCAACTTAAAATAGACAATGACAAAAAAGTAACTGGATTTTTCATATACGAGAAGTAATGAAATTAATCGATACGAATTCTTTAATTATACTATTACTCGGACTTATTGACCCGAAATTAATTAATAAACATAAGCGAACATCAATTTACGAAGAACAGGATTTTAATGATTTATTAGCTTTTATAGGTGATTTTAAAAAATTAGTTGTACTTCCAAACGTTTGGACTGAAGTTGATAATTTATTGAACGATTTTAATCGTGGTCACAAAGAACGATACGTGGAAGAAATTTCAAATACAATAAAAACAACAACTGAAAAATTTCTTGAATCCAAAATTGCAACAAAAAGTATTAGTTTTTTTGACCTTGGACTTACCGACTCACTTTTGTTAGAACTATCTAAAGAATGTGAACTTCTTATTACTTCTGACTCAAGTCTTTCTGACTATGCTATTGCAAATGGCATCCAAGTTTTTGACGTTGTAAAAAATAGAAATAATAGAATATAAAAACTGTACACTTAAGACGGCTATAGTTCATTACAGCTGAAATTCCGATTAAGAATTTCAAGCTTTTTTGCTAAATTTATTGTTACGGCAGAATGATACTCGCGTACCATTCCGTAACGAAACCATAGCCAAGACCTTTAAACACCCCCTAAACATCATCCATCCCAGAAATGGGGTTCATTTGTTCTAGCTTTTCTTTGTTCTTTTCGTAAGTTTCAGGGAATAAGCCTTGCACTAATAAAAGTACACCAAACCCTAACACGACCAAAGCCACTATCTTTTTTGTTTTGAAAATCAACTTGGGTGTTAGTTTATTCTTAATTCTTTTGGCTACTAATATTTTTGCGATATCAACCAATAAATAGGTAGCTAGAATAGTTCCTAAAAAAACAAAGACACCATGCTCTGAAGTACTTAAGGTGTTTGCTAAGGCAATAAAAACAACCCAGCCTAATAACACACCAATGTTGATAAAATTTAGCAGAAAACCTTTTAAAAACAGTTTTCCGTAGCCCTTTTTTAATTCTACGGTATGATATTCCCTAACAATATCTCTAAACGACTTGGACGTTTTAATAAAAGAAATGATACCATAAGCTATTAATAATACACCTCCAAAAATTATAAAGTTAGGGTCGTCTTTTACCCGATCCAATAATTTATTGGTACTAAAAAAAGCAACAACTATAAAAATGATATCGGCTAAAATAACGCCTAAATCGAAAATTAAAGCACGCCTAAAGCCTTTTGTGGCAGCGGTTTCTAGAAGCACAAAAAAAACCGGACCTATTGTAAAGGCCAAAATAATTCCGAAAGGAATAGCCGTAAGAATATCATCAAACATCACTATACAAAGTAAAGAAATATTTTATGATTTTTCTGATTCTTACAAGAGTGATATCAAAAAGAAAACCTCCAAAGTTGGAGGTTTAATTATCAGAATAAAATAAGACCATAAAAGGTCTTATTCTTATAGCTTTAATTTACATGCGTTTCACTCTTCCGCCTAAAACTTTACTCTCGTTTACGGTATCTGGGTCACCGTAAATAAACACATCACCTCCAGCTCTAATCTTCACATCTACTAAATCTTTTGCATTTACATAGGCTTCTCCTGCAGCTCTAATAGCGACTTCGGTTTTATCGGTTTTTAATTCGGCACCTTTATAAACACCTCCTGTTTGTAAAGACACATCTTGGCTTTTAGCTTTACCGGTAACTTTTATAACGCCTCCCGTTACAGATTTTATGTTGGCATAGGTAACATCTACTTTTACATCAATCTTACCACCTTCTTGAGATTTTAAATCGATTTCAAACTGTTTAATTTTATCTTCAGAATGTACTTTGGCGCCTTCATTTACATCGATAATATCTACTTTAGAATAGTATAATTTTACCTTGGTTTCACTGCCATCAAAAATTTCCTTGAGGTTCATTTTAATTTTAAGTGTTCCATTTTTGTTATTGATAATAACATCACTTTTATTCTCTCCAGATATAACAACTTTGTTTTCTTTAGATTTAATTAATTCTACTTCTATTAAATCGTAAACTTTTAATTCGCTGAACTCTCCAATTTGTTTTTCTATAGATTCTTGTGAAAAACTAAAAGAGCAAGTAAGCATAAGAATTAGTATGAATGCGTGTTTCATTGATTGACTTTTTATTTGTTTATTCTTTTAAAACGTAAAATTATCAAGAATTATTCCATTCCAATTTTACTTTAAGAAATATTTAAAATTAAATTTTCACCTTAACTGCTGTTCCGGTAATGGAAACAAAAAAATACATAGCCGAAGAGGTTTCAATATCTATGTTTATACCAACAACAGCATTAGCTTGAAGTTTTAAGGCGTTGGTTTTTAAATCCTGAAAAGCCTCTTCTTTTGCTTCGTTAATGAGGTCTGTTATTATATCTAAATTCTTAGTGGTCTTTAAAGAATATTTCTTTTTAAGATTAGTTGATACGCCTGTTACTATACCTAAATAATCTTCTATTTTATGACCTTCTATAGAATGTGTTGTGGTTAATATCATAGCACTGTTTTCTATATAGATGATTTACTTTTAAAAATGTTACAATACATCTTCTTTTTTTCCAACCAAATGAAAATCTAAGTGCTTTTTAACCAAATCGGTATTCTTGACTTTTACAACGACTTCATCGCCTAATTGGTACATATTTTTAGAATGTCTACCAACAAGGGCGTATTGACTCTCATCGAAAGCATATTGATCGTCTGTCATGTCTCGAACACTAACCATGCCTTCACATTTATTGTTAATTATCTCAACATAAATTCCCCAATCGGTAACTCCAGAAATAACACCTAAGAATTCCTCGTCTTTATGGTCTTCCATAAAACGAATTTGCATGTATTTTATAGAATCCCGTTCTGCTTTGGTAGCTAGATATTCCATGTTACTGGAGTGCTGACATTTATCTTCGTAAGCATCTTCATTAACCGATTTCCCGCCATCTAAATAATGTTGTAGTAAACGGTGTGCTATAACATCTGGATACCGTCGTATAGGAGATGTAAAATGCGAATAATAATCGAAAGCCAAGCCGTAATGACCTATATTCTGAGTCGTATACTCAGCTTTACTCATACTCCTAATCGCTAGGGTATCTACAAGATTTTGTTCCTTTTTCCCAACAACCTCTTTTAAAAGATTATTTAAAGAAGCAGTAACACTTTTTCTATCCTGGAAATTTAATTTGTAGCCAAACCTACCCACTACATTTTGTAAAGCTGCTAGTTTACTATCATCTGGTTCATCATGAACACGATACACAAAGGTTTTCTTTGGATTTTGTTTTCCTATAAATTCTGAAACCTTTTTATTGGCCAAGAGCATAAACTCTTCTATAAGTTTGTTGGCATCTTTACTTATTTTAAAAAATACGCCTTCTGGATTTTTATTTTCATCTAAATGAAATTTAACCTCAACTTTATCGAATGAAATAGCCCCATTGCTCATTCTTTTTTTTCGCATGATTTTTGCTAATTTATCGAGTACTAAAACAGCCTGAGCTATTTCGGGTTGGGTTTCATACTGCTTTCCAGTTAAAGATACTTTTTGCGGAATTGTGGTGTTTAATTGAGATGCTTCAACTTCACTTAGTGCGATGTTCGGATTGTTTTCTATAATAGCCTGGGCTTCTTCATAAGCAAAACGTGCATCACTATACGTTACCGTTCTACCAAACCATTGATTCTTAATCTCGGCTTTATCGTTTATCTTAAAAACTGCCGAAAAGGTATATTTTTCTTCGTGTGGCCTTAAAGAACAAGCATTATTTGATAAAACTTCAGGAAGCATTGGCACTACCCTATCCACTAAATAAACCGATGTTGCTCTGTTAAAAGCTTCTTCATCTAAAATGGTGCCTTCTTTAACGTAATGCGATACATCTGCGATATGGATACCTATTTCATAAAGTCCGTTGTCTAAAACCGTAAACGACAGGGCATCATCAAAATCTTTTGCATCTTTTGGATCTATGGTAAAGGTTAAATCGTTTCGCATATCCCTACGCTTAGATATTTCCTTTTCAGTAATTGAAGTATCTAATGTATTGGCATAATCTTCCACTTCATGGGGAAATTCATAAGGAAGACCATATTCTGAAAGAATAGCGTGAATTTCGGTATTGTGTTCTCCTGGTTTTCCAAGTACTTTCACAACTTTACCAAAAGGAGAATCGGCATCGTCTGGCCAATCTTCGATTTTTACTAAGACTTTATCGCCATCTTCTGCTTTAAATGTTTTGTTAATAGGTACAAAAATATCTTTGTACATACTAGAACTATCGGGGATTACAAAAGCAAATCTTTTCTTTTCGGGAATTTCTATAACGCCTACATACTCTGTTCTAGAACGTTTTAAAATTTGAGTAATCTCACCCTCTAATCTTCCTCGCTTTCGTCTCTTATAGAGATAAAATTCAACTTCATCGCCATCGAGTGCTTTGTTGATATTATTCGAAGCTATATAAATATCTTCTTCGAAATCCTCACAGATAATATAACCTGCTCCTCTACTTGTTGCTTCGAGTATACCGGTGTGATACGTCGTATTTACAATGGCTTTAAATTTACCTCTATCTACTTGTTTAATTTCTTCTTTAGCGGCTAGTTTTGCAAGGGTTTTTATTATTTGATTTCTACTACTGGCATCGTTAACACCAAGCTTTGCAGCAATCTGTTTATAATTGAACGACTTGTTTCGTTCTTTTCTTAATAAGGTTAAAATGGTATTGGTTAAGTTAGGAATGCCTTTTCTAGGTTTTCTCTTTTTCTTTTTAGCCATGTATTTTTAACGTGCTGTATATGTTCTGGTTAAAGGTATCTAAGTTTTATTTAAAACTGTGATTAAATCTAATTTTTTAATTAACAAACCTAAAAAAGACGCTTTTAAGTTTAGAAAATCTTAGCTGTTTTTGGTTAAAAATTCTTACTCAATAACTAGCTTTTTAATGATTTTACCTTTATTGGTTTGAACATGTAGAAAGTAGATACCACTTGAAACAGAAGAAATATTGATATCTACACTTTTAAATGTTTTTACTTTTTTACCTAAATTATTATAAAGTTCAACATTCAATAATTCCTGATTATTCTGAAGTATGATAGAAAAATTAGTGTGCACCGGATTCGGAATTATAACAGAATTTTCAACGATACTGTAATCGGTATTGGATAAAACAACACTAAAATCGTAAACACTCACCGATCCTGTATTGTTTCCACTATTATCATCTCTTTTGGCTCCAGATACAACCGTAAGACCATCAGATGATACGTCTACTGCACCACCAAACAAATCGCCAGAAGAGTCACCATCTAGAGTATTACCTACTTTAGACCAAGATCCTAGCACATTGGTATAAACAACCACTCTACCATTTTGAGGTGTACCACCAATAACAACAATTCTTCCGTTATCTGATAAACTTACACTATCGCCTAAACCAAAAAAATTATCGCCAATAATATCAGAACCTATTTGAGTCCAGGTTCCTGATTGATTCTCATAAACTCTTACTGTACCTCTGCTAAAATTAGGTTGTAAAGGCGCACCTATAGCTACTATATTTCCATCTGCAGATAAACTTACACTGGTACCGGACTGTTCTCCTGTGGTAGCTCCATCAATATCGGTTCCTATTTGGTTCCAGGTATCCACACCGTTGTACTGAAAAACTTGAACATGCCCAGCAAAGCTTCCATTAAAAACAGAACCAACAGCTACAATAGTACCATTTGAGGATATATCTAAACTTTCTCCAAATTGATCACCGGCATTCTCTCCATCTATATCATTACCAAGTTTAGTCCAAGTACCTGACTGATTTTCATAAACCCTTACATGACCAGATAAATTACCATTACCATCATTAGCTTTAGCACTTATAGCAACAATAGTACCATCGGCAGACAAACTTACTTTGTAACCAGAGCCATCATTTTCAGCTTCTCCATCAATATCATCACCTATTTTAGTCCAAGTACCAGATTGATTCTCATAAACCCTTACATGGCCATTGTTATTACCTGAAACAGCATCATTTCCATCAGCTCCTACAGCGACAATAGTACCATCTGCAGATAAACTAACACTAATACCAAAATTGTCATTAGCCGCCTCTCCTTCTATATCTGCTCCTATTTGAGTCCAGGTTCCTGATTGGTTCTCGAATACCCTAACATAACCTTTACCATCATGAAAAGGCGATCCTATAGCAACAATACTTCCATCGCTAGACAAACTAACACTAGTACCAAATTCATCAAAATCGATTTCACCATCAATATTCGCTCCTATTTGGTTTTGAGCACTTAAAAAACAACAGAAAATAAAAAGGGATAAGGTAAAAATAGGTTTCATAGAAAAAGAGCTAAAAATATTACAGCTAAAATAGTGAAAAAAACAGTTTTAAACATTTTATATAATATTCATATATCTTCTTTTAAAATTTTAAAAATAAATGATGGTTATTATAGTGTGTTAATAACCGTGATAACTTTTTTGAAGTTTATTTTGAAAAGTATCTTATGTGTTTTTATTGATATGAAATTAACAACATATTATATTCTTAACTCTTTAGATTTAAAGCTTTTCTAATTTGCTATTAACAATTGTTCACAACATAAATAAACATGATATTTTTAATAAGTTAATTACTTAACATTAGTTATTAATGTACTTTTTGGTGCTCATAACTTAACAAAAAATTTACATTAACTTATTTGGAGGTTAACTAAATGTTATGGATTGTAAAAATCCCTGAATTTTGCAATAACTTTTTTTAGAAAGTAATGAACACTTATTAACAAGTAATTAATAACACCGTTCACAATACTTAATATTAGTACATTTGTAAAAGTATTAAAACTCAAATTGAATTATGACTATTTCTATAGGAAACGACCACGCTGGAACAGAGTATAAATTCGCTATTGTAGAATACTTAGAATCTAAAGGTATTACCGTTGAAAATCATGGTACAGATAGTAGTGATAGTGTAGATTATGCCGATTTTGTTCATCCCGTAGCTAAAGATGTTGAAAGTAAAAAATCTACTTATGGTATTTTAATTTGTGGTAGTGCCAATGGTGTAGCTATGACTGCTAATAAACATCAAGATATACGTGCTGGTTTATGTTGGAATAAAGAAATAGTTGAGCTTATTAGACAACATAACAATGCAAATATTCTTTGTATACCTGCAAGATTTACGGCCATACCTCAAGCTATTGTTATGGTTGAAACATTTTTAAATACAGCTTTTGAAGGCGGTAGACATCAAAATAGAATAGATAAAATTCCTATATCCTGCTAAATGGGTAGTTCACATACCCATAATCACTCACATTCACATACTAATTTAAAAGGTAGAAATCTTGGTATTTCTATTTTCCTAAATATTATTATTACCATTGCCCAAGTGGTTGGTGGTTTATTATCTGGTAGTTTATCGCTTTTAAGTGATGCGCTACATAATTTTAGCGACGTTATTTCGCTTATAATAAGTTATGTTGCCAATAAAATAGCTAAGAAAAAAGCGTCTTTACATAAAACTTTTGGATATAAACGTGCCGAGATTTTAGCTGCCTTTATTAATGCGGCTTCACTTATAGTTGTAGCTATTTTATTGATTATAGAAGCAATAGAACGTTTTTTAAATCCTCAAGAGATAGCTTCATCATTGGTTATTTGGTTATCTGTAGTGGCTATTTTAGGTAATGGTTTTAGTGTGTTGTTATTAAGAGAAGATTCTAAAGCTAATATGAATATGAAAAGTGCCTACTTACACCTATTTACAGATATGATGGCAAGTTTTGCAGTTTTAATTGGAGGTTTGCTTATGAAGTTTTTTGAAGTCTTTTGGGTAGATAGTGTACTTACTTTTTTAATAGCCATATATTTGATTTGGATGGGTTATGACTTACTTAAAATATCAACAAAAGTATTAATGTTGTTTACACCAGATAATATTTCGGTTAAAGAAATTGTCTCAGAATTGAATACTTTAGAATCAATTAAAAATGTACATCATGTTCATATATGGCAACTAAATGAAGAAGAAACACATTTAGAAGCCCATGTGGATTTTAAACATGATATTACTCTATCACAATTCGATGTTATTTTACAGGAAATAGAGCGTATTTTATTAACAAAGTATCACATAAACCATGTAAACATACAACCAGAATTTGGTAAAGAAGACCCAAAAGATTTAATAGTTCAAGATTGACAAACTTGTTTGTCAATCTTGAACTTGTTTCAGTATCTCATTTTACTATGTTAGAAATAAAATTAAAGTCCTTTAAAGCACTTAATATCCAAGAACTTTATGATATACTCCAACTACGAACCGAAGTATTTGTTGTAGAACAAGACTGTGTTTACCAAGACATGGATGGAAAAGATCAAAAAGCATTACATGTTTTAGGTTTTAAAAAGGGAGTATTAGTCGCTTACACGAGAATTTTTAAACCTGGAGATTATTTTGAAGATGCTAGTATAGGTAGGGTAGTAGTAGGAAAAAATGAAAGATCTTTTAATTATGGTCAACTAATAATGCAGGCCTCTATAAATGCTTTAGAAGAAAATTTTAATCAAAAACGAATAAGGATTTCTTCTCAAGTTTATATTCAAGAGTTTTATAAAAAATTAGGATTCAAACCCGTAGGTGAGGAGTATCTGGAAGACAATATACCGCATATTGCCATGATAAAAGAAAAATAATTTACCTTTTTAAAGTAAAATGTCCCGTTATAGGTTTTTCTAAATCTCTATTAATAACATACCAATAATCGTTAGTTTCCATGAGTTTGCCATTAAACGTGCCGTCCCATTCAAAATTATTTGGACTCAAAGATTTTAGTAGTTTACCATATCTATTATAAATATTTATAGAAGTGAAGGTGTTAGAATTATCAACTACTTTCCATGTATCATTAGTATTATCATTATTGGGCGTAAAATATTTAGGAATTAAATAATTAGAACCTGAGATTATTATATTGAAACTTGATTCATTTGAATAACACGGAGTGTTATTATTTATGTAGATTGTTTGAGAGGTTGTAATAACTTCACCAGACATAAGTTGTACACCTCCAGCATTAGTTTGGGTGTAATAAGAACCGTTTTCTAATGGAGGTAACACATAAGAAGTACCTATGAAATCATCTAGAACGTCAACCTTGGGTAAACCATTTCCCTGACTATTGCATTCTTCTTGGGAATTTACAAAGTTACTTACAGTATCTATATCCGTCCAATTATTATCACTATAGATGACATTATCTACAAAGATACATGTTAAAAAAGGGTTTGAAGTAGTTTTAAAAGTTGAAATTATAGAGTTATTACCGTTTTGAATATTGATAAAACAAAGTGAATTATCCACACAAGATAAAAAAGATAGATTAGGATTATTACTTAAGTCTAATGATGTTAAATTATTAACTGATACGTGAAGAAGTTCTAATTCTGGATTATTAGAAGTATCTAAAATAGATATGTTATTTCCAACGGCATGAACAGTTTTAAGTTTAACGTTATTGGTTATATCTAATTCATTAATCGAGTTTATTCCACAATAAAGAAATTCTAGATTTATATTTTTGGAAACATCTAATTCACTTAATTGATTTCTTACACATCTAAAGCGTTCAAGTTTAATATTATTTGATAAATTAAATGAGGTAATTAAATTATCTGCGGTTAAAAATAATTGTAATTCAATATTTTTAGAAGTATCAATGCTACTTAAAAAATTATCATCACAAACCAGTTGTGTTAAAAACACACATTTTGTAATATCAATTGAAGTAAGTTTATTTTGGTTACAATGCAGTATTCTCAGCTCTGTATTGATTGAGATATTTAATTGAGTGAGTAAATTTTCAGAACAAATTAAAGATATTAAATCTGGGTTTTCAGACATATCTAATGAAGATATCTGGTTGTCATCACACCATAAAATTTGTAAAAGAGGATTGTTTATAACATTAAGGGAAGTTAATTTATTTTTGTCGCAAAACAATTGTGTTAAACCAAGATTTTTAGAAATATCCAGATTAATAATTTGATTTTCAGAACAATTAAGAATTGATAAAATGACAAAATCTTCAATACCGGTTAGGTCGGTTATGTTTTTATTTGAAACATCCAAATTGGTTACATTGCTTATGTTAACTGTTGGTACAAAATCATCAAGAGGGGGTGTATCGTAACCTAAATCAATGAGGGCTTGTTCAAAATTATCATCGGGAACAAATGTATTTTGGCTAAATGCGTAGTAGCTTAAAAGCAATAATAAAACTAGGAAATGAGCTCGATTAAACATTTTTACTAATTCTCCTTACCAACATAAGTTATTAGTATTTCTACACGTCTGTCGAATTTAGGGTCACCACCAAGCGGAAATTTTCTTCGCATACCCATATAGCGCATACGCCTTTTGTTAATTCCTTTTTTAGCAAAGTATTCATAAACGTACTTAGCTCTGGCCTCAGAAAGGTTTCTTTTTTTGGTTTTTTTATCTATGGCATCTCTAGTGTATTTGGTACAGCACACATGACCTTGAATGGTAAAATATATGTTTTCCCTTTCAATCAATGCCTTTGCGATATTATCTAAGGTTTTTTTAGATTCTGGATTTATTCTTGCATAACCTGTTTTAAAAAGAATATTTTCAAAAATTATTTTATCTCCAACCTTAACATCGCCTCTAATTTTTTCTGATACGGTTTTTTTAACAACAACAGGAACTACTTTGTCTTCTTCTTTAGGTTTTTCAGGTTTTGGTTTTACTATAATTTCAACTTTTCTATTTAAACCTCTAATTTTGAGTACATTTTTTTCGTCTACTATTTTTAGTAAAACTTCGCCTTTACCGTCTACATTAGTGATGAGGTCTTCGCTTATTTCATTTTCAGAAAATAATGCTTTTATAGCATTGGCACGTTGTTGTGATAATACTAAATTATAAGAATCTGCACCTCGATCATCACAAAAACCATAAATGGAAATAGATTCGATATCAATATCGCTTAGCGAAGAAATAAACAGAAGTAAACGGCTTTGTTCTGTAGAAGGCACGTCGTATTTATCGGTATCGAAGTAAACTTCATGGGTTAGTTTTTGTGAATGGGATAATACACAAAAAAGAAAAAAGGTTGGTATAAATACAAAAAACTTATGCATTGTAGGCCGTAATAATCTGGGATATAAATATAATATTTTTAAACAATTACCTCTGGAATAGCCTGTTTTTTGCGTTTAATTACAAATACTAAAGGTTGAAAAACAGGTGTTTAGTGCAAATATGCCAAATATTTAGATGAACTGCTTAGTATTTCTGTTGCCTTTTTAATCTTTGGATCGTGAATTTTATAGTACTCGTACAAACCTTCCCTATACACATATCGTTTTACGATTTCTTCGGTTAACAGTTCTAGTAGAAAGGTTTTGTTTTCGTCTATAACAAGGTCCTTTGAATGTTCTAGATTAGCTATTAGATTGTTAAAATCTTTTTCAATATTATCGTTTAATTCTTCTTCGGTAGACGTTTCAAAAGCTTTGTAAAGGGCTTTTTCTGTTTTGGTTTTAAACGAAAAGTTATTAGACTTTAGGTAGTCTTTAAAATCGGAGAAATCGGCCTCACCCAACGTTACGTGGTTAATATTTTCTATGTTGTTCTTATAATAGTAATCTGTGGCAAAATCAAAAACCAAGTTATCGTTTAAAATAGCATTGGTAATGGTTGTATTTTTAGAGGCGTTAAAAACAACATCTGGGAGCACTCCGCCACCATCGAAAACCTTACGTCCGTTTTTAGTCTTAAATACATTATAATTTTCCTGTTTTACTCGAACAGCTTCTCCTTTTTCGTTTCTGTTCCAATAGTCTAAAGATTGAATGCATCTTCCGGAAGGCGTGTAATATCTCGAAATGGTAATTTTAACTTGTGTGCCATAGGTTAAGGGTTTAGGTCTTTGTACCAAACCTTTACCAAAACTTCGGGAACCTACGATAACAGCACGATCCAAATCTTGTAATGACCCTGAAACAATTTCACTGGCTGAAGCACTATTACCATCGATTAGAACAACTAATGGGATTTCGGTATCTATAGGTTCACTTTGCGTATAATACGTACGATTGTATTTTTTAACCTTAGATTTTGTAGTAACCACCAATTGCCCTTTAGGCACAAATAGGTTGACAATTTTAATGGCTTCATTTAGAAGCCCACCAGGGTTACCACGTAAATCCAAAACAATACGTTCTGCACCTTGAGCCTTCAAATCGCGAAGTGCATAATTGGTTTCGGCATGAGCTTTTCTGTTAAATTTACTCAGCACGATATACCCAGTTTTATCATTTATCAACGAAAAGTGAGGTACGGCCTTAATTTCAACCTCAGCTCTTTTAATAGTGGCTGTGGCTGTTTTTCCTTGTCGGTTATAGGTTACCTCGACAGTAGAGCCAGCTGTACCTTTCAGCAAATCGCCACTGGTGTCCTTATAATTTGCTATTAACGTATTACCCACTTTAATAATCTCGTCACCCGCTTTTAGTCCGGCTTCATCTGCTGGATACCCCTTATAGGGTTCCATGATAATTAACTTGTCTTTTAATGTTTTTACTTTTGCTCCAATACCCGTGTAGTCTCCGGTATTGTTTATTCTGGCAGATTCTACATCCTGCTCGTTCATAAAATTGGTGTACGGGTCTAAATCTGCCAACATGCTCTTAATGGCGGTATCCATTAGGTCGCCTGGATTGGTTTCGTCAACATAATTCATGTTGAGTTCTTTAAAGAGTGTTGTAAAAATTTCTATTTGTTTGGCAATTTCAAAAAAATCGTTTTTAAAAGCTGTAGTGCTTAAAAAAAGAGTCGTCGCTAAAGCAACGAGAACAAATTTATTTTTCACTATTTTTTTCATGGGAAATTTTATTTAAAAACTTATCAAACAGCTTATTCATCTTGGTTTCTACTTCAGAAAAGGTTAGTTTTTCTTTTCCAATGTACAAAATCATGAACGCATATTGCGTTGTAAAGTTGTTAAAATATCGATGTTTATTTAACCTATAAGATTCTCTTAACAAGCGTTTTATACGATTTCGGTCTACCGCATTTTTAAAATATCGCTTACTTACTGAAACTCCTGTTTTGGCAGTAACCGCGTCTTCAAATTCTGTTTTTAGGTAAACTAAACGCAAAGGGTATGCCGAAACCGATTGTCCTTCAGTAAACAATTGATCTATTAGCTTTTTACTCTTTAGTTTTTCTTTTTTGCCGTAAGTGAAACTCAATGGGGGTATTTTTAAAGGCTAAAGGTAGGAAAATTAAAGGATGTTAGATTGAGAGTTGGTTATAAGGTATTTGTCTAACGTGAAATAACGCTGAATTATTGACGCTGTTGGGAAATAGTAATATTATTAAATTTCTTTTTGAATTTTTAAGTACTGATTAGTTAGTTGGGAGTCCACAATATTATAGTTTCTAACGAGTCCATTTTTCTGAACATATATCTTACCATAAGCCTTCCAAAACGACTTCCTTTTGACAAAAAAAGAATCTAATTCCATTTTAGAGTATTCTAATACTTTACTTTTTCCAATCGGATTGACTAAATACAAGGATAGATTTCCATTTAAATACTCAATGCTATAGACATATGATGGTCGGAAATCGAAAAGGAAAATCCTGAGGATAGTTCCAACCCAAATTCCAATAATGACTCCATAGTTAGTAGAAAGAGAAACATCAAAGACAAGATGGATAAACAAGGCTAATATGGTAATGAATATTGGAGGCGAGAGGTAATCTTTGATTAGTTTGAGACTATACTCTTTTTTTTTCTTATTCAAAGCCTCAATTTCCTTGTTCATTTTCTGGATATTATTGCCAACTTATTAAGATATGCGTCGTTATACGAAAATAACCGAAAATTTCTACAAAAGCAACCATTATTCTCACCTGACGAAAATCATAGTTTAATCACTATTTCAAAGGTAACTTTATAAAGTTAAGTTATTATTAAACATAGGGTTATGGGAGATTTAAAAGTTGCTAAACTTAAAACCAAAAAAGATAGAGCCAATTATATAAATCATTTATTAAATGATATAAAGGCTCTTGAATTAATGATTGAAAGGGGCATTATAGAAAATGATATTTTGAGAATTGGGGCGGAGCAAGAGTTTTGTCTTGTAAACAATAACTTTCTGCCTGAAAATAAATCTTTAGAGTTACTAAAAGCTATTAATGATGACCATTTTACTACCGAAATAAGTAATTATAATTTAGAAATAAATTCCGATACTTATCAACTAGGTAATACCTGCTTTTCTGAATTATACAAACATTTAGAAGCCTTGCTAGATAAGGCTAGACTTGCTGCTTCTGAAAAAGGTATAAAAATTATACTAACCGGTATTTTACCGTCATTAACAGTTAAAAACTCTGATGAACAAAATATGACGGAGGTTGAGCGTTATGCCCTAATAAATGAGGCAATAAAAAATTCAAGACGCCAAAATTTCGACATTCATATTAAAGGTGTGGATGAACTTAATTTAATGCATGATTCGGTTATGCTAGAGGGGTGTAATACCAGTTTCCAAATGCATTTACAATTGGGAACTAAAGATTTTGTTGATAATTACAATTGGGCCCAAGCTATAGCGGGTCCTGTTTTAAGTGCGTGTACTAATTCGCCCTTACTTTTTGGCAAGGAGCTTTGGAGCGAAACAAGAATAGCGCTTTTCACCCAGAGCATAGATACTAGAGCAAATTCCTATTTACTCAATGAAAAACAATCTAGGGTTAGTTTTGGAAACAACTGGCAAACAGGATCCATTGCAGATATTTTCAAAGATAATATTTCAAGGTTCAGAAGCTTTTTAACTACTGGTTTTACTAAGAATAGTGTGGAAATGCTCGACAATGGAGAGATTCCAAGGCTTAGAGCACTTGGCTTACATAATGGTACCATTTATCCGTGGAACCGCGTTTGCTATGGTGTTCTTGAAGGGAAACCAAGTTTAAGAATTGAGAATAGATATATACCTTCTGGCCCCACAACAAAAGATGAAATAGCCAATTTCATGTTTTGGGTAGGTATTATGCTTGGTAAGCCCAAAGAATTAGAAAATATTCATGAAAAATGGGATTTTAAAGATGTGAAAAGTAACTTTTTCAATGCAGCTAGATACGGAAAAGCCACCTTATTTAAGTGGAACGGGAAATATATTTCAAGTTACGATTTAATTGTTAATGAGCTCTTGCCAATGGCTTATAAGGGTCTATATAAATACGGTATTTCACCACTAGATGCAGAGTATTATTTAAAAATCATAAAAAACAGAGTACATACAACAAGTGGGTCTGAATGGCTCGTTACAAACTATAGAAATCTCCTTAAAGCATATAAACCTTATCAGGCCATGCAAATTTTAACGGCCAATATTCACGAAAAACAAGAAAAGGGATATCCTGTTTCTACTTGGGGGTTGTTAAACACAAATTTAGGAAAAGGTAATGGGGAAAATAAGGTGGTAAAACACATTATGAATTCTGATATTTTTTCTGTTCGCCAGAATGATAGTGTAGAACTTGTTTTGAATATGATGCTTTGGAAAAATATTCATCATATGCCAGTTATAAACGATGATGTTGAATTGATTGGGTTATTATATTGGGATGATGTAAAATCATTTTTGAACGAACCAGATAATCTAAATAAAAGCGTTAAAAGTATTATGAAAACTAATCTTTTAACAGTGGACGAGTATATGCCAGTTCATGATGCAATATCTCTCATGAAACAAAGCAATTTAAGTTGTTTACCAGTTGTTAATCAGACAAAATTAATTGGATTAATTACAAACAATGACATTTAATGTATGGTTAATGTACAAAGCAAAGCACTTAATAAAACTATTAAAATTGAAAGGTTTATAGGAAAGGTTACTGGAAATAGTTCAGGACCCACTTTAGTGGTTTTTGCTGGTATTCATGGTAATGAAACAGCTGGTGTATTTGCTTCAAAAAAAGTTCTGGACAATCTAAACCCAGAAGAGGTTAAGGGTACAATTTATGTTATAAGTGGTAATCTTGAGGCTTTAAAAAAACAGCAAAGATACGTAGATCAAGATCTTAATAGATTGTGGACTAGTGATAATATTGCATCCATAAAGAACAAATCTAAAATTTCTGTTGAGGAAGGCGAATTATTGATTTTATTGGATTTAGTCTATAAAATATTAAAAACAGATTCCCCTCCTTATTATTTTATAGACCTTCACACAACATCAAGCAAAACACTGCCCTTTATAACCATAAACGATGCTTTGATAAACAGGAAGTTTTCAGAATATTTTCCTGTTCCCATAGTTTTAGGAATAGAGGAGTATTTAGAAGGCCCTCTTTTGAGTTATATTAATGAATTGGGGTATGTATCTTTAGGTTTCGAATCGGGACAACACGACCAAGCAATGGCTGTATACAATAGTGAATCTTTTTTGTACTTGGCTTTGAAGTATTCAGGAATTTTAAACACTACAGAGGCTATCGATTTTAAAAACCACTATAAACATTTAAAATCTCAAGCCAAGAAAACCACAGGCTTTTTGGAAGTTGTTTATTTACACAGAATAAAGAACGAAGAACAGTTTGTTATGTTGAATGGTTTTAAGAGTTTCCAAACGGTAAAAAAAGGTGTTCCCTTAGCTGTTAGTAATGGAGAAAACATATATTCTATTCGTAAAGGGTTGATATTTATGCCTTTATATCAAAAACAAGGATCAGAAGGCTTTTTTATAGTTAGTTCAATCAAGCCGTTTTTTTTAAAATTGTCTGCGTTTTTAAGGCGAATTAGAATCGATGGACTTCTAATTATACTTCCTGGAATTTCTTGGTTAAATAAAAATAAGGGTACCCTAAAAGTTGATTTAAAGGTGGCCAGATTTTATGCAAAAGCTGTTTTTCATTTGTTAGGCTATAGAAATCGGCATACCAATAAAACGTATTTGAGATTAAATAACCGAGAACGTGTAGCTAAGACCTATATGTATAAAAATGAAAGGTGGTATAGGGGCAAGAGTACCATTTAAATATTCTTTATAACATCATTTAGGTTTTCGTAAAATACTTTCTAGCTTTTTACCTCGAGCCAATTCATCGATAACTTTATCTAGATACCTAACTTTTTGAGTTAAAGGATTATCGATGTCCTCAACGCGATAACCACAGATGACTCCTTTTATTAGTTGGGCATTAGGGTTTAATTGGGCTTTTTCAAAAAACGTTTTAAAGGTTACTTGGCCTTTAATAAGTGTATTCAGGTCGTTTTCGTTAAAACCGGTCAACCACTCAATTACCGTAAAAAGTTCTGCTTTGGTTCTTCCCTTTTTTTCAATTTTACTAACGTAATGTGGGAGCACCGATGAGAATTTCATTTCTGCAATACGTTTGTTGTGTTCAGGTGTTGTTTTCATTTTCTTTTTTTAAAGTAGCAAAATTTTATTAAATGAACATAAAAAAAGCGCTTCTAAAATTAGAAACGCTAATGTTTTAACTTTTTTATGCTAACTAAAGTTTGTTATTTTTCTTATCAACATCTGCCATAAGATTTTTAGGGTCTATTTCAACATGCTGTATGGCTTTAGATGTTTTAAAAGTATAGGTTGGGTAGGCCCAAGCCCAATCTTTTATGACTGTTGCTGAGGTTGGTTTTTCACCACGCATCATTTGTAACGGGATATAAAAATCTTCTTTAGAACCATCGGTGTAAGTAACGGTTAAATCTATGGGCATAGGCATTAAACCGATACGTTCAAGGGTTACAGAATTACCATCTATAGATTTTACGCCATAATCTATTGTATTTGTTGTTTGCGCAAAATCCATTAAGTACCAGTCCAGTTCTAAACCAGACACTTTTTCGGCAGAGCGGATAAAACTGTTTGGTGTTGGGTGCTTAAAAGCCCATTCTGAAAAGAAGCTTTTAATGGTTTTGTTTAAGTTTTCTTCACCTATTACATAACCTAATTGGGCTAAAAACACCTCCCCTTTATTATATGCTGAAATACCATAGACCTGATTGTAATGATACCTGTCGGCATGAGTAGAGAGCGGCTGTTCTTTACCCGAATTTGCTAGGTATAAATAACCACCATACGCACTGGCAAACGGGTTTTCTTTACCCTGTTTCATAATAGTATTCATTGCCGCATCGCTAATGTAGCAGGTAAAACCTTCATCGACCCATTCGTGTTTTGCCTCATTGGTAGCCAATAAAAACTGAAACCAAGTATGTGCCAGTTCATGTGCCGTAACACCAACCAAACTACCAAAGCTACGCTTTCCTGTAATAAGGGTACACATAGCATATTCCATACCACCATCACCACCCTGAATAACCGAGTATTGTTTGTAAGGATAGGTTCCTACGTGCTCACTAAAGTATTGCATGAGCTCTACAGTTTTAGGTTGTAGTTTTTTCCAACTATTTTTAGTCTTGCTATCTAGTGAATTTTTATAAAGAAAGTGTAACAAAGGACCATCGGGAACTTGCATAGTATCATGAATATAATCGGGGTCTGCAGCCCATGTAAAGTCATGAACATTAGGCGCTATAAAATGCCAAGTAACCTTTTTGGAGTTGGTAGGCGTTACAGTTTTAGTTTCGTATCCATGACCAACCTCGTTAGGGTTTTGAAGATATCCAGAGCCTCCAACTACATAGTCTTTATCAATAGTTAGTTTTACATCAAAATCTCCCCATACACCATGAAATTCACGTCCAATATATGGGTCGGCATGCCAGCCTTCAAAATCGTATTCTGCTAATTTTGGGTACCATTGTGTCATCGATAAGGCAACCCCTTCATTGTTGTTTCTTCCAGAGCGGCGTATTTGTAGAGGTACTTGAGCATCAAAGACCATACTAAAAGTTACTTTTTCGCCAGGTTGTATTGGTTTTGAGAGGTCAACTTCTAATACTGTACCTACAGTTTCATGTTTAAGAATGGTTCCATTTTGTTTTAACGATTGTACTTTTATATAACCAATTTCATTAGGCTTTAGTTTGCTTATGCGGTCACCAACTCTTGGGTCTGGGTCTGCAATGGTTCTGGAGCGTACGTCCATTTCGCTACCAGGCTGAAAGGCATTGAAGTATAAATGATAGAATACCTTATTTAACACATCTGGAGAGTTGTTTGTGTAGACTAGTGTTTGTTTCCCTTTGTATTGATAGGTGTTTACATCCATATCAATTTCCATTTTATAATCTACATGCTGTTGCCAATATGTAGGCATTGAACTTACATAAGGTACAGGCGTGGGTGTTGCTATAGGAGTAACCGTAGCAGATTCCTTGGTTCCAGCGCAAGAACATATTAGGAGGAGACCAAAAAGAGAAGGGAGAATACGATTCATATGTTAGGTTTAATTAATAGAGGCTATCTTAGAAGCCATAATAAGTGCATTGTAGGCATTCACTATTTTACCAGATTTTGCAATTTCACTGAAGTTTTTAATATCACTGGTGTTGCCACCAACAATTATTTTTGATTTTATTGGTAAGCCAGAATCCATAATTATTCTCTTAACCTGTGCTGCACTTAAATTTGGATAATAAGAGCGAATTAATGCTGCAACGCCTGTTACGGCAGGTGCGGCCATAGAGGTGCCTTGTTCAAATTTATATTCATTTTCGGGAACTGTAGAATATATATCTGTTCCTGGAGCAAAAACATCTACGTTATTTTTACCATAGTTTGAATAACTGGCTACAATACTAGACCCATATTTTGGGTCTAAAGCCCCAACTCTTAGGTAATTACTAGAAACCTCCTCGCCATTTACATTATCGTCTGGAAAATTTGGTTTTTTATCTATGTTTTTAGAATCGTTTCCTGCAGCATGAACAATCAGCACGTCGTTTTTACTCGCATATACAATGGCATCTCTTACCCAATCGCTATGAGGGGAATAACTTTTTCCAAAACTACAGTTAATTATAGAAGCACCATTATCTACGGCGTATCTTATAGCTAAAGCAACATCTTTATCGTATTCATCTCCTCTGGGTGTTGAACGAATGGCCATAATTCTTACGTTGTTAGCAACACCATTAATCCCTTTACCGTTGTTTCTTTCGGCAGCTATAATCCCAGAAACATGTGTGCCATGAGATTCACTTTTTTTTCTGGGTTTAACATCATTATTTCCATAAGGCTTGTCACTCAAGTCGTCGGGATTATCTCCAGTTACCCTTCCTTTGTGATTAATGTTTAAAAAATAATTTAGAAAGTCGTTTGCTGATTTTAAACTATTCTCAAGAACTTCTTTAAATTCTGAAACGGAAGTAAATTCAAGACTGTAAACATAATTTATTATAGCTACAGATTGCTGTAACCCTCTGTCTTGGGTTTTTATTGACTTAACATCGTTTTTAGTATAATCTTTTTTACCTAAATGATTGGAGATGGTTTCATCGGCACTGTTTACCTGAATAAGAAATTCTTCATTATTAGCCTTTAATTTAGAGTATTTATCTCTTAGGGAATTCAGTTCGCTTTTCGCTTCCTCATACCTTGGATTATTAGTATCTCCTGAAGCTAAAAGTCTTACTAACTCTAATTGTTCGTAATACCCATCTCCAACGAAATTCCAACCGTTTATGTCATCAATATAACCGTTTTTATCATCGTCAATACCATTATTTGGTTTCTCATCCGCGTTGACCCAAATAACATCATCTAAATCTTCATGGTCAATATCAATTCCAGAGTCTAAAACTGCTACAATAACTTGTTTTCCTTTTCTTTTTTTTAGAATTTCAGTATAAGCTTTTTCAACACTCATACCTGGAATGGTATCTTTGACTAAATCTAAATGGCCCCATTTTTCTTTTTCGGCCTTTGTTAACTCAGCAACTTTTAATGGGGTTTTATCAATATTTTCAACAGGTGTGGAAATGATGCTTGCAGAACTACAACTAAAAAAGATTGTAGCAAAAAAAGCAGGAATAATGATAATTTTTAATATTCTCATAGCTGTTTTAATTAATTAAAAAATGTCTTTAATAGAAAGACTTTCATTCAACCTTACACCTTTATCTGTTTTTTTAACGGTAATAATTTCGTTGTGGGCATCGTGTTCTAAAAACAAATGATAATTGTTTTCGGCAGCAAGGTTTAAAAATCGTTCTTTTTCATTAAGGGTTAGAAGCGGTCTTGTATCATAGCTCATAATGTAGGGTAGGGGCAAATGGCCAGCAGTTGGTAATAAATCTGCCATAAAGACAATGCTTTTCTCTTGGTAAGTAATGATAGGGAGCATTTGTTTGTCGGTATGTCCATCAACAAAAAGAATATCGAAGCCTAATTCTGAGTTAGCCAAGGCGTTGTCTTTAGTAATTGCAGTAAATTTTAGTTGGCCACTCGCTTCTATTGGAAGAATATTTTCCTTTAAGAACGAGGCTCTTTCCCTTCTGTTGGGTTCGGTTGCCCATTTCCAGTGATCTTTATTACTCCAAAAATGCGCGTTTTTAAAAGCTGGTTCATAACCAGTTTTAGCCTTATTCCATTGAATACAACCGCCGCAATGATCAAAATGGAGGTGCGTTAAAAACACGTCTGTTATGTCATCCCTATGGAATCCGTGTTTATTAAGAGACACATCTAAAGAGTCATCACCCCACAAATTATAATACCCAAAAAATTTATCAGATTGCTTATCGCCCATACCAGTGTCGATTAAAATCAACTTGTTGCCATCTTCAATGAGCAAGCAACGCGACGCGATATCTATCATGTTATTTTGGTCTGCCGGATTGGTTCTTTGCCATAGAGATTTGGGTACTACACCGAACATGGCACCACCATCTAACTTAAAATTTCCAGCATTAATCGGGTATAATTTCATAACATGTAAAATTAAAAAAATAGCAAGGAAATTTAAGATTCGTTAAGAATATATTAAGATTAAATACAATAGAAATTACGTTTATACAGATTGATAAATTTTAATATCGAATTTTATTATCCGAATGGAGTATTTTAAAAAAGAAATCAATCGTTTTATTTATATTAGTGTTCTCACAAAAATAACTTGTGTATGTTAGAACTTGCAGGAATTATTATCCTAGGAATTTTAGCCCAGTGGTTTGCATGGAAACTCAAGATTCCTGCCATTTTACCCTTAATTTTAATTGGTCTTTTGGTTGGCCCTATTGCCGCTGAATATTTAAGTGAAGATGGCACGAAGTGGATAGAACCCATTTGGAACGGAGAAAAAGGCCTATTTCCTGGTGAAGGACTTTACTATTTTGTGTCGTTGGCCATAAGCATTATTCTTTTTGAAGGGGGATTAACCCTAAAGCGTTCTGAAATTCAAAGTTTGGGACCTGTCATTACAAAGCTAATTACGCTTGGATCTGCTGTTACTTTTTTTGGTGCTGGTATATTAGCTCATTTCGTTTTTAACTTGAGTTGGGAATTATCATTTCTTTTTTCGGCATTGATTATTGTAACTGGGCCCACAGTAATAACACCCATTCTACGTAACATTCCGCTTAAGAAAGACATATCCACAGTATTAAAATGGGAAGGTATTTTAATAGATCCCATAGGTGCTTTAGTTGCTGTATTGGTTTTTGAATTTATTAGTGTTGAAGGCGAAGTAGGGTTTACCAAGACGGCGTTAATCGAATTTGGTAAAATTTTACTCTTTGGAACAACCTTTGGATTTACCTTCGCACACGCTTTGGCCTTTGTAATAAATAAAAAACTTATACCACATTATCTTCTTAATGTGGTGTCCCTTTCTACGGTATTGTTGGTGTTTGTAGAATCTGAGATTTTTGCTCACGAATCGGGATTATTAGCTGTTGTAGTCATGGGAATGGTTTTAGGTAATGGAAAACTCGAAAACATCAAAGAGCTACTATATTTTAAGGAGTCGCTTAGTGTGTTACTCATATCTATTCTGTTTATTTTGCTCGCAGCCAATATCAATATTGAGGACATGAGGTTGCTATACAACTGGAATGCTGCCATTCTTTTTGGAGCTGTTGTATTTATAGTCCGACCAATAGCTGTTTTTATATGTACCGCCAACTCTTCACTAAAAACGAATGATAAACTTTTTATTAGTTGGGTAGGCCCTCGAGGTATAGTAGCAGCGGGTATCGCGTCTTTATTTGGGAGTAAATTAATGCGACAAGGTGTTGAAGGTGCAGAGTACATTACGCCTTTGGTGTTTATGATTGTTCTTGGAACGGTCCTTTTGAACGCTACGACAGCTCGATATTTTGCAAAAATTATAGGGGTATTTTTAAAGAACTCTTATGGTGTTTTAATAGTTGGCGCATCGCCGGTATCGCGTTTAATAGGTAAATATTTGGTAGATAATAATAGGCATGTTGTGTTTATAGATAGTAATCAAAATAACATAAAAGCAGCCAAGGAAATGGGGCTTGAGGCTATAAATACCGATATCTATTCGGTTAAATTGGAGGATAATATTGAGCTAAACGATGTTGGGTTTTTAATGGCGCTTACCGGTAGTGCTGCTATTAACGATTATGCCATTAATAAATTTAGTGACCAGTTTGGTGAAAACGGTACCTTCAGATTGATTTCTGCCGAGGAAATGAGCGACCCAGACAGTATTCCTAAAGAAGGGCTATTTTCTCAAACAGACGATTTTAATGCGCTTACCGAAATAGCCTTGAAATACCCTTCCATTCAAGAGATTGAAATTGAAAGTAGAAAGCACTACGATGAACTTATTGAAAAAGTAAGTAAGGATGAAAACAGAACACCTATATTAATAAAAGATAAGCGAGGTGTTTTCGAAATTATTTCAACTTACAGTAGTAAATCTATGAAAATTGAAAAAGGGTATAAGCTGGTATATTTAGGAAAAGCTATTGAATAAAAAAAGGCTATCTGTTACGATAGCCTTTCTCTTTTTGTTTATATGATAGATAGTACTTAGTCTGCTTTTAGCTGTAGGTTTGTAAACAGCTTTGTAACAACCAATGAGTTATTCTTGAACTTAACATCTTTTAAGTCTACATACTCGTTATCTACCTTAATCGATTTAACTTTAAACGGTAGTCCGTGGAAATTAATCTTGAAGGTTTCATAAGGCGCAATGTAGGCACCTCTTTTATGAATTCTTATGATTAGCTTATCACCATTACCTGCTAAGTTAAACTTCTTTAAACTATATCTTCCTTTGGTATAATCGTAACCATCGTTGGCATCTTCGTAAATTTCCGAATCTTCTTTGCCGTTTTTGTAATAAACGTCTAAGGTTAATTGATCGATTTCTTTTTCACCAACGTATTGCTGTATTGGATATTTTGGAATAATAGCACCGGCTTTTACGAATATTGGCATACTGTCTAAATCAGCATCAACCCATGTTTCTTTTCCTCCAACAACAACCTCATCTGTCCAATAGTTATACCATTCTCCTCTAGGAATATACATGCGCCTTCCTTTAGAATTCGGTTCGTTTATTGGACAAACCAGAAGATGGTTACCAACAACAAATTCGTCGGTTCTATAATGTGTTTGTGTATCTTCCTGATCGAATAAAACCAACGATTTTAACATTGGAATGTTATCGTGGTGATATTTATAAAACGTGGTGTACAAGTATGGTAGAAGCTCATATCTTATTTCAATGAATTTTCTAACAATATCTGTAATTTCTTCATCGAAAGCCCAAGGTTCTTGATCACCGTGATCTCCAGAAGAGTGGGTTCTACAGAATGGGTGGAAAACACCTAATTGAATCCAACGGGCATACAGCTCGCCATTAGGTTGCTCCGCAAAACCACCAATATCAGATCCCGCAAAAGAGAAACCAGATAAAGCCAAGCGTTGCGCTTGGATATTGGCAATTTGTAAGTGTTCCCAAGTAGCTACGTTGTCTCCCATCCATGTTGAGGTGTAACGTTGTGTACCCGAATAAGCAGAACGGGTAATTACAAATGGGCGTTTTGGATAATTAAAGCGTTTTAAACCATGGTAAGTAGCTCTTGCCATCTGCATACCGTAAATGTTATGCGCTTTTTGGTGGGAGCAAGGGTTACCATCGTAATCGTGTCTCACATCTGGAGGGAACGATTTTCCTGGAACATCCATTACAGCAGGTTCGTTCATATCGTTCCAAACCCCTTTAACACCAATATCTTCTATGAGTTCTTTAAACAAACCGGCCCACCATTCGCGTACTTCGGGTCTTGTAAAATCTGGGAAATAACATTCTCCAGGCCATACTTTACCTTTCATGTAGGGGCCATCGGCTCGTTTACAGAAATAATCTTTTTCTAAACCTTCACGGAATACATCGTATTCCATATCTATTTTAATTCCCGGATCAATGATTACAACGGTTTTAAATCCGTCGTCAGCCAGCTCCTTAACCATACGTTTTGGCTCAGGGAAATATTCTTTGCTCCATGTAAAACAACGGAAGCCTTCCATATAATCAATATCTAAGTAGATAGCATCACATGGTATTTTGAGTTCTCTAAACTTATCGGTAATCTCTTTAACCTTAGACTCAGGATAGTAACTCCATTTACATTGGTGGTAACCCAAAGCCCATAATGGGGGTAATTCTGGAGTACCCGTTAAATCGGTGTAGCTTACCACAACATCTTCCATTTTAGGACCGTAGAAGAAATAGTAATTCATTTCTCCTCCTAGAGCCCAAAAGCTGGTTACATTACGTCTTTCTTGACAAAAATCGAAGTAAGTTCTAAAACTGTTGTCAAAGAAAATACCATAAGATTTCCCTTCGTGTAACCCAGTATAAAACGGAATAGCTTTGTAAATCGGGTCGGTGTTTTTACCATAGGCATAAGAATCTGTAGCCCAGTTTTCAAAACGACGCCCCTTCAAATTTATATGCTCTGGTTTATCTCCAAGACCATAATAGCTTTCACCATTTTGAGCTGCTTTACTCATTTTCACAATATCTCCACCTAATTCATAGCTCTCTTCCCAATGAAAACCAAGCTCGTCTTGACAGATGATAGAATTATCATTAGCATCTAGAATTGAGGTTCTTAAGTCGCTCTTGTATATGTGGCAAATTAGTTTAGCAGTCGTAACGATGTACTTTTCCTCATCGTCGGTTATTTCAAGGTGATTGAATCCACGACTTGCTTTTTCGTCAATGGCATATGAAAAATCATTATCGAACTTTCCAACGGTGGTATATCTAAAGCGAAGTACACTATCTCTGAGTACAGTAAGTTGTAATATTACATTATTTGAAGTGGCGAAATTTAATATATCAACATCCTTCTCGTAACCCACAACCTGCGAAGGAAACAAATCGCCTTTATATTCTAATTCAGTATTCAGTATCATAAATAAAATCAGTTAGTTATGAATTGACGAAAATACTAAAAGAATATATTTTAAAACGTGGTTTTTTTTTAAAAAAACCACGTTTTTATTATCTAACCGTTAAATAATTAAAGCCTATTTTACGTATTATGTAAGCATATCTTTTATTGGAAGTTAAATACTACAACACCAAGAGGTGGCAAGGTAATTTCAGCAGAAAAATCTTTTCCATTCCATGACTCTTTTTGAATGGCAATACCCTTTCGATTACTTATACCGCTTCCTCCAAACTTTTTAAGGTCTGAGTTAAAGATTTCTTTTAATTTTCCTTCAAAAGGGACACCTATTTTATAGTTTTCACGAATGGTTGGTGTGAGGTTACAAACTACCACTACATTATTGGCCTCATCGTACCCTTTTCGTATATAAGATATTACACAATTGTCGTGATCGTCGTGGCTTATCCATTCAAATCCTTCGCTAGTAAAGGCTTTTTCGTAAAGTGCCGGTGTGCTTTTGTAAAGTTTATTTAAAGCTTTAAAGTAGTTTTGTGTGTCTTTATGAGGCTTAAAATCCAATAAATTCCAATCCAAACTTTCTTGAAAATTCCATTCGTTGTATTGCCCAAATTCACCACCCATAAACAAAAGTTTAGTTCCGGGATGTGTGAACATATAACCGTAAAGCAATCTTAGGTTTGCAAAACGTTGCCATTCGTCTCCAGGCATTCTTCCTAAAATGGAATTTTTACCATAAACAACCTCATCGTGTGACAAGGGTAGCATGAAATTTTCTGTAAAAGCATAGGCTAAACTGAAGGTAATTTCATTTTGATGGTATTTTCGATACACTGGGTCTTTAGCAAAATATTCTAAGGTATCGTGCATCCAGCCCATCATCCATTTCATGCCAAAGCCTAATCCGCCCAAAAAGGTAGGTTTGGATACCATTGGGAATGCGGTCGATTCTTCAGCAATAGTTTGAACATCTGGGAAGGATTTGTATACTTCTTCATTCAATTGTTTAAGGAAATCTATAACCGCAAGATTTTCTCTTCCGCCATAGATATTAGGTTCCCACTCACCGTCTTCTCTAGAGTAATCTAGGAACAACATAGAAGCTACTGCGTCTACACGTAGCCCGTCGGCGTGATATTGATCTAACCAAAATACTGCATTACTTATAAGGAATGAACGAACTTCGTTTCGTTCATAATTAAAGATTAAACTTTTCCAGTCTGGGTGATAGCCCTTACGGCGATCAGGGTGTTCATATAGATGTGATCCATCAAAGAATCCCAATCCGTGAGCATCTTCTGGGAAGTGAGAAGGTACCCAATCTAAAATAATACCAATGCCATTTTGGTGCAGTTGATCTACTAGGTATTTAAACTCTTCGGGATACCCGAATCTTGAGGTTGGTGCAAAATACCCTGTAAGCTGGTAACCCCACGAAGGATCGAAAGGATATTCCATAATAGGCATAAGCTCTACATGGGTAAAATTCATTTCTTTCACGTACTGTACTAAATCATCGGCCAATTCGTAATAAGACATAAAACGGTCTTCTTCGACATTACGCTTCCAGGATCCTAAGTGTACTTCGTAAACAGAATAAGGTGCATCTATAGCATTGTGTTTCTTTCTGTTTTTCATCCAAGATTTATCTTTCCAGGTATAGTTGTCGTCCCAAACTATAGAGGCCGTACTTGGTGGGTGTTCGCAGCGTCTTGCGTAGGGGTCGGCTTTTTCTGTTTTTATATCATTGTGATGACTTTGAATTTTGTATTTGTAGATACTCCCTTTACTTACCATAGGAATAAAACCTTCCCAGATACCACTAGAATCCCATCGTACATTAAGCTGATGCTCGCCTTCCATCCAATAATTAAAATCCCCAACCACCGATACTTGTTTGGCGCTAGGTGCCCAAACTGCAAAATAGGTGCCTTCTATACCATCTACAGTAACAAGGTGCGAACCAAATTTCTCGTAAAGGCGATAGTGTTTGCCTGATTTGAACAAGTCGATATCGAAATCTGTGAATAAGCTATAAGATTTTACATGTGCCATGAATAGTTAGTTGTTAATAATGTTAGAGATTCCCTTTAAAGGGATTACCGCCCATTGTGGACGTGAGTTTAGCTCGTATCCGATTTCATAAACGGCTTTTTCGAGCATTGTATATTTTAAAATAAAATTGCGTTCTTTTTCGTAGCCAATGTTTAAGTTAGCTTCCCGTACTAGTGCGACATAGGTGTCTAAAAACACACCAGTGATATGGTTGAATAAAACATCGGCTGCTTTAAACAACTGCTTTCGAGGTATACCATATGTTGCTCCATGATTGAGGATACAACTATAAATAGCATAGTGAAAACTTCGAAATAAGCCCGAAACATCTTTTAATGGGGGTTGCTTTACTTTACGATCTCGAATGGTACTTTCTGGCTCGCCTTCGAAATCTAAAATATAGAAGTCGTCTTTATGAACCAATATTTGCCCTAAGTGATAATCACCATGAACCCTTATGCGTTCGCCTTTCAGTTTGGTCCAATCGAATTTTACAAAACGCTTCCTTATGTCGTTTTTTCTATCAAGAAATTCTTGGGCCAATTTGAGTGTAAGGCCTTCTAACTTATGAAGGTTGTTTTCAACGGTATTGAGTCTATTTTGGAATTGATAAAGCAATCTGTTTTTTAGCCAAACCTCGTAATCGCTATTAAATCTTGCTGGGTCGAAAGCTGTTTCTTCAAATTCAGCGCCAAGGGCAATATGCATTTCTGCTGTTCTTTTTGCCAAAGTTTGTATTTTTTTGAAAAAAGAAAGGCCTATCCAGTTAAGAATTTCAGGAGAAATATCCTCTAAGTTCAATCTGGAAAATAAAGGGGCATTTGATAAAGTAGCAACATCTATTTGCGTTTCCTTGAGATGCATGAAGAGCTTATGAAGTTCTTTTAGCATATAATCCCAAGCATCCCCTTCATTAGGAATCATTTCTTGCATTAGAGCTATGGTGATAATATCGCTATCGGAGTCTTCAATATTGATACTTCCTAGATAAGCAGGTGTGTTTTTAAATTCTTTTTTCTCAGAAAGAAATCGAGACATTTCATAATCTGGATTTTTATCGGCATATATGCGCCTAAAGAATTTTAAAACGTACTTATTGTTGTAAACTATAGAGGTATTGCTTTGTTCCAAGCCCATAAACCTAGAAGTTTCGTATTCAATACCATCAAGACGTTTGTTTTTGTGATATCGAACGGGAGTTTTATCGTTCGGTTCTGCTGTAACTAGTCTGTTGAAAATTACTCTTCTAAAAGCCTCAAGGTAAGTGGCATCTATAATATGGCCGCCAATCCCCGATAGTTCTATGGGCAGAATAGCACTGTCCTCTACGTAAGCCTCGTCGGTAACGAAGGCAATGGGCAGAAAATAATGATGATAAAAGGCCTCATGGTAATTTACTTCTAGAATTAACCCGTAATATACTTCGCCTTTATGCTGTAGTCTAAAATATTCTGATAATTCAATGTATTTTATACGGCTTGCCTTACCGCCATACCACCGCTGTTTTACGATATAATTTTCTAAAACATCACTTAAAAAAGCGCTCGTAAAAGCTTTATTATTCAACAACTGTTCCCAATGTTCATTGATAACGAACACAGCATCTGTTTGAGAACGAGTTGTTGTTTTGGTCATATGGTATTATTTATTCATTTGGAAAATATGGAACGGTAAAGTAGGATGTAACTCTACAAAGTTCCACTCGTTTTGCCAGTTATAACGATTATCGGTAATTAAATCATGCATTTCAATATGATGACCAGCGTCAACTCCCATTTCTGCCAACGGTAACTGAACTGTTCCTTGCTGCATATTGTGAGCATCTAAACTAATAATGATTAATAGCTCATTAGTTTTAGAATCGTTCCACTTGTAAAACGCCATAAGGTTTTCGTTTTCTATATGGCAAAATTTTATGTTATTGGTTTGCTGTAGTGCTTCGTTTTGATGCCTAAGGTTATTTAGTTTTGTAATAACCGTAATTAATTTGTTTTGGATATTCCAATCGTAATGTGTGAATTGAAATTTTTCTGAGTTGTTGTATTCTTCTCTACCCAACAAAGGATCACTTAGCATATATTCGAAAACAGGTCCATAAATACCAATGCTAGAACTTAAAGTAGCCGCCAGACTGTACCTGATTATATGCTTAGCTTCATTAGCTCCCTGTAAATGAAACGGGTTAATGTCTGGTGTATTAGGCCAGAAGTTGGGTTGCATATATTCACGAGATTCTGTTTTGGTAAGCTCTTCCACATATTCAATTAATTCTTGCTTGGTATTACGCCAAGTAAAATAAGTGTAAGATTGTGTATAGCCTTGTTTAGCCAATTGTTGCATGACTTTAGGCGCGGTAAAGGCCTCGGCCAGAAATATAACATCTGGGTGTTTCGCCTTTACTTGAGCGATGATCCAATTCCAGAAGTAAAAAGGTTTTGTGTGCGGGTTATCTACCCTAAACACATTTACACCACAATCTATCCAATGCAAGAGAATGTCCAAACACTCTTTCCATAGGTTTTCGTAGTCTTCACTTTCCCAATAAATAGGTAGGATATCTTGGTATTTTTTTGGAGGGTTTTCAGCGTACTGAACGGTTCCATCTGGTCGCCATTTAAACCATTCTGGGTGTTGGTTTACCCACGGGTGGTCTGGAGCAGCTTGTAAGGCATAATCCATGGCAATTTCAATACCTTGTTCTTTAGCTTTTTGAACTAAGTTTTTCAAATCATCGATATTACCTAAATCTGGGTGTACATCTTTATGTCCGCCAAGCCTAGAACCAATACCCCAAGTAGAGCCTACATCACCTTCAAAAGCTTCTGTAGTATTGTTTTTTCCTTTTCGGTTTACTTCACCTATGGGATGAATTGGAGGCAGATATAAGGTGTCAAACCCCATATTTTTAACTCTTGGCAATAATCTTTCACAATCTTTCAGGGTGCCATGAACACCATCATGTTCTGAAGCCGAACGCGGAAAAAATTCGTACCAAGTGCTAAAACGCGCTTTTTTACGATCTACGTAGGCTTTATATGTTTTGCTTTCGTTAGCAAGTATTTTTTTAGGGTGTTTTAGAAAGATATAGTGTAAACGCTCAGATCTAGCTTCTGCAATTGCTTCGTCGTAATTGTTTTCGTTTGCAAAAATATTGATGAGGTGGTCAAAGTAAAATGAATCGTCTTGTTCAACCTCATCTTTAATGGCCTTGAGGTATTCAATACCTTCTAAAAGTTCAGATTTAACGTATTGTCCATCATCAATTTTACGCTCTATACCGTGTTGCCAGTTAAGCGCATAGTCTACCCAAGCTTGAACTTTATAGGAATAAAACCCTTGTTTTGTAACTGCAAAGGTTCCGTGCCATTCATTATTTACTGCTAATCCTAAACGTGCTTCTGCCCAAAGTTTTTCGTCTTCATGTTTATAAAGTACCGAAGCACCCAGAACATCATGACCATCTGCCAAGATGTGGGCTTCAATATTAATTAGTTCATTTACGACACGCTTAATATAAAATTCGCCTCTATTTACATTTGGCGAAACATAATCTATTACAACTCTTTTTTGATTTAACATAGCACAATGTTGGTTTTAAGTGCGCAAAATTAGTAAATTAAGATATACCATTAATTACCAATAGGGCAGCTAACCTTACGAAAACGATTGATTATTAAAAACTTAATGTTATTAAATGGTTAAAGAATAAAATTATTATTGAATAATTGTATTTTTTGGAATTACAGCGTCTTTTTTGAGAACTACAATACCGTCTTTGATACAATACGTATCTGTTTCTGTATCCTCTAAATGTGGTCCTCCATTGATTTTAACATCATCGCCAATTCTACAGTTTTTGTCTATAATGCAGTTTTTAATGAAGCAGCGTTCACCAATTCCTAATAAGATTTCAATTTTGTTGTTATCTATTTCCTCTAAGGTTTCGTAGTAGTCATTTCCCATCATGTAAGTGTTAATAATGGTAGACTCTTTTCCAATTCTAGAGCGAATACCAATAACTGATCGCTCTATCCTCGAAGCGCTAATAATACATCCTTCTGAAATTACGGTTTTATCTAAGACCGTATCCGAGATTTTTGTTGTGGGAAGCATTCTTGCGTGGGTGTATATACGCTTGTCTCTATCGTATAAATCGAATTTAGGAATATCGTCTGTTAATCCAAGGTTGGCTTCAAAAAAGGACTCTACAGTTCCTATATCTGTCCAATACCCTTCGTATTGATAACTTAATGTTTTGTGAGAATCTATGGATTGTGGAATAATTTCCTTACCAAAATCGTTAGTATCCGGATTTTCCATGAGTTCAACCAGTAGGTCTCTATTGAAAATATAAATCCCCATCGAGGCTAGATAATTTCTACCTTGAGCCTTCATTTCATCGCTTACTTCAGAGGTCCAATCGGGTAATAAATCGGCATCGGGTTTTTCAATAAAAGAGGTAATGATATTTTCTTCGTTTGCCTTTAAGATACCGAACCCTGTGGCATCTTTTGCATTTACAGGAATTGTTGCTATAGAAATTTCTGCACCACTTTCTTCATGAGCTTCTATCATTTTATCATAATCCATTTGGTATAATTGGTCGCCAGATAAAATTAGTGCATATTCAAAATCATTACCTAAAAAGTGGTGCATGCTCTGTCTTACAGCATCTGCGGTTCCTTGAAACCAGGTTTTACTTTGTGGTGTTTGTTCGGCAGCAAGAACGTCTACAAATGCACTGCTAAAAAAACTAAAATGATAGGTGTTCTTTATGTGTTTGTTTAAACCTGCAGAATTAAACTGAGTTAAAACGTAAATCCGTTTTATATCTGCATTTATACAGTTAGAAATAGGAATATCTACCAACCTGTATTTACCTGCAATAGGCACAGCCGGTTTTGATCGTTCTTGGGTTAGAGGATAAAGTCTAGATCCTTGTCCGCCACCCAGGATAATCGATAAAACTTTGTTATTTATCATAATAGTTACTTTTTTTAGTGATTAGTTGTTTTGTATTAGGGATTTGTATAGTGTTTCGGTTTGTTTGGCTATGGCTATCCAATCGAAGTAGTCTTCAACACGTTTTCTACCTTTAATCGCCATAGACTCTCTTAGGGCTTTGTCCCCAATAACTTTGTTGACTCCTTCTGCTAAATCTCTTGAAAATTTATCAGGGTCAACAGGTTCAAAAGGCGCTTCGTTTAGTTGTTCCAAAGGCACTAAAATACCGGTTTCCCCATCTACAACAACCTCTTTAATACCGCCTACGGCACTGGCAACAACTGCGGTATTACAAGCCATAGCTTCAATATTTATAATACCAAAAGGTTCGTAGATAGAAGGACAACAGAATACATCGGCATGAGAATACAATTGAATGATTTCTTCTTTGGTTACCATTTTATCTATCCAAATAACATTGTCTCTCGTTTTCTTTACTTCGTTTACGGCATCTTCCATTTCCTTTCCAATTTCGGGGGTGTCTGGAGCACCGGCACAAAGTACAATCTGTGTGTCGGGTTCAATATATTTTATGGCATTCACTAAATGAATAATACCTTTCTGGCGCGTAATTCTACCCACAAATAAAACATAGGGTTTGTTTTTGTCAACACCGTAAGTATCTAATGTGTCTGTTGCAGAAGTTACCTGATACTGCTGCAGATTAATACCATTATAGATAACATGGACTTTTTCCTCGTCGACATTAAAATGGGTTAAGATATCTTCTTTGGTTTCTTTAGATACGGCAATAACAGCATCGGCCATTTCAAGAGCTGTTTTTTCTACCCATGAAGATGCATCGTAACCTCTGCCCAATTGCTCACGTTTCCAGGGCCTTAAAGGTTCTAATGAATGTCCCGTAATAACCAATGGTGTACCGTAACACAGTTTAGCAACAATCCCTGCAAAGTGCGAGTACCAAGTATGACAGTGTACGATATCGGCATCTATTTCTTCGGCATTCATATGAATCCCCGTGCTTAATGTTTGAAAAACAGATTTAAGCTTACTATTAGAATCGCTAAAAAGGGCATTGTCATAAGGAAAGCCCTTTACGGTAAAGTTGTCGTTTTTTTCATCTTGATCACCAAAGCAACGTACATCAATTTCCATAAGCTTTGCTAATTCAGCAGCTAAATATTCAACATGAACTCCGGCGCCACCATAAACATAAGGTGGAAATTCTCTAGTAAAAAAAAGAGCTTTCATAAACGATTTCTCAATAGGTTTGGTAATAAATGATTTTGTTTTTGTGTTAGCCTCAAAACCCAAAAATGAGAAGGAGGTTGGTACATAAACATACAAAAATATTGTTAATAACTTTGTTGAAATCTCATTTTTGAGAAAAAAAAAGCATTATTGAGGATTATTGAAATTTTCATAAAAGAAATTCAACAAAAGCCGAATTTTAGTGTTTATTTTCTATAAAATTTAACAATAAGTTCTGGTTGGGTGTGTTCGGGTTTTTGGGAAATGTGATATAACATTAAGTGCATAATTACATTACAAAATAACTAAAAACAAAAACCCCTACCACAAATTGTGAAGTAGGGGTCAATGATGATTAGTTACTTGTTATCGTGCTCTGGAATTGGCCAAATTCCATACTAAGGAAAGTGTGAGCAAATTCCCTTTGTTAATGTATCCCCAAGTAGTGTTGTTTTCAATTTCAGAACCGTTTAGTTTTTGGGTCCATCTTTGATGTGCAAAAATATTGGTTTGTAGCATAATTGAAAATTGAGTGGTTAAAATAATATTGAAACCGAGCACTAGTGCTGCGGTTAATCTTGTGAGGTCGTATTTAGAACCACCATCAAATTTTTCAGAGCCAAAGGCGTATGCCAACATCATACCGTAGATAAAGTGAACTTGCTTGTATTTAGTTATGGCGTGGAACATTAAAAGCCTGAATTGTAAATCGATTAAATTTCTTGTAAAATTATCACCGCTTAGCCCATCAAAGGCAACTCCCAGCGAACCAAACAAAGCTGCATTTGTATACATGGCTAAGCGCAAGTAATAAGCGGCATGCAAACAATAAAGGGTATCACTATCGCCAAAGGCTATACCAGCTCCTAATGCCAGCATGGTCCTAGCAAAACGAATTAATTGTTCTGGATCCTGTTCTTCTTCATCAAGAGTGAGTGTGTCATCTACACTGTTTGCGATTTCAATGAAATTAAAAGATTTTTCATCGCTATTTAGCGTAAATTCATGATCAATGTCCAAAGTATTACCAAACGAGGTAATTTCGGTAGACGATTCATAAAAATTTTGAGAGTACAAATTGTTGTTAAAAACCAACAATGAAAGGGCAAAACAAGTGTAGAAAAATAGTTTTGTTTTCATAATATTTAATGGATTAGTTAATACCTTAACTAAGCAGAAATAAATATCATGTTCAATTTGAAGATGTGAAAAGATACAATAAATCTGTATGTATTACAAATTTACTATTTGATAAACAGCGGGTTAGGGTTAATCATTCAGCTTTAAAACCGCCATAAACGCTTGCTGTGGAATCTCTACATTCCCCACTTGGCGCATCCGTTTTTTACCTTTTTTCTGTTTTTCAAGAAGTTTACGTTTACGGGAAATATCACCACCGTAACACTTAGCAGTAACATCTTTACGCAAGGCTTTAATGGTTTCCCTAGAAACGATTTTGGCACCAATCGCTGCTTGAATTGGAATATCGAATTGTTGTCGCGGAATAAGCTCTCTTAACTTCTCGCACATTTTTCTACCTATAGTCTGTGCGTTATCTGCATGGATTAATGCAGAAAGCGCATCGACTGGTTGTGAATTTAGTAAAATATCTAAACGTACCAACTTAGAAACCTTCATCCCTATAGGATGGTAATCAAAAGAAGCATAACCTTTAGATACTGTTTTTAACCTGTCGTAAAAATCAAAAACAATTTCGGCTAAAGGCATTTCAAAAGTTAATTCTACGCGTTCTGTAGTTAAATACGTTTGGTTGGTGATAATGCCTCTTTTTTCAATACATAAGCTCATGACATTACCAACAAAATCGGCTTTGGTTATAATAGTCGCTTTAATAAATGGCTCTTCAACTCGATTTATAGTAGAAGGTTCTGGTAGGTCTGAGGGGTTATTTACAATAATAACCTCGTCTGGCTCTTTATTGGTATAAGCATGATAAGACACATTGGGTACCGTAGTGATAACCGTCATATCAAATTCACGCTCTAAACGTTCCTGGATAATTTCCATATGAAGCATCCCCAAGAACCCACAACGGAAACCAAAACCAAGCGCTGCTGAACTTTCTGGCTGAAAGACCAAAGAAGCATCATTAAGCTGTAGTTTTTCCATAGAAGCCCTTAATTCTTCGTAATCTTCTGTGTCTACAGGGTAAATACCAGCAAAAACCATAGGTTTTACATCTTCAAACCCTTCAACTATGTTGGTTGTAGGTTTCGCAAAATCAGTAATAGTATCTCCTACCTTTACTTCTTTTGCCGTTTTTATACCTGTAATTAAGTAACCAACATCTCCCGTTTTCACACTTTGTTTTGCCACTTGGTTAAGCATTAAAGTGCCTACTTCATCGGCATAATAATCTTTATTTGTTGCAACAAATTTAATGTGTTGCCCTTTTTTAATTTCACCATTAAAAACCCTAAAATAGGTTTCAATACCTCTAAAAGTATTGTAAACAGAATCAAAAATAAGCGCTTGTAGAGGTGCATCAGGATTACCTTGCGGGGCCGGAATTCTATCAATAATAGCGGCCAAAATATTATCTACGCCAAAGCCTGTTTTTCCGCTGGCATGAATCACTTCTTCTGGGTCACAACCTAGGAGGTCTACAATATCATCGGTAACTTCTTCTGGGTTGGCACTTGGTAAGTCTACTTTATTAAGTACTGGAATAATTTCCAAGTCATTCTCCAAGGCCAAATACAGATTGGAAATGGTCTGTGCTTGGATACTCTGCGCCGCATCAACAATAAGTAGGGCGCCTTCACAAGCGGCTATAGAACGGGAAACTTCGTAACTAAAATCTACGTGGCCAGGTGTATCAATAAGGTTTAAAACAAACTTTTCACCTTTGTACTCATAATCCATTTGAATGGCGTGACTTTTAATGGTAATACCGCGTTCACGTTCTAAATCCATATTGTCAAGAAGCTGGTCTTGCTTTTCTCTTGCAGTAACAGAACCAGTATAATCTAACAAACGGTCTGCCAAGGTGCTTTTACCATGATCAATATGGGCTATAATACAAAAGTTTCTAATGTGCTTCATTTCTTTGTCTTGCTACAATGGAGGCGCAAAGATAGTTAAATATGTTCGTGTATAAAGTAACTAAAATAATCAAATTCATGCAGTTCACTACTACATATATGCAGTTTGCAAAAAATAGGTTTTAGAATTTAAGACTTACTAGTTCTTTTGGGGTATAAAATTTTAAATTTACTGTGATGAAAAACCTATTTTTTTTAATTCTTGTTTTAGTAGTCATTGATGTTACAATGGTTTCTTCTAATTCTGAATCTATCAATGAAAAGATTTTTAATAATGAATTAAATGAACAAAAAGACCCTACTTGGGAACGCATAATAACACAGGTTTATGGTAGAGGTATATCAAAATCAAAAACACTTTTAAAGTATAAAGGTCCTGTGCTATTTAAACTTAGTGGTGCAGTAGATAAAGATAGTTTAGCCTTCGACAATACTTTACAATATTTTAAAGGCTTATTGCCCCATTTAGAAATAGATTATTTTTCAAATTATATCTCCAGGCATGAGATTTCTAAAGATAGTATGGTAAACGGATATCCCATTAAGCATTTAAATTCTTTTGCTATCAAATTTGAAATCAATAACAGTGGTACTGTTTCTTTTGGTGAGAACCCCTGGTATGATGTTATTGATGATGAAACTTTTGTTCATTTTCAATCGTTCTCTATGTCTTCCAATCAAAAAAGAATGGCTGGGTATATTAATTCTCTTACGAGGTTTAATTTCTTTTCTAATATTATTAATTCCTCTGAAAGAGCGAAGTTGTTTAAAAATGTTATGTTTAAAATATTATCTGCAAAGAGCTTTCATATCTCGGATGATTATGTAAATCAAAATATCAGTGAATCCGATGAACTCGTTCTACAAAAATTTTATAGCCCAAATTTTGAACAAGAATTAAAAGAATACATGAACGGCGTTTATGGCTGGAGGTATGCTAATCATTTTTTGGATAAGGACAACTATTTAAAAAAAGTATGGTTGATTATATGTGGCATAGGCCTTCTGTTTTTTATTCTACTATTCAGTGTTTTTCATTACAAGAAGTTCAAATATGAGTATCTAAATTATTTTCCCCCAATTTTATTAGTTACAATTTGCGCTAGTTCTTTAGGTAGGATTTACAAGCATTTTACCTCATTCAACTCAAGTATGACATGGATGGATTACATGATTGAAGATATTTTACCATCTATTATTTTTTCTTCATTGGGAGCATTACTACTTTGGTTTTTTGAGAAACGTGTAATTAAAAAATCTTGGGGATTAAGTGTTAACTTATTGTTCAAAGTATTATTTACGTTTTTAGTTTTCAATTTACCTTTTTTAGCATATGTGATTGAGGGTAGGACTGTTTCAATACTTACATATCATTGGTCGGGATTTTTATTATATGGGTTTTTATCAATCGGTCGCGGAATTCTAATCTATCTAAACCATTATTCGCAGTCGCTAGTAAATGAAAAGGAGGTTGAACTCAGCAAATTAAAGCAACTGCACGCCCAAGCCGAGACCAAATTGTTGCAATCGCAAATCAATCCGCATTTTTTATATAATTCATTAAATTCCATAGCGAGTTTAGCGCCAGTAGATGCAAATAAAACCCAAAAAATGGTATATGCTTTATCAGATTTGTTTAATTATTCCATAAACCGAAAGGGTAAAAAGATGAGTACGGTAAAGGATGAAATAGATATGGTGACCTCGTATTTGGATATTGAAAAAATTAGGTTTGGTGACCGACTAAATTTTAAAATTGAAGTGGATAAAGGATTAGAACATCATGAAATCCCATTATTTTTAATTCAGCCATTGGTAGAAAATGCCGTAAAACATGGTGTTTCTCAAAACGAAGGCGAAGGGAAAATTAATTTGAGTATTAAAAGAACGGATAATCAATTGTTAATCTCAGTTGGTGATAATGGTCCTGATTTTCCTGAAGGTTTAGTCAGTGGTCATGGCCTACAAACCGTTTATGATTTGCTAAGGTTAAGCTATGGCGATAGGGCTTCCTTAAATTGGACCAATACCCCAGAAAAAGCAATTACCATAACCTTACCCGAAACCCTGTAATATGAAGACGCCATATACTACTATAATTGTTGATGACGAAGCGCCTGCTAGATTGGGCTTGGAAAATTTGTTAAAGGCATTTCCTGAAACCTTTCAAGTTATTGATACCGCAGAGAATGTTACAACAGCCAAAGAAAAGATAGAGCACCTTAAACCCGATATTATCTTTTTAGATATAGAAATGCCTGGGCAAACCGGTTTTGATTTATTGGCTCAATTACAAATAATACCCATGGTGGTGTTTTGTACGGCTTACGACGAATATGCCCTGAAAGCCTTTGAAACCAATAGTGTCGATTATTTGGTTAAACCCGTTAAGGAGTCCCGACTTAAAAAAACAGTGGAAAAACTGAAGACCTTTAATGAACCTGTGTATTCCCAAGATATTTTAAGTGTATTACGAGAAATTTCAGCGTTAAAGCAAGACAAGAAAATGACCTCCATAACGGTCAAAAAAAACAATAAGTTAATTTTTGTAAAGCTAGATGAGGTTGCGTATTTCGAGGCTAGTGATAATTACACAACCATTCATTGTGGGACACAAAAACACTTGAGTAGCGAAACGATTTCAGCTTTAGAACAAAAACTACCCGATAACTTTTTACGTATTCACAGAGGTATTATCATCAATAAAGATTTTGTAAAAGACATTCAAAAATACTTTAATAGCAGGTACACCATTACTTTAAACAACTCTAAACAATCTAGTGTTACTTCGGGAAGGAGTTATAATGCTGTAATTAAGGATTGGATTGATGCTTAGGCTATATTAAATGTTCAGACCAGACAGGTTTTTGAAACCTGTCTGGTCTCACTCTAAAATGATAATCTTTACCTTTGTGTAAGAACAGGTTATTTCAATGGTACTTAAAAAATCAGATATTCTAAACAAAATCCATCTTATAATTTCGATTGTTATTGTTATTCCTGTTGCATTATTATATGGCTTCAATCCAAGTGAAAACTTCAACATTCAGCTTCAAACAATTGATGAACTCAATGCATTTAAAGCTATTATGGGCTTGTATTTAGGATTTGCTGTACTTTGGATATTAGGAGTTTGTAACACCAAATTTCTGAAGATAGCATTGATGAGTAATATGGTTTTTATGTTGGGTTTGGGGTTTGGTAGACTTATAAGTTTGGTTCTAGATGGTACCCCTACGCTTGTTTATATTTTTGGAACCGCTGGAGAGTTTGTTTTAGGTTTTTATGGTTTTTGGGTTTTAAAAACCGGCTATCATCGCACCGCAAACACCTAAACTAATGATTAGGTAAACAGAAGCAATGATAAATAATACTTTTGCCGCTTTATTATTTTTTCCTCGGATACTAAATCCAATAATCGTTAATAGAACAGAAGGCCCAAACATTATCAATAAAATGATAATAAATAGACCTGTAAAATCCATATTTGGGCTTAAAAGCGAAACCATATTGAAATATTAAATCATCATACTACCGCAAATCCCAAGCCCGATAATTACATAAACAACGGCAGCAATTAAATAGTTTTTGGACTTTTTCTTGTTCTTATTTCGAAGAGCAACTCCCGAAATTAATAGGATTAAAGGTACACCAAAAGCGAAAAATGCCCATATCGCCAATATTGTTCCTAATCCGTCAAGGTTTAAAAATATAGAATCAATTAATTTCATTTCTTAATTCTTCTAAACGTTCCTTTTTATCATCCCGATAAAATAAATTCATGGTTTCAAACGGAATAATCTTATTGTCCTTATCCACAATATGCACACAAGATTTCTTTATGGCGCGCACATCAAAGTTGTAAGCATCAATAAATTGCATGATAATAATACGAAATAAATTGTCGTAACCCAGATTTGGTGCATTAATATTAGGCAAGCAACACATAATGCTTTTTAGATTTTCTTCGGCAACTTCCACAGAATTTCCTGTGCTGAACAGTTCAATCATTTTCCCGTGCAGTTGCTCATCTTGCTCGTAAATAATGGTGTTTTTGCTATTATCTAGTAAATCGTTAGGGTTAATGTATCGGGTTAACGGAAACACTTCACCATCTAATTTTAAAGCATACCCCATCACTAAAGCATCAGGATTACAAGGTACGGGCAATAAATCGTCCGAGGTAAAAATATCAGTCTGTTCCATAATATTTCGGCGCACTTCAGTTAGTGTCATTCTATCGGTTTCGGGGTTAAAATTATCTAATCTTCCCGCAATTTGCGTAGGCTGAAACGTAACACCACGCACGCATTTTTGTTGTAGAGCAAAGTCGATTATTTTCCCAATCTCATGATCATTTAAGTCTTTTTGAAGCGTTACTACTAAAGTTGTGGATAAATTAAGCGCATTCAAATTTTCTAAGGCCTGTTTGCGAATATCCCATAAGTCGGCGCCGCGTAATTCTTGCAATACAGAATTTTCAAAAGAATCAAATTGTAAATAGATTTCAAAATCAGGAGCATAGGTTTTTAAACGTTTTGCAAACTCAAAATCCTTAGCAATTTTTATACCGTTGGTATTCAACATCAAATGCCTTATATGCAACGACTTTGCATAATCCAAAATGCCCCAAAATTGTGGGTGAATTGTTGGTTCTCCACCCGAAATTTGCACCACATCAGGTTCCTTTTCATTCTTCACAATGGTGTCTAACATCTCTTTAACTTCTTCCAAAGTGCGATGCCTTCCATAGCTTGGAGAAGACCCCGCATAACAAGTTGGGCAGGTTAAATTACAGCGGTCGGTCACCTCAACCACCGTAAGGCAGGAGTGCTGCTCATGGTCTGGACACAATCCACAATCATAGGGGCATCCATAGTGTGTTTTCGTGTTAAACAAATACGGTGTTTCACTCGGTTTATTGTAATTTCTAATGTTTTTATAGTACTCAATATCGTCTGCAATCAACACCTTAGAATTTCCGTGTTCAGGGCAACGCTTTAACATATAAACCTTACCATTTTCAAATACAATTTTTGCATCTACACGGCGTAAACATTCAGGGCATAGGCTTTGGGTGTAGTCGTAGTAAGTATATTTTCTAATGGGCATTTTTTAAGTTTATAGTGATGAATTTAATATAATAAAACCAACAAACTACACATAAAATTTGAATCGTACTGAGTCCAAAAACAAAAAACACGTTTGGTTTTATAAATTCAATGCAAAACCGAAATCCGAAGTATAAAATCATAAACCATTTAAAAAGATCGCCATTTTGTAATTCGCGATATTTTTGCAGCCATTTCAGACTTAAAAAAAGTATAACCAAAAACACCAATTCATACAACGACGTGGGATGACGAAACAGGCCGTCACCCAAATCCATTCCAGTAAAAAAAGAGGTTTCCTTTCCATAAGTAAATTCATTGATGCCAGATAAAAAACAACCAATGCGCCCAATAAAAATCCCTAGGATAATTGGAAACACAAATAAATCGCCAGAAGATTGGGTTTCGCCAATAATCTTTTTGGTTAGTTCCACACCTAGAAGGCCACCAAACAAACCACCCATAATGGTTTTGGTATTTAGTAACTGAATGATGTTTTGTTGTGATAACTCAAAAACGGGGTTTTCTAAAACTCCAACAACGCGAGAACCAATTAAAGCGCCTAGAGCAGCACCAAGAATTATGGATAGACGATTATTGGACGAAATAGAATCTTTGTTTTTTCGTCGCAAAACCACATAATATCTATATGCAAAAAAGAACGCTAAATACTCTAATGACCCGTCCTGAATAAAGGCTACATAATCTTAAACAATTATGTACAAAAATGACAAAGTAATTAGACGGTATTCAGAATCTTTTAAACTCAAAATTTTAGACGAACTTACCACCGGAAAACTAAACAAGTATCAATTAGGCAAGGCTTACGGCATCAACTCTTCTACCATTAACGAATGGATCAAGAAGTACAACCGTAAGGACTTAATGAACACACGAGTAACCGTGAAAACAAAAGACGAGATAACACGTATCAAACAGCTTCAAAAAGAGATTGAACAGCTCAAGAAACTCTTATTGAAAAAGGATATGGATGCGCTTGTAGATGAATCCTATCTTGAAGTAGCCGCAGAACAGTTAGGCTACAAATCTGTCCTCGAGCTAAAAAAAAAGCTAAATATCAAGCCCTGATAAAGGCCAGGGAAAAGTCTAGGGGATTTGCTTCTTTAGCTACTGTTTGCAGCTTCTTCGGTCTTAAACGCGATGCATACTACAAGTATAAACGTAGAGCAGACAAGCGATTACAGATTGAACAGAAAACCATTCAGATAGTCAAGCAGAGACGTAAATCCCTGCCTAGAGAAGGCACCAGAAAGCTTATTAAGTCTCTAGATAACAACTTTAAGCAAGCTGGCTTAAATGTCGGTAGAGACACCTTGTTTAACATCTTAAGAAAACACAATATGCTGATTCACAGAAAGAAAGCACATCATAAAACCACAAACTCATTCCACAGGTTCTACAAGTACAAGAACATCATCAAGGATTTGGAAATAAAGGAACCAAACCAAGTTTGGGTAAGCGATATAACCTACATCAGAACTATCAATGGCTTCTCCTACCTTGCCCTCATTACAGATATGTACAGCCGTAAGATAGTAGGATATGACCTTAGTGACAGCCTTGAGCTGGCAGGCTGTGTAAGGGCTCTTCAAAAAGCCCTGAAACAGTCTGGTAAGCGTACGCCTCAAGTACACCACTCTGACCGTGGAATCCAATATTGCAGTAACCTTTACACTAACATTCTAAGAAATAAAAACATCAAAATCAGTATGACCGAAGACAATCATTGCTACGAAAACGCACTTGCAGAACGTGTAAACGGCATCCTTAAAGACGAGTTCTATCTCGACCAGACCTTTGACAGCCTGAAACACGCTAAGCGTGCAGCAAAAAATGCTATCAACTTATACAACTCTATAAGATTACATTTATCTTTAGATTTTAAAACACCTGAAATGGTATATACAAATGCAGCGTAAAATCAATTATTAACCTGTAGCCATATTTCAGGACGTGACATAAGACTAAGTGAATGTTTATGTTATAACCGAATAATTGAGGTTCAAAAGGAATTTGCAACAGTTGAATTTTTTATAAATATAGAGAAAAGTACTAGTTTTGCTGAAAAATACAACTGTGGTAAAAATAGACAACATAGAACTTCCCGATTTTCCTCTGCTTTTAGCACCTATGGAAGATGTAAGTGATCCGCCATTTCGTGCTTTGTGCAAGGAACAAGGTGCCGATGTTGTTTATACCGAGTTTGTATCTAGTGAAGGTCTTATTCGAAATGCTTCCAAAAGCGTGATGAAGTTGGATATCTATGAAAAGGAACGCCCGGTGGGGATTCAGATTTTTGGTGCCAATTTAGACAGTATGTTACAGACCATTGATATTGTAGAGCGGTCTAAGCCCGATATTATCGATATCAATTTTGGTTGTCCCGTAAAAAAGGTAGTGAGCAAAGGTGCTGGTGCAGGAATTTTAAAGGACATTGATTTAATGGTCAAACTCACCGAAGAAATGGTAAAGCGTTCCAGTTTGCCCATTACGGTTAAGACCAGATTAGGTTGGGACCATGAGTCTATAAAAATAGTAGAGGTGGCCGAAAGATTGCAAGATGTGGGGTGTAAGGCCATTTCCATTCATGGGCGTACACGAGCCCAAATGTATAAAGGTAGTGCCGATTGGAAACCTATTGCTGCCGTAAAAAACAACTCAAGAATGCATATTCCTGTTTTTGGAAACGGTGATGTTGATTCTCCTGAAAAGGCGGCCGAAATGCGAGACAGCTACGGCTTGGATGGCGCTATGATTGGTCGTGCCAGTATTGGGAATCCTTGGTTTTTTAAACAAGTGAAACATTATTTTGAAACAGGAGAACATTTGGCACCTATTTCTATAGAAGAACGTGTAGAGGCTGCACGCAGGCATTTACAAATGTCTATGGACTGGAAAGGTCCAGTTTTAGGTGTTTTTGAAACCCGAAGACACTATACCAACTACTTTAAAGGTATTCCGCACTTTAAGGAATACCGAACCAAAATGGTAACCAGCGATAAGCCGGAAGATGTATTTGCTGCCTTTGATGAGGTGCTGGAGAAGTTTGGCGATTATCAGTTTACGCATTAGTGTTTTTTCGGATTTTTCCTATTTTTAGGAAAAATACAGAATAATGAAAAATATTTTCTTCGTTTTCGTCTTTGCAATTACCATGACATTGTCTTCCCAAAACAGCTTAGGGTTTTTTGCTGGAGCGAGTAATTCGGCACTTACTAATGGATTTCTCAAGGAAGTTTATGTAGATAAGACATTTGGTTTTCATTTAGGCGGTGTTTATGAACACGAATTGACCAAAAATATTTCGTTTAGACCTAAATTAGTTTTTTCATTACAAGGCGATAGGAAAGAAGGAAGAGGAGGAGCTGCTTCTCCAGATGATGTTGATTATAAATTAAGTTATTTAAATATTCCTCTCAATTTTAAATTTTTTTCTAAACCTTATATAATAACTGGACCTCAAGTTGGGGTTCTTATTAATACAAAAAAAGGAACTAATGATTTGGGCGATGTAAAATCAAGTTTAGATTATGGTGTTAACTTTGGTATTGGTTATGATTTTGGCAACTTTTTTATTGAGGCCAATGCTTATCAAGGCATACAACCTGTATTGGAGGTTAGTGGGTCCAAAAACAACACTCATGATGTAACCAATACTGTAATTCAACTAAGTTTGGGATATTTTTTCAATTAAGAACAAGTAGAGGTTAAGACGTTTAACTAATTAAAATGATTAATTAGTCTTCACCAAAGCTTTGGTAATCCTTACCGAAGCAATTTTTGAAGCAACAATTCCCAAAACCGAAATAGTTGCAAAGACCAATACGAGATTAATTAATTTGATTTTGCTTGGATATGGTAAGTCCGGTGTGATGTATACTTTTAATACATCCGGGCCGTAAATTTGATTGGTAATGAGTAACAGCCCCAGAAGAATACCAATAAAACCACCAACAATACTCATTAAACTGCCTTGAAGAAAGAAGATTTTACGAATATCTTTTAGGTTTATGCCAAGGTTGAACAAGGTGTTTAGGCTTTGTTTCTTATCTAGCATCATCATAATTAAAGACCCTATAATATTGAAAAAGGCAATGATCAATACTAGTGTGAAAATAAGGTAAACCGCTAGGTATTCGGTGTTTAACATTTTATATAGCGCATCATTTAATTGCGCTTTGTTTTTTAACAAAACCTTGTCGCCTAACACCGATTGTATTTTTTGTTTAATAACCGCTTCATCAGCCCCTTTATTTAACTTAAATTCTAAAGCGGTAATTTGATTGGGGCTATAATTCAACAACTCTTTGGTTAAAGCTATGGGCGCATAAACATAATTATCGTTTAGTTTTTCATTAATGTAAAACAAGCCTACATTAGCAGCCTTTACAGCTCTAAAAGCATCGTTGGTAGAGGTGATTTGCTTTATGCCGGGTTTGGGTACATAAATATTTATGGGCCTTGTATAATCCAAAACACCAATAGATAAATTATTGGCGACACCCCAACCGGTAACAATTTGATTCGATTTTTGGTCTAACCAGCCACCATGTTCTATTTGCGATTCTATATCAACAACCTTTTGGAAATTCCCATCAACGCCCTTAAGGAACACAATGCTCTTTTTTTCTTCCGAAGTCATTAAAACCCGCTCTTCTACAATTTTAGAAAAAACGGCAATTCCCTCTAAATCATTCAGTTTTGAGATTTCGGAATCGGTAAGTGTAAATGATTTCCCTTTGGTAGATTCGGCCTTTAAATCAGGGTCTACAATATTGGAGAATTCTAAAGTAAAATCTCTTAACCCAGCAAAACCAGAAAGTACAACGAATAATGAAGCCGAGCCTAGAACAACCCCAATAATGGCAATATAGGTTATAAAATTTATAGCGTTGTTTGAGCTCTTAGAGCGCAGGTAACGTTTTGCTATATAAAGGGCTACATTCAACTAAGATTTTTTTCTTTTGTCCAGTAAATCGGGGTCTTCAATAGGGTTGTCCAATCCTTTTAAAGAACGCTCAATACCATCGATATATTCTAAAGAATCATCAATATAAAAAGATAGTTCGGGCATTCTTCTAAGCTGGTTTCTGGTTCGCTGTGCCAATTCGTGCCTTATGGACGCGGTATTGGCTTTTATACCTTCTAAAAGCTCAGCAGCTTTGTTATTAGGAAAAATGCTTAAGTATACTTTGGCAATAGAAAGATCTACAGTAACATTTACTTTAGTAACCGAAATTAACACACCATGCAAACCACCATCTTTAGCCGCGCGTTGAAGCACATCTACTAAATCACTTTGTAAAACGGATCCTATTTTTTTCTGTCTCTGACTCTGTTCCAAAACGCCTCTTAATTTTAAATCCCAATAACGGGCTTGAATAGTGCAAAAGTAAAGGATATTTTAATGATTATCATCTTTTTTAATCTACAATTTCGTACCTTGTTTTAAAACCAACACGATGAACAAAATTGAGCATATTGGCATAGCTGTGAAAGATTTAGAAGAATCCAATGGTCTCTTTTCCAAATTATTTGGTCAACTGCATTACAAAATTGAAACGGTTGAAAGCGAAGGTGTAAAAACCTCTTTTTTTAATGTTGGAACCAATAAAATTGAATTATTAGAGGCCACTAAGCCAGATAGTCCTATTGCCAAGTTTATTGAAAAAAAGGGTGAGGGTATTCACCATATCGCCTTTGATGTTGATGATATTGAAGCAGAAATAAAACGTTTAAAAAACGAGGGGTTTGTAGTATTAAATGAAATCCCAAAAAAAGGCGCCGATAATAAGTTGGTGACTTTCTTACACCCAAAAAGTTCTAATGGGGTTTTAATTGAGCTTTGTCAGGAGATTAAAATCACAGAATCTGACGAGTAATCCTACTCAAGAAAGCCTAGTTACCTTGTTTTCCGAGGGTTTCTTTTTAATTAAAATATCTTGTAGGATTTTAAAATATGTAGTAATATTGCACACTCTTATTTAAAGAGGATAGCAGCTTGTTTGCAATAGGTCCTATAACTCAGTTGGTTACCTGCCTACCTGCGGTCAAGCAGGCAGGGAGTATCTGACGAAATAGATAAGATGTTTGTTTACGTTCTTATAAGTGAAAAAGATGGAAGGTTTTATGTAGGTATGACTTCTAATGTTGAAAAGAGGTTAGCTGAACATAATGCTGGAAGAACGAAAAGCACCAAAGGATATCGTCCTTGGAAATTGTTTTTCTTTGAAAGTCTAGATAATAGAGAAGAAGCTAGAAAGCGAGAAAAGTATTTAAAGTCTGGATATGGAAAACAATGGATAAAAGAAAAATATAAAAGGTCCTATAACTCAGTTGGTTAGAGTATCTGACTCATAATCAGAAAGTCCCTGGTTCGAGCCCAGGTGGGACCACAAAAAGGCCTAAATTACAAATGTAGTTTGGGCTTTTTTTGTGTCTTATACTTTGACATAACTGCATTGTATGCATTAATTGCATTTTCCCTTCTAAAATGATAGTTGCCAAGTTTTTTATAGAAAAAGGTGCACTATTAGGTGCGCTTATGATTTAAAAAGGTGCCTAAAAATTTTCATTGAGAAAGTTCATTTAATTTACTTTTCCAGTCTTTAAATCCATTACTCTTATTTAAATGTCGGATTAGGTTAAATTCTACAGAAGGAGGTAGCTCCAGATTTTCTTTATACTTGCGTCTGCCTATTCTACCTATTAAGCTTATTATCTGTTCAATGATATCAATTTTATTATTTATATCGTTATTAATACTCCATAGGTACGTAGCATGGGAATCTAGAAGTTCCCAACAATAATGAGTTTTCAATTTACCCTTAATAGTAAACAAAAACCCAAAATTTGGTCTGAGAGAAAACCTAATATTATTTAGTTTACTTTGTTTTAATCCAGACAGGTATACTAGTTGTTGCTTATTTCTTATGTTACTATCCTTTAAAAAGAAGTTAATTAAATCTTCTTCACTTTCGTTAAACAATCCACTATTTAAATCAATGCTTAGCTCATCAAAAACCTCATTTAGGTCAAGCAGTTTCTTAGAGTTTTCTTTAGGTGTTAATTTTGTTATACTAGAGTACTCTATATTTTTTAGTTCTTCAATTAAAGTATAATTGATTTGGGAAATTTGTGGAGAGGATATATTCTCAAATTCTATATCGTAATCAATTATAATTTTAGAGCCAATGACCTCAAATGATTTTCTTTTAAATACTTTATGAAAATGATATTTTATATAATCAAACTCCTTTTTTAATTGGGGATTAAGTATTTCAAGCTCCACTTTTTCTGACAACTCTTTTATTCCACAACAGAATTTTACACTGCCGTCTAGAAATTTAGCATCTTTAAAACGAACTGTCGCATAAAACTCTTCAGTTGTTTTTTGGGGAACACTATGAGCTTGTTTAAAGCTAGATGTCTTGAGACCTGTAAAGCCTTGAGGTGGGGTTTCTAAAGGAACATCATTGTTTGTATCATTAAATGATTCGTTGTTAATGATTTTTTTGAAGGAGGATTTTCTAAAAGACAAGAATTGGGTTTGTAGCCTCTTCCAATTTAAGTCTACAAAGCAAATATTTACCAAACCACTATTCCTTTTAGACTGCAATTCAAATTCATCTATTTTGTCACTGTGATAGTCAATAATTCTTACTGTTAAAGTTTTATTCTGAGGATTATATTTTTCTATTTCCACTTCCCATAAAACACCAACGTGAGTCCTAAATTTAAATTCACTCAGGTCAGGAAAATTACTTTTCTCAAAACTAATATAATCACTTTGAGTGTAGTAAATACTGTGTCCAACAATCTTTAGAATCTTCGTTTGCATTGCTCTAAGTTAATGTGAAATCAAGCGAACACTAAATTAATTTTAAATCAACAGAAATGAAAATCAATATACTCTTTATATTAAAGAATAAATCAAAAACTAATTCAAAACAGAAATGTTCAATTGCTTGTAGAATTACATTAAATAAGAAGAGAAAAGAATTCGCTACAGGGCAATTTATTAATCCTAAAAACTGGAATCCCAAGCAACAACTGGTCAAGCCATCTGAACCTGACGAAAAACTCATCAACACACAATTAAGCCTTATTAAAACTAAAATTAATAGGGCTTTTTTAATGCTTCAAGTTAAAGAAGAAAGCTTTACCGTAGAAGATATCTATCTTCAATATAAAGGAGAAAAAACTCAAAAAGAACAAGGAACACTTGAAGCTTTTAAACGTTATTTAGAATCTCTAAAAAAGCTAATAGGGATTGATATTCAAAGAGCTACCTGGATAAAGTTTGACTATTCATATAAGCATGTAAAGGATTTTATTAAACATAAATATAAGCGTAACGATTATCCATTAAATAAGTTGAAACTACAGTTTTTAGCTGATTTTGAATACTATTTAAAGACAGAGAAAGGATTAGGTCAAGCAACAATAAATAAGATGATACAACGCTTTAGAAAGCCTGTTAGAATTGCTGTTGCAGAAGGTTATTTGGATAAAGACCCGTTTATGCTGTACAAAGCAAAAAGGACTAAAAATAATATTGTATTTCTTTCTCCAGAAGAGCTAAAAAAACTTGAAAAACATGAGTTCTCACAATCTAGATTAAAGTTTGTACAAGCCCTTTTTATTTTCTGTTGTTATACTGGATTGCCATATAGAGAGTTAATGGATTTAAAGCAAAGGCACATCATAGTTGGATTTGATGGTAATAAGTGGATAAAGATGGACAGAAAGAAAACATCTAAACTATTATCAATTCCATTATTACCTAGGGCTTTAAAAATTCTTGAACATTATAATCAAGATGGTTATGTGTTTCCAAGAATTACTAATCAAAAGTATAATTCATATTTAAAGGAGATTGGAGCTATTACAGGAATAGATAAAAAGTTTACAACACATATGGCAAGGAGAACATTTGCTTCAACGGTGCTGCTATACAATGATGTTCCTCTGGAAATAGTTAGTGAGTTGTTAGGGCATAGTAGTATAAAGATAACTCAGGATAGTTATGGTAAGGTGGTAGAGAAGAGAATTAGTATGGAGATTAATAGGTTAAAAGACTGTAATTAATCTTGTCATGATGATTTTACCCTAGTTTTAATATCCTTATAGCACCTTGAATTACTATTATAAAAACAATGGTTCCAATTATCAAATCAGGGTAAACTGAATTCAGCCAATTAACTAAAATTCCAGCAATGATTACACCACTATTAATAACAATGTCATTGGAGGTAAATATCATACTAGCTTGCATATGAGCTTCTTTGCTTCTAGATTTTTGTAATAAGTAGAGACATGTAATATTTCCTATTAAGGCAAAGATTGAAACAATTATCATAGTGGAAAAGTGAGGTATAGTTTCAGAGGTTGCAAATCTTCTAATGACTTCTAATAATCCAATAATGGCAAGTGTTATTTGAAAATAACCAGCAGTTTTGGCAACTCTTTTTTTTCTGGTAACAGTTCCGCTAATAGCAAATAGACTAATACCATAAACAAAGCTATCTGCTAACATGTCCAAACTGTCTGAAACAAGTCCCATGGATTTAGAAAATAACCCTGTCGTAATCTCTATTAAAAAGAAGATGAAATTAATTAATAGTACAGTCCACAGTAATTTTTTTTGGTTGGTTTGTTCTTTAAAAGAGGTTTGGGTAGTCTGATATGTGCCTATTTTTTTTGCTCCTAAACCCAAATCATTAATGGACTGTTCTATTTGAACTGAATTTTCGGTATGATAGACAGTTAGTTCCCTTTTTGATAAGTCAAAATCTAAGTTTTTAATCGTAGTAAAATCATTTAATTTCATACGGATTAAATTTTCTTCAGAAGGACAATCCATTTTGGATATATGAAATACAGTTTTCAACATGTGGATAGGAAAATATAAAAAAATGGATAAAAGGACTACAACAAATTAAAAATAAGTCCATTTGAACAATTATTTGAGTGGTTGGTAGAATACTATGGATTATATCAATTGACTTAGCTATGTTTGGAATACCATAAACATAAGTAGGTTAAGTTCATGGTAGATTTGGGGCAAAAAGGTGGATAGCTTTATCCATCTTTTTTTATTTTAATGAATATTGCCTGATTTTTTGGAAATTACATTTAAAACTTATAATTTTAAAATACAACCAAGATTATCTTAATTCTCGTAGAGATGGATTGATAGCTACCCTTAACAAATGATTATTGTTAGAATCTTTATTGAGAATATATGAGGAGGCTTAATTGCCTCCTTTTTCTTTCTTAAATTTTTATAAAGATGCATTTCAACGAAAATTGGCGGCTAAATCTTAAAAGTAGCAAGGATAAATAAACCAACTATTATAAGTGGATCGTATTTTTGTAAATATCTCTTAAAAATAAAGTTATGAATATGAAGTATTTAAAATCGGGATTGGGAACTGTAATGACCATTATGGCTTTACTATTAATGGTTAATTGTGATGATAGTGACAGTAATAACAAAACTGAGACAGCAAGAGTTCAATTAAAGTTAGTAGATGAACCAGGGGATTATGAAGAAGTAAATATTGAAATAATAGACATTCAATATCAATCTAATGAAGATGATGAGGAAGGTTGGGAAAGCTTTACACCAGAAGGGGGCTATCCAATAAACGTTGACATCACAGAACTTATAGCTGGAAATAGTTTATTATTAACAGATGAAGTAGTACCAGTTGGTATATTAAAACAGGTAAGACTGATTTTAAGTGATAACAATACATTAAAGATAGAAAGAGAAGATGAATTAATCCCTTTAGATACTCCAAGTGCAGAACAATCTGGATTGAAGCTTAATTTAGATGAAGAATTAGAAGCAGGGTTTGTATATACATTTATTTTAGATTGGAGTGTTCAAGAATCTATTGTTAAAGCTGGTAATTCTGGAAAGTACATACTAAAACCCGTTATAAAGGTTGATGCAGAAATCAGTTCAGGTTCAATAAATGGTAAGGTGATTGAACTTATAGAAGAAGTAGAAACACCAATAGCTAATCAAATTGTAGAAGTTTATACAATAGATGATATATTGGTTAAAGATACCTTGACAGATGATAATGGACATTTTATGGTTCAAGGACTTGAAGAAGGAACCTATATTGTAAAGATTGCCAAAGAAGGATATGTAAATTATGTATCAGATGAAATTACTGTTGAAGTTGGTAATGTAGAAGCAGTTGGAACAATTACGCTTGAATTGGATAATTAGAGAACACTTAATTATATTAATAAGAAAGACCCGTTCTATATTTTAGAATGGGTTTTTTAGTGGAATTTCACAACATAAAGTAATACTAAACTTTCATTTTATTGAAAATTATGTAATTCAGCGAAAATATTTTACCAATAATCTATTGTTGACTATATTTGAGATATTAACCTACTTAATGATATGTTATGAAAAATATAGCAAAAGCCTCTCTTTTGAGTTTGGGACTTCTTTTATTGGGATGTAACTTAGAAAGCCTAGAAGAAAAAGATTCTCAATTATTAACCGAAAAGAAATCTTCTAAAAAGAAAGAAAGTTTTGAAGTAACGGCAAGTGATATTTCTACTGATGATACTTCAGAAGAGCATTGCCATACTATTAATTTGATTGCAGGGCAGCATTACGAAATTGGAACGGTTACTATTGATGTTGAAGGAGATATTTTAACAGTAACATATACAACCGATGGAGATTGGGTATTAAATGCTACACATTTACATATTACCAATTGCGAGGAAGATGACTTTCCTCTAACAGGTGCAAATAACCCTAAAATTGGACATTTTGAGTATGCTAGTGAACATGAAGATGGTACTACACAAGTTATTTACACAGTTAATATAGGAGAGATTACTGGTGAGTTATGTTTTGCAGCACATGCAGAAGTAGATGGTCCATCTGAGGAAACTGCTTGGGCAGAGGGGGAAGATTTTGGGGGTAATAGTTGGGCAATGTATTTTGAAGCCGACTTAACCGATTGTGATGGAGATACTCCTCCACCTGCATTTTAAATCTTATAACTAAATCTTCATAAAATCACAAACCCATTCTTTATAGAGAGGGTTTTTTATTTGATATATTCAAAAATAGGAAGCTTTAAATTAGGAATACACTTAGATAAGTATACTAATCATATTGATTTAAAATAATCTGTCAAACTTGACGGTCAACTTGTCAACATTTTTCATCAAAATTCCAGAGGTCTAAAAATCAAAAAAATTCTTTAGTGAAATTTCTAAGGCAATTGCAAGAGCTGATATTGTGACAATGTTTGGAGTAACCTTGCCTTTCTCTATTTTGTATAGATATTGTCTGTCCTTTCCAACTAGTTCAGCTAATTCTGTTTGAGTAAGACCTTTCTCTTTTCTTAAATTCTTGATTCTAGTTCCAATAATTTTTGGAATGGAATCTTTTAACTCATTAAGCCTCTTATCAGACAATTGCACCATGCAATAAAATTCCAATTAACGAGGTTAAATGTTGTAACCTTAAAATACTACATTTTAATTATATTTGATAGATGCTAAATCTATCCATTAATTTAAAACTTATAAAAATGAATACAGATATATTAACATACTTTATAAATCTTGAAAATAATCCAATCCTTTTCACAAATCAATTGTTAAATACTCATAAAAACATTGGGCATAGTGTACCTGTTAGCTATGAGGATTTTGATTTAGTAATTTATGACCTTAAATATCTTGTAGACACATATAATACACATTTGCCTGATACTAAATTCATAAATAATAAAAAATTGAATTTGCTGTTGGATAATTGCAAAGGGGATATTCCATTGTTTATTTTAATGATGTATTTGGTGGATGTACAGGACGATATAATCCCTAATGCATTAACAAACCTTAAAACCTTATATAATCTAATTCAGAAAACTTACAACCAACTTGTAAAAGACAATTTCAAAAGTGGTTATGACGGTGATATTGATTTTACTGTTATTCTGATATCTGATGAATTAAGGTCTTAATCATTTATGAAACTTCAGGAATTATTAAATTCACTAATAAGTGCTTTTGAGAGATTAGATACAAGTTGTCTAGATTCTCTTAATGATGGATACTATTCATATAAAACAAAGTATGAACTCATTTCAGAACTACAAAATTTATTCGAAAATCTAAAATTAAGAGGTATGGATTCCCTAGTAGTAAAACCATCTGAATGTAAATACTGTTATCCCAAAGCTAAAGTTTATAGCTTCCATCATAAAGAAACTGATGAGTTCATTATTAGATATTTGATACACCAAGAAGATGAAGATGAATTCAGGGTTGAAGAATGTAGGAACAAGCAAATTCCAGATGGAGAAAATAACATGCCATTTTAAAAATAAAAACAATGGGAGCAACAGTAAGAGCTATATGCAAATGTGGGTTCAAAAAGGACGCTTTAATTGGGGGAAGTAGGCAAAACTATAAGACCACAGAATTATTCCCATGCCTATGTTCTAATTGCAATAATATGGTAGACGGGAATTTAAAATCTAAGGTATTGACCTGCCCTGATTGTAACTCTAAGAATGTAACCCCCTATAATAACGAGAAACTTATAACTGATAACGGAAACAAAATTGTTGAACGAAGTTTTGATAATGTGTTGACAGATGGATTCCATCTATGCCCAAAGTGCAATGAGCCTAAATTGCGGTTCTTTTCAGGAGGTATAATTTGGGATTGAAAAAATTTTTTTTTGACAAAAATTCAAATCCATTTTCAAAATTTAAAATTCCTGTAACTTTTCAAGTACCCCCCCCTTCTTTTTTTTATTACTATCGTGAGCGTGAGTTAATCTAAAAAATCACCCCGCTACTCTTTCCCATTTCTGCTAATCCCCCTGGGTTTTAGCCTTAAAATCATTTATTAACGATAAAACATTTTTACAATGGTAGAAAGAAGAAATTTAGAGACAGGGTTGTTGGAAATACAAATTCCAGCAGTCGTTGCAGAAATCAGACAAGAAGTTTTAAAACTTAAAAACCATAAGGAAACCCCTTATAGGTTGGGAACAACTAAAATACGGTATCCAGACGGTGGAGAAGGAGAAGTGTTAACACGGTTTTACAGCAAAAGTATTGAAGCCCATCCCGATGTATTTAGGGCAGGAGAAAGAATTAGCATTATCATTCAGGCTGAAGGAGATTATGCTGGTCGTGCAGTTGCAAGTTTGCCTGGTTCTTCAGTAGACCTTGCAAGACTAATTGGTAAGAATCTGGAAAAACCGTCCATACTGGAACCATCTTCTGAAAGTAAACTTAAAGACCATCTTGTTGATGAAGAAGCCGTTGTCTAGGCGACAAGAGGATAATTAGGAGCTTCTTAAACAGGAGCTCTTTTTTACATCAAATAATCAAAAAAATTATACAACATAACAAATCCAATTATGGAACTAAGAAAATCAGAAAGAAAAAAAGCCAAGATTAAGATGGCATTGCAAGGAAGTGCTGGCAGTGGAAAGACAATGTCTTCATTATTGATTGCAAAAGGATTGACAGCTAACAATCTATCAAAAGTAGCTGTAATAGACACGGAGAACAGGAGTGCTGATTTATATGCCTATTTGGGTGATTATAATGTCATTTCCATGGAAGGACCTTTTTCACCAGAACGTTACATTGAGGCAATAGATATCTGTCTAAAAGCTAAAATGGAAGTTATCATTATAGACAGCTTGAGTCACTGTTGGGATTACCTATTAGACGCCCACAGTAAGATGCCAGGCAATAGCTTTTCAAATTGGGCTAAAATCACGCCAAGGCAGAATTCATTTGTCAATAAGATACTCCAATCAAATGCCCATGTCATTGCTACTATGAGGGTTAAACAGGACTATGTGCTCAACCAAAAGGACGGCAAATATGTTCCTGAAAAAGTTGGTCTAAAGGCTATCCAACGGAATGACCTTGATTACGAATTCACCATAGTTTTTGATTTGGATATAAAGCATAATGCCGTATCCAGTAAGGATAGGACTAATCTATTTTCTGGAAAACCTGAGTTCTTGATTAATGCCGCTACAGGCAAAAAGATACTTGAGTGGTGCAATCAAGGGAATACCCGTGATATTGACAAGATAATAAGTGAAATAGAAAACTGTCAGACAATGGAACAGCTAAGGCATGTGTATTCAAAACACCCCGAACTGCGACAGCAACTTAAAGAGACGGTATTAAAAAGGAAACAACAACTTGAAAATATCCAAGGTCAGTTAGTTTCTAAAAACTCAATAATTAATCAAACCAAAAACCAAGACAATGGAATTGACAACAGTAAACAGTGATATAAATTCTCAGGTCATACCTGAATCAGAAATTATAAAAAGACCCAATGGCGCATTCATTGAAGCCAATACTAAGCAGGTAAGTTTGGAGCATCTAAAAAAGGATTGTATCATACCAGTCTTTGCACGTGACAACGAAACTACAATCAGTCACTACGAATTCATTGACAGCACCTATGAAATAGCAAAACAATTGTTCCCTGCGGCAGAGATTGAAACTCCTGATATTAGGGTTAGCCATATCATAAAGGGTAGGGTGCCAAGTGCAATAGGCAAACCTGCTAAAGAGCTTTTGGAACATGAGAAAACATTGTACTATGAAAGATGTGCTTTTGTTATGGAGATGCCTTCTGTAAGACAGAACATCAATGGAAATGAACTAAAGTTGTGTGTTGGAGGGGTTAGGGCTTACAATCAAGAAAACCTCTACAGTAAAAAGAGCTTGGAGAAGTTCAAGCTTTTCATTGGGTTTCAGAATAAGGTCTGTACCAACCTATGTATCAGTACAGATGGATTCTCAAATGAAATTAGGATTGGTTCGATATCAGAACTGGAGGCTAAGGCGGAATCTTTGTTCAAGGGTTATTGCATTGAGCAACATCTAGAAGTCATGGAGTCCATGGAAGACTATGGGCTTACGGAAGAACAGTTTGCCCATTTTATGGGTAAAGTTAGGATGTACGGACATTTAAGTAAACCTGAACGGAAGAATATATTCCCGATAGGACTGAGTGATTCACAGATTAACCATGTTGTAAAAGACTATTACAGCTGTCCAAATTTTAAAAGGAATGAAGACGGCTCTATTAGCTTATGGAATTTGTACAATTTGCTTACCGAAGCCAATAAGAGCAGCTATATAGATTCTAATTTGGAGCGGAACGTAAATGCATACGAGTTAACACAAAACCTTAGTAATTCTATCCAAAACAACGAATGGAATTGGTTTGTGCATCACTAATAATATAGCTAAAACTGAAAGATTCCATCTAAAAAAGAATAAGATAAAATGAATGAAGAAGAACTGGCTGAATTGCTTAAATACAGCAATCCTAAGGAACTTTATGTTGTGGCCTGGAACAATGTCTTAGAGCTGCTTTTTTGTCCTTTTGAAGTGGTTGTATTGCATGAGATAGGAGCCTTGAAGAAAGGTGAAAGATTGGAAGTTGAAGCTGTTAAGGTTACTATAGAACTAAAGACTGTTTATGAGATTAGTGGGCAATTATATTACTATAATTATTTTGATATTATAATAGATGAAAATTAGCTGTTATGCTGCATTTTGGATAACCAAGCTTTTGAGACGGTTTCAGCTTTATCAAAAAACCACTGAAAATGGATTTGCAATTGTAATATAGGCGGCTTTATTAATTTAATAGGGCCACCTATATTTGTAAGAAAAAACTTGACAAGTTGACAAGGTAACTCCAAAAATTAAATACTTTTTTTTGGCATTCACATTGAGTTAAAATCTTCCATGATTGCCTTTTGAAGTATTTCTAGCTTTTTATACCATTTACTACGTGATTTAATTGATTCATTAATAGAAATTAGATTATTAATATACTCTTCTTGAAGCTCATGGTTTTTTTTGATATTGGGAACGGGTGTTTTAAATATCTTATCTATGTCCGCCTTAATATTAGGAGGTAATATTAAATCTGAAATTTGAGACATTTTATTTAATAGCAATAAATATTCTCGGGTTTGATGCATTTCACCATTAAGCCTTTCTAAAGACTTCAATGTTTCACTAACCTCATTTATTATCTTATTGGAGTCTGGAAACAACTCAAAGTCTTCATCTTCATAATAATAAGTACCATTAGAGCACTTTATTGGAGCAGATTTACCCTTTATCCCTTCTCTTAGTGCTTTAAGATCGTACGAAATAGTCCGTTCTGAAATACTAGAAGGTTTACCTCTAAGTTCTGTCAGATGATAGGAGCATCTTCTAATAAGAACTTCCATAGTGCAGTTTATTTGCTTATTACGAATGCTTTCGTCAATTATTCTATATCGTAAATCAGCTTCTTTATGATTCATTTTTTCAACTGCAAACTGGCTGCATTGCTCATTTTGAATTTTGCAATGCAATGTAAACTCACCTCGTTGCGAAGGTTATTTTTAATTGGTGAATAAAATTATGAAAAAAGACTTAAACAAAGAAGTAGAAGAAAATTCAGATCCAGAAATAGAAATATTATTTAATGGTGAAAATGTCCTTGACTTTTGGACTTACGATGAGAAAGGTAACCCAAAATTATTACAAGGTAAATTAATGAAATTTTTAGGCAGAAATGGCTTTGTCAATATTACTCAAAATAATAGGAATATTGGATTAGTTCAAGAGCTTAATAATCGTATTAAAAAATCTACAGTAGAAATGGCTGTACAATTAGTAAAAGAGCATTTAGAAAGAAAAGCACTTGATGATATCTATGAAGTGTTTGCCAAAGGAGTAGGGTCATACTTGTCTAGGATGAAATTAAATTTGTTAAAATCAATTGAAATAATTAATGATAGGGACCAAAGAAATTCCTCTAGGTTTTATTTTCACAATTGTTTCATTGATATTTCAGATGAGGATTTTCAAATAAAACCATACAAAGAACTGGACACTGTTATTTGGGAAAATAGAATTATAAATAAAGAATTTGTATTTCCGTCTAACAACTCTCGCGGTCAATTTGAAACCTTTTGTTTTAACATTTGTAAGAAAGATGAAGAAAGGTTTTTAGCATTTAAAACAATGCTCGGTTACTTACTTCATCGTAATACTGAGAGAGGGGAAGATGTCGCAGTTATTTTGTATGATGAGAATATGGGAGGCTCCAGAGCTGAAGGAGGTACTGGCAAAACTCTTCTTAGCACGGCATTGAATCATTGTAGAGATAGAGTTGAAATTGGAGGCAAACAACTAAAAATGGGTAGTAATTTTGCTTATCAACGCGTTGACTACACAACTGATATTATAGTTTTTGAAGATTTTGCTAAATCAGTTTCTTTAGAGCCTTTCTTTGACATGATTACAGGAGGGATGGAAGTTGAAAAGAAAATGAAACAAGCATTTTATATTTCTAGAAAAATGATGCCAAAAATAATGTTTACCAGCAATTATTTGATTAAGGGTCCTAAAGGTTCTTCTACTAGAAGAAGGAAGTATGAATTTGAACTAGCTAACTACTATAATGATTGGTTTCGTCCTGAACATGAATTTAAAAATAGGTTTTTTGATGACTTATGGTCAAAAGATGAATGGAACAAATTTTTCTACTTCATGATGACTTGTATTCAGGACTATTTAGAAAAAGGGTTGGTTAAGGCTGCCCCGATTAATTTTAATAAAGTACGAATGGCTGATAAAAGTTCCGATGAGTTTATTGACTTTATGGATGAAAATTTGGAATATAATAAATGGATTGACAAAAGGTTTTATCAGGAACTTTTTGAAGATATGTATCCAGATATTGAAAAAGTGAGCTCTAAAATGTTTGGTATTTGGTTAAATGACTATGCTCATAAGTATGGAGGTGAGTATGAAACTAAGTCTACAGGAAGTAAATATTATTTTATTGTACGAATTAAGAAAGTAAATGATGAAGAAAAATAAAAAAACTGCTGGAATTATCTATTCCGTTAAGAATGAAGTTACTGGCGAGTTTTATATAGGGGCAACTACTCATTCTTTAAATCAGCGAAAGCTTGACCACTTAGAGAGGGTGAACAGAGGTGAAAAAGGAAAGTTCTATGAGGCTATTAGTACTTATGGCAAAGATGCCTTTTCTTGGGAACAGATTTATACCACGACAAGTACTCATGAATTAGCTCAAAAAGAGAAAGAATACATTTTAGATTATAATTCAAAAGAAGATGGTTATAATGGTGATAGTGGTGGTTCGGGCATTAAAAGAACAGTTTATAAATATGATATTTCAGATGGGGCACTTATAGAAAAATTTTCTGGTTTGGATGAAGCCGCTAAATCAATTAATTCAAGCAAACAGCATATTGGCAGAGCTTGTTTAAGCGTAAATAATATGTACGGAGGTTATTATTGGAGTTATGAGTTTAAAGAACCCTTTAGACCTGATAAAGATTCTCGAAAGAAGGTAGTGTTATATTATAATCTTGTTGATGGTGAAGAGTTGGAATTTGAATCTGTATCAGAAGCGTCCAGAAGAACGGGAGTTTCTAAATCCTGTATAGCAAGGTTTTGTAGAGGAGAACGAAAACCTCCTGAAGGTTATAGGTGGGAATATAAATAAACAACTAATTAAGATAAGAGGTAATTATGAAAAGAAATAAAAATTTTGAAAGAGCTATCAATAATTTTTCAAATGGATTACTCATGCTTGGGTCATCTGAATATGAAAATTATAAGGAGTTCCTTGTTAAATATAAAGATCAATTGAAAGATTGCGGTGAAGAATACTTCAATTTCGTTGTCCCTGAAGAGGCGTTTAATTTATTTACACAAGAAGTTGCAGCGAAACTTATGGATTATAAGTACGCTACCAAAGCTTTTTATTCTTTAACTACTAAGCATATTCATGGTGAAATGGGGTATTTGAACACCTTAACTAATGTTTTTTTAGACGATGTTTTTAATGGGTCAATTAAAATCAATAAGAAGGCATTAGACGAATTTATCAAGATGAATATAAGCGAGGATAAGAGTTTGTTAACATTCAACTCTAGACACATTTGCAGCATAGATTTAAAGCAGTATGAGATATCCTTTTAATAGAGTGATAACAGTAAAAGGGCATCATAAAAGGTGTCCTTTTTTTAGGTCTGGAGGTGGTAATAGCTTTTCAAATAATAAAAAATTATTTGGATTTGTTAAAGTTGTTTATATCAAATTTGAATAGGTTAAAAATTCTTTTTAAAATCAGTAAAATAGTGAGTAGTATTTGAGTAAAAAAGAAAGTAAACAAAAAAATTATTGTTTTTTTGAATATACATAAGTAAATATGGGTCAATCCAAAATTTATATTCTTAATCATAATTAAACCCAAGGCAATTATTGAAATGAGTATTACATAGGTAATGTTGTAAAAAGTTTCCTCAACTACTTGTTTCCTTATTTCTTTCTTTTCTTTTGTGGGAGTTCTTGTGAGTGAAACAATTAGGACAAGTAAATTTATAAATAAACCAATAAATATTGATAAAGCTGTAGAAAGTATAGAATCCAATCCTGAACTAACGGATTTTATAAATATTGCTAACATTCCAAACAAAATAGGCAAAAGAACAAATAGGAATATATTTCCGTATTTATCCGTTTTTAACGTTCTATAATGGTTTTTTATGACTTCTATAATGTTTATGAACGAGAACATATTAGAAAGGATTAATGTCTTTAAATAAGGTTATCGCTGAATTTGTAATTTCATCAATTTTAGACTCTCCAAACTCGTCCAATTCAACATTAATGTCATAAATGCTTTTAAGCTTGAAAGATTCATTAAAATCAATATTTTTTTCTTTGCCATTAAGTTTTACGCGAGTGGTTATCTCACTATTCTCACCAAATCCAACTACTTTTAATTTTTCTGTTAATAAGTAACTTTTATCTTTAGAGGAATAAAGTTTGTCCAAAACCTTTTTTGTGCTAGAACCAAAGTAACCTCTTTTCTTTTTTATTGTTAAAGAGATACTATAATCTTTGTATTCTTCTTCTAGAAAGTTTAATTTATCACTCAACTCTTTAGGTATTTTATCTGTAGTGAGTGTTACAGACTTAGTAGTTCCATTGGTGACAAAACGTTTAGCGATATCCTTATCAATAAATTCATTGAAGGATATTTTATTTTCTGGGTAGGTTTCTTTCATAAAGCTTTTTAAAACAGAGCAGAAGACGGTTCTAATTCCAAAAACACCACTACGCTCTAGAAGAATAAACCCTTTGTGGTTGTCTTTAGGGATATGAATAAAAAAGAAAAAGACCTTTTCAACACCATGCTCAGGTTTACTCTTGTACACTGGCTCAGCATCTTTATCATTTGGGTTAATTATTTTAATTATTTTTCCATAGTTTGTTGAAGAAATTTTACCACATATAAACCTTCCAGATTCATACTTTTTAAATGTAGAAACTGTTTCTCCATCACTATCTTTTTTCTTCTCAATTTTTACACTTCTTTTATTTGATTCGTCATTTGGTAGAAGATCTATGAAGTTTGGAAACTTTGTAAACAATTCATCTAATAGATTTATCGATGTATCAGCCTTATTTTCTTTGTTTTTAAAAGTAAAGGTTAAAGCTTCTAGTTTTCTGTTAATTTCACTCATTTAAAGTTATATTGTGTTGTATTAGTACAAATTTTAATAAAAATGTTACTATTCGTTTCCACAAATAAATTGTGGATTCTATGCTAAAAAGCAATAAAATAGGAGAGGTGATAAAGCTAATAAATTTATTAATTATAGCGAAAGAAAAATCATATAAAATTTTTTATTCTGACTATGAGATAGTAAAAGCTTGATTCTTTCTCTGCTTTTTAATTTAAGGGGGTAAAAAAGGAATGAATATGACAAGTAAAAACATAAATAATTATTTTATAGGTGTTTATGTAGAAAAGTTCGAGCCCAGGTGGGACCACCAAAAAGCCTAAATTACAAATGTAGTTTGGGCTTTTTTTAGTCTGGTATAGTATCACAAAAAAGGCAAAATTCAGCTTACAATACCTATCCTTGCAATGTTTATCTTTTTTCTAATTTTTAGAGTAGGAATGGCAAAACATACAAATCATAAAATAAAAAAGGGTTTTATAATCAAGTTTCATTTGAATAGAACCTTAGAAAGTAGATTGAATAAATATCATTTTTTAATGACAGGAATATTAAATAGCAATATCTTCGGTTTCAATATTGTCATCAAGCAAGGGCGATTTGGTAATTAATGCAAAACCAAAAGTGAGAACACCAAGCCTACCAATAAACATTAATAATGCCACAATAGTTTTACTTGTATTAGAAAGGGTGCCCGTAATTCCCGTTGACAGTCCTACCGTGCTCAAAGCTGAACTGCATTCAAAAGCAATTTCGGACAATGAAAAGTTATTGCCATCAATTATCAGCACTGTCCAAATTCCGATTATAAGAATTAAGGCGTAAAAAATCCCTGACGCTATGGCAAGATATATTTTTGATGATGGAATCAGCTTAGATAAAAAAGTAATACGTTTGCGGCGTTTTAATATTGCTGTCAACACTGCATAGAGCGCAGTTACAGATGTGGTTTTTATACCACCTCCGGTTCCTGCTGGTGAAGCACCCACTACCATAACAATTATAAAAACGAAAATTGCTGGGATACCTAATGTTCCTAGATCATGATTGTTAAATCCTACTGTGGTGTGGGCAGATACTGTCTGAAAAAACGCAAGCCTAAAACCTTCCCAGCCTAATCTTTGTAAATTTGAATCTGAACTGTAAATTAAACATGTAGGAAGGACAATAAAAACAAAAGTAGCTAGTAATATAATTTTTGATGTCAGTGTGATTTTTGCTTTTTTCTGCCTTAGTTTAAACCAAATATCTAGTAATACTATAAAACCAATAGAACCTAAAAGCGATAATACCATAATAGTATTAGTAATGTAGCCGTTATTGGAAAATGGTGTCATAGAATTTTCAAAAAGGCTAAAACCAGCGGTGCAAAAAGCAGAAATACTATGAAAAATGGCTTGCCAAAGTGGTTGAGAAACGGCCTCCTGTTTAAAACCGATATAAAGAAAAATGGCACCTATAAACTCTATGAGAAAAGTGAAAATAAAAACACTATGAATAAAAGCCAGTAGCGGGTATTTTTGCGGTAAATTGAATTCCAATCGTAGTAATTTTGCCGAAATTAGAGGTACTTTGTTGTGGCGTTTTAAAATTACAAACGAGCTCAATGCCATATAGCCAACTCCCCCTAGTTGAATAAAAAATAAACTTATGATTTGTCCGGCCATTGAATAACTTTCTGCAAAATTTAACGGTGCCAAACCTGTTGTACTAACCAAAGACACTGAAAAGAATATGTGATCTATTATTGAAATGTTGTTATTTCTGCAAAAAGGCAACATTAAAATAAGGAAGCATAGAAGCGACAAGAAAAAATAACCGCCAATTAGAAATAAGATAACAGATTTATCACTTTTTAATAATTGCCTCAGTGGTTTAAATAATTTCATAAGTTAATTAGTGCTTCTCTTTTTTTGATAAATTCTATATTCAAAAGATATTGAAATTGGAGTTCATTTCAAAACATGGCATGATAAGAATTTACAATGTACTTTTAGTTCAAAGCTGTATTTTTACATATATTAAGCTATCTATAAAATGACAACTATAAATATTACGGCACAAGATACAGCGGGCACGGTAAGGCAAATCCAGGAGGTTATTGGGGGTACTATCTCTGGTCGTTGGGGTGAGTATGTCTTAAATGTTTCCAGCCAAATGGCAAAAGGAAGCATTAGATTTTTAACTTTTGAATGGGGAGGAAGCCTATTGGAATATAATATTACTTTCTTTAATGAAATAATGTTAGTCATGGATACTTCAGAATTTAACCCCATTCACTTTACATACATATCAAATGGCTATTGTTATCATAGGTTTGAAAAAGAAGACGCTAATCGAAAGCTTGAAGCTCTACGACCTATAATTATAACAAGTAAAGATGGCGGTTACAATTATGGGTATTTTCCTAAGGATGAAAAATTACATATTACCTTGGTACAGGTCAGTAGAATTAAATTTTTAAAAAAACGCCTTAATGATGCCTCTGTACTCAACCAAAACTTGTATCGTGTATTTCACGATGAGCATCACGAGCACGTATTTTCCTATTTTGGCTCATATAATTTAAAATTGGCTCAATTGGTTAAATCTTTGAGTGATATAAAACAATCAGGAATGATGCGTATTCTTTTAATAGAGGGTATTGTCTATCAGATTTTAGCCTTACATCTAGAGCACCATAGCAAGGACATGCAAAAGTCAAAGAGAAATACGAATCTCACAAAACGGGAACTTTTGGCAGTAAGACGCATTTCCAAGTATATTCTTAAGGATGTTTCTAAAGACCAAAATGTTGATAATTTAGCCTTAAAATGTGGTTTAAACCATACTAAGCTTCAAGAGGGGTTTAAGCATTTGTTTTCTAGAACGGTAACAGAATATATTAGGCATGTAAGACTTGAAGAAGCAAGAGATTTAATGGATACTACCGATTTAAATATTACACAAATTGTATACGCCATAGGTTTTAGTAGTAGAAGTTATTTTTCAAAAATTTTTAAGCGTAAATACGGTATAAGACCTAGTGACTATTTAAAAAAACAGGTAATGAGAACTTAACTTGAAAAAGCAGCAATAGTTCTATTTTATTAATATTACACTGTTAAAGTTTTCTCAAAATTAGAAATGGATTAATATCTTGATGATTTGAGCAAACCTACACACTCCTTCCTAAATATCTTTGTATAAATACTAAAAAGCAAAGATAATGCAAAGTAACATATCTGAGATATCAAGCACAATAGCCGATAAATTAAACCATTGGTTAAATGTTTTAATAGATAGTATCCCTAATATTGTAATGGCACTTGCTGTTCTTTTAACATCCTATTACTTATCTAAGTTTTTTAGTAAGATGATTATAAAACTTTTAAAAAATAGGGTGTCAAAAAAGTCTGTTGCAACTGTTATAGCAAAGATAGCTTCAACAGTAGTTGTAATACTGGGCCTCTTCTTGGCACTTGGAGCACTAAATTTAAATGAAACCCTAAAGTCATTACTTACAGGTGCAGGTATTGCGGGTATTATAATTGGTATGGCTCTTCAGGGCACGCTGTCAAACACCATTGCAGGTATAATATTATCGTTTAGGAAAAAGATTCGTTTGGGAGACTGGGTTGAGACCAATAGTTTCGCAGGTGAAGTAATTGATTTGAATTTAAGAGAGTTTACGTTAAAAGAAGCTGATAACAACATAGTAATCATACCCAATAAAACTATCTTGGAAAGCCCTTTAAAGAACTATTCTCTTACAACCAAAATGCGTGTAATGGTTGAATGTGGAGTAGGGTATGAATCTGATTTGGAACTCGTAGAAAATGTGACAAAAAATTCTATTGCCAATGCTTTCGAACAAGTCCTTGATGCAGACGATGTTGAGTTTTATTATACTTCTTTTGGAGATAGTTCCATTAATTTCTTATGCCGATTTTGGATAGATGCCGAAAGCGCATTAGAAAAGCTAAGGTCAAAGAGTAAAGCCATCAAGGTAATAAGAAAAGCATTTGAAAAAGATAATATTAATATTCCTTTTCCTATTAGGACTTTAAAATTTGGGAATAACGAAAAAATGGAACATCTCAATGAAGCAATAACTATGAGTGCAGATTAACAGCAGCTCATTCAGATGAAAATGAACGTTTAATTATAAAAAAATTAGAAATTATGGAAACAATAAATAAAAAGAAACGACTAAAGCCTTTTAAAAAATTAGGATTTACATTTTTAGAAACTACCGAAATTGTAGTTAAAATTCGTCAACTAATGGCAGATTACACAATTTTCTATTTGAAGATGAGAAATTTTCATTGGGACGTTGTGGGAAGTGATTTTTTTGAATTGCACCAAGAATTTGAAAACGAATATAACATTACAAATGAGCACATTGATATACTAGCAGAACGAATCAGGTCTTTTGGATTGAAGCCTAGCATGAATATGGCAGCTATATTAGAAAGGTCTAAAGTACAAGAAACCAATACAGAAAAGACTTCTATAGAAATGGTGGAAGAGTTACTAATGGATTACCATATACTACACGATAGCATGCTGGATGTCGTTACAGCCTCTTTAGACATCGGAGACAATGTTACGGAACAAATCATTACTGACTTTATGAGGCATTTAGAAAAGCGTAACTGGATGTTTACTTCGTGGGTGAAGTAAAACTAAGATTTTAACAAATGTAAAGCCTCCTTGCCAAAGGAAGATTAATTTTTAGTGAACTTAGAATTTAAAAATGATGCTCAAACCTTTGTACAATTATAATACTCTATATGGTAATTTCACCTAAAAGCAAGTAAAGTAAAAACTCAATAATACTGCACATTACTCTATATTGATATATAATACAGTAGAACAGGTGGGACCACCAAAAAGCCTAAATTACAGATGTAGTTTGGGCTTTTTTTGTGCTCTCAGGTATAATAGGTTTTTTGGTTTATCTGTATAAATTAAAATCCAAAAATCATTTCTATAAAAAACTCAAATACTTCTCGTTTATTTTGAAATACTATCGAATAACAAAACTAATAGGTTTACTCTACAGGAATTTTGCCTAAAAACTTATGAAGAGCTATTAAATATTTGAATTTTTTTAGCAAACAACAGGTATAATATCAACTCGGTTTTACTGCCTACTTCAGCTCTAATTTTAGTGAAAGCGATGGTTATATGTCTCTCTATAGTACTAACTGAAACATTAAGATATTCAGAAATCTCTATATTCGTTAAACCATCTTTTTTACTAAGAACGAAAACTTCTCTACACTTAGGCGGTAAGTTATCAATGGCTTGTTTAACTTTTAGTTTTAATTTGTCTAGAGTATCATCGTCTTTTTTTTCGACGATATGGTTTAAGCCTTCGACATATTTCTTCTCTAGAGCTGTTAATGCTTGGTTTTTTTTGTATTGATTGATACAGGCGTTATATACAGATTTGTATAGGTAGCTTTTAAGTGATAAATCTTCTCTAAGATTATCTCTTTTTTCCCAAATCTTAATGAATAAATTTTGAACAATATCTTCAGATAGGGGGATGTCATTAAGTAGGCTATTAGCATATAGACATAACTTACTATTATATTTATCTACAAGATTTTCATACGCTTCTTCATCTCCCTTTTTTAGTCTGAAAATGAATTCTGGTTTGTCGTCAAATATTGGTCCCATAAAAAATGTATGAATAGCCAAACACTAGATATTTTATCTAAAAATATTAATATGCCCTAAATATGTCAAATAATTTAATATAAAATCAAAAAAAGACATGAAATATTGGGGGTCTTACAAAAGAGCAATGTAATATATATAAAACTTTAAAAATGATACCAAAAAATATAGAGGAACTTATCATAAAGTTTTTAAACCAATCTATTAATAAAAAAGAATGGGATGAGTTGAATTTATGGTATGATAAAAGTGAGTATGATCAATTACTGAATGATTATATAGAAATTAACTATTTAGTTGATGATTTTATGAAAGAATTCAACACCGAACGAACCAAGAACAACCTATTAATAAAGATTAAGAAGGATAAGCGATTGTCATTAAGACGTAATGTAATGAAATATGCTGCGGCAGTTATACTTTTCATTTCAACAGCATACTTTTTTATTGGCAGAGACACGAAAGATAAATCACAGCAACTTACCCCAGTTGTTGTAGATTCAAAAATCTATCATGGTACAAATAAGGCAGTGCTCACACTAGAGGATGGATCTCAAGTAAAGTTGGTTAAAGGTGAGGAGTTCAAAACTAAAGATGTGAACAGTAATGGAGAAGAGATTATATATGATACCATTGATGAAAATAAAGCCAAGTTAGCTTATAATTATTTAACTATTCCAAGAGGCGGGCAGTTTCGTGTGCTACTTTCTGATGGTACACAGGTGTGGTTAAATTCCGAGACGCAATTAAAATACCCTAAAAACTTTATAAAAGGACAAACACGCGAAGTAGAGCTTGTATATGGAGAAGCCTATTTTGATATTTCCCCTAGCTCAAATCATAATGGCGATAAGTTTAAAGTTATAAATGCATCTCAACATATCGAAGTTTTGGGTACAGAATTTAATGTAAGAGCCTACAAAGACGAGGTTATGGTATTTACCACTTTAGTAGAAGGTAAAGTTACTGTTAACGTAGAGGGAACAAATCAAGTTTTAAAACCATCAGAACAATCAATACTAGATGTTAACACCAATAATATTGATGTTAAATTAGTAGATGTTTATAATGAAATATCTTGGAAAGAAGGCATATTCACTTTTGAAAAGATGCCGTTAAGCGATATCGTTAAAGTATTATCTCGATGGTATGATATTGATTTTGTTTTTGAAAGTGAAAAAGTCAAAGGAAATAGGTTTAATGGTTCTTTGAAACGTAACTTA